>JBGOUV010000007.1:0-40888 GCA_041477815.1 Terriglobia bacterium | reverse complement strand
GGTTTGATTGTGGCGCTCGATTCGATCACTCTAAGATCCCTCCCGGGCCCTAGAACGAGTAATCCGGGATGACGATGATAATGGGATCGTCTGGCATACCAACTCCTTCTACCTCCAGAGTAGCGCGTCCCTCCAAAAATCCGGTCCCCCGTGGCCGGGGAGAGGCACTGCATCCCGTTGCAGCCGCTGGACTTAGTCATATTACAGATTCTTGTGACTGGCCGCACCGGCGCGACAGAAAGCGGGGGCTGGGTTGCGGCCGCAGGAGCGGCGCCTGGAGCCGGGTGAAAAACTCCCCCGGGGAGCGCGAGCCGGCCCTGTGGTAGCAGGAAGGTAGACGCCGGTGGCGAGCTTGGCCCCGTCGCGCCTGGGGACCATCACGGTAGCGGCGGCGAGCGCCAGCCGGAGGGGGGGAGCATCCTCAGGTGATCATCACAATGCCGATGCGAAGCGTGTTCCGATCCCCTTTCCCGCCTGCGAGGATCTGCGACTGCCCCAGGGCGCCGAGGCCGGCGACGGGGCGTTCGTCGAAGTCTTCGTGCCGGACGGCCTGGCCCCGGATCTTGCCGGTGAGGACCAGCTCCAGGCCCAGCGGGTCGTGGACCATCTCGACCAGGTTGCCCCGCAGGCCGGCGTAGTCGCCGGTGCGGCCGCAGATGGGGCAGGCTTCGACGTCGGCGTGATTGGGGTTGGTGTGCTCCACTTCGTAATGGACGCTGGCGGCGAAGCGCCAGTAGTCGCGGTTGTCGGCGAGGCGGACGCGGTGGAGGTTCTTCTGGAGGAGGGGTGTGTAGTAGTAGCGGATGTGGAAGGCGTGGGAGTGCTGCAGGGCGCGGTGCGCCGGATCTTCCCAGGGCTGGAGGTGTTCGATGCGGGCCTCGAAGTCGCAGCCTTCGGCGTTAGTGAAGGGGCCGCGGTACTCGCGCAGGCGCAGGGCGAGGCGGAGGTGTTCGGTGACCCGCTTCACCGCGGCTTCGTAAGTCGAGGCCTGGCGGGTGTCGAGGTAGAACCAGAGGTTGGGATAGCGGGGGGCGGACGCGGGGAAGACGGACTTGAGAGGAAGCTGGGGGTCGGGCGGGGATTCGCCGCAGAGGACACCCCAGGCACCGAGTACGAGCAGTATCCTCTGCGGTGAAAACATCCTTCAGAACCGGTACTTCAGCGCGAACTGTATGATGCGCGCCTCGGTCGAGGTGTTGACGATCTGGCCGAAGCCGGCGCCCATGGTGATGCCGGGGACGCCGAAGTTCGCGCGGTTGAAGGCGTTGAAGAACTCGGCCCGGAACTGCACGGAGTGGCGTTCGGTGACGGCGAAGGTCTTATTGAGATTGAAGTCCACGTTGTGGAGGTTGGGACCGCGCAGGATGCCGAGGCCGGAGTTGCCGTAGGCCTGGTTGGGGACGAAGCCGGCGACCGTGCGGCTGGTCTGGAGAATGACGAAGGCGTTGGTATCGAAGAAGCGGTCCACATTCTGCTGGCTCGCGTCCAGGCTGCCGTTGCCGATCCGGTTGGGCCGGCTGCGGCGCTCCCCGCCCAGGTTGAGGAGCTGGGACTGGTTGGCGCTGAGACCCAAGCCCTGCTGGAAGGTAATGATGGGCGAAAACTCCCATCCGCCCAGGACCAGGTCCAGGCCTTTGCCGGCGCCCGGGCCGAAATGCCGGCCGCGGCCGTAGGGAAGCTGCCACACGGCGGAGGCCACGAAGCGCTGCTTGACGTCGAATTCGGCCAGACCGTACTCCTGGCGGCGGTTGTATCCGTTCTGGGGCTCCCGGAAGGCGCCGACGTCCACGCCGTTGCCGGCGCCGGAGGTGGAGAGGTGATCCACCGAATCGGTGAGGGCCTTCCCCCAAGTGTAGGACACCAGCGCCGAGAGGCCGGCCGAAAAGCGCTTCTCCAGGCGCGTCTGCAGGGAGTGATAGTTCGAGCGGCCCAGGTTCTCCAGATACTGGATGTCGCCGTTGAGGTTCTGAGAGGCCAGCGGCAGGGCGCCGGCGACGGGCTCGCCGAACGTGTTGAAGCTCACCGGGCGCTGGTTGAGATTACGGAACGCGGCGAGCTTGGAGCCTTTGTTCCCGACATAGGCGACCTCGAATAATACATCCTTCACCAGCTCCTGCTGGATGCCGAAGTTCCATTGCTGGACGTAGGTGGTGCGCTGGGACGGATCCTGTCCCTTGCGCGAGAGAGTGGATAGGTTGACCTTGGTGGGATCGAGGAAACCGGGGGTGATCCCGTCCTGCAGCCGGAAGATGGCGTCGGTGGCCTTCAGGTTGTTGCTGCCGGCGATCTGGAGGTTACCCTGGACAATGAAGGGGAAGTTGAAGCCGAGCAGACCTTCGCGTCCCTGGCGGTTGGTGTGGTTGTAGAACACCCCATAGGCGGCCCGGACCACCGTACGGCGCAGGGGCGTGTAAGCCAGGCCGATGCGGGGGCCGAAGTTGTTGCGATCGGGGTGGATCAAGGCGCGGTCGAACATGCTACCGTCCTTGGCGGTGACAAACTTGCCCTGGCCGAGGTCGTAGTTGGCCCACTGGTTATCGCGCTCGCGGGGCGGGGTGGCGTACTCGTAGCGCAGTCCGAGGTTGAGGGTCAGCTTGGAGTTGACCTTCCAGTCGTCCTGGGCAAACAGGAAGTACATCTTCTGCCACTGGTTGAAAACGGTGTTAGAGTCCTGCTGATACTGAGTTGGGAATCCCAGGAGCAGGTCGGCGAGGCCGCCCTGGTACTGGCCGTTCTGTCCGGTAAAACGGCCCGAGTAGTTAAAGTTGCCGAGCAGGGAGCTGACGTCGCGGATGCCGGTCTGGACGTGCAGGAACTCGCCGCCCAGTTTCAAGGCGTGGGCGGAGCGGGACCAGGACACGGAATGGCGGATGTCGATGGAGCGGGGGGTCTGGAACTGGGGCACGGAGGTGGTGCGTCCGATGCGGCGCTGGTTGCCGCCGGGCAGGTTGGTGACGGGGATGCCACCGCAGACGGCTTCGTCGGTGGGACCGCCCTTGAGGCCGATGAGCTTCTCGGGGCAGCCGGAGCCGGCGTTGGGAGGCGTCTGGTAGAAGTTGCCCCGGGAAAAACCGAAGCGGGTATCGGAGACCAGGGCCGGCGACCATACTTTGGTGGCGCCGGCGGCGATCCCCTGCGACCGCCACAACGCGGCCCCGAAAGTGTCGTTGAAGGAGCCCTCCGAAAGGCCGGGGCGCGGCGCCGGGCGGAAGATTTTGGTATCGGAGAAAGAGTAGCGGCCGAAGAAATTCAGGCTCTGGGACATGCTGTGGTCGCCGCGGAGGTCAAACTGGTCGGTGCGGTTGGGCTCAATGGGGACGTTGACGTAGTTATTGTCCACCTGGCCGGGGAGGCCGGTGTTGGGGTCGGGGTTGACGTCCACGATGCGCTTGCCCACCGGATCGATCATGCTCGCCGGAATGATCCAGCAGTTGCCGCGGCCGTCGTTGCAGTCGGCGGTGGCGGGACGGCGGAAGTCCTCGCCGGTGGTGTCGCTGGGGTTGTAGGGGTTCAGAATGGGCACGGTGAACTGGCCGCGCTTCCAGATGGATTGCGGCACCGAGGATAGACGGACCGTGCCGGTGCGGTCGCGGAGAGCTTCGTAGTCGCCGAACAAGAACGTTTTGTTCTTGATGATGGGACCCCCGAGGGTGCCGCCAAACTGGTTGCGCAGGCGGAACGGCTCCGGCGAGCTGGTCTTGTTGGCGAAAAAGTTGGTGGCGTCGAAGTTGTCGTTGCGGTGGAACTCGTAAGCGGAGCCGTGGAGGTTGTTGGTGCCGCTCTTGATGACGGCGTTGATCAAAGCGCCCGAGGAGCGGCCGAACTCGGCGGAGTAGGCGTTGGTCTGAATCTTGAACTCCTGCAGCGCTTCGATGGAGGGCTGCACCACCTGGGTGTTGCCGCCTCGGAAGGAATTGGAGTAAGAAGTGTTGTCCACGCCGTCAAGCTGGAAGGCGTTCTGGAAGGCGCGGTTGCCGTTGACGTTGAACACGCCTTTGAATCCGATGGACTGCAGGCGGGGCGTGGGCAGCAGGACGCCGGGGGAGAGGGTGGCAAGCTGGTTGTAGTCGCGGCCGTTGAGGGGCAGCTCGATGATTTTGCGCTGGTCGATGACGGCGCCGCGGTCGGAGGTCTCGGTCTGCAGCAGGGGAGCGGAGGCGGTGACGGTGATCTCTTCGGTGACGGCGCCGACGGTGAGGGTGATGTCGAGCCGCGCGGTGTCGTTCACCTGGAGGATCACGCCGGAGTTGACGTACTTCTTGAACCCGGCGAAAGAGGCCGTGACCGTGTACACGCCCGGCTTGAGGCTGGGGGCGAAGTAGCGGCCGGTGTCGTTGGTCTTGGCGGTGGTGGTAAGGTTGGTGGCTTCGTTGGCCACGGTGATGTCGACATTGGCCAGGACCCCGCCGCTGGGGTCGGTGACGATGCCGGTGAGGGTGGCCAACTCGGACTGAGCGAGCAGGGCGCCGGCGGTTAACAATACGAGGACACCGTAGCGAATCCGATGCATTTTGAAACCTCCCAAGCTTGAAGAGAATTCTAGCACAACAAGGGGTGGGTCACCGGTTGCCCGGAGTGGTTAACATTTTGGGACAGTCCGGCGACCTGTCAAGAACGGAGCGCCTGAAAGATTTCTAGTGGCCGTGGAAAAAGTGTCCTGGAGTCACGTGGTGCAAATTTGCACCACGGCAAGTCGTTGATTCTGCGGGGTTGAGTTTCTGGCAAGGTTGCCAGATCTTATTTCTGCCACGGGCTAGCCTAAGGACCGGCCGGGGGCCGGTCCTACGCCAGTTTCGGTGGCTTGTCGACCACTTTGTGCTTGGCCTCGTCCCAGTACAGAATCTTGCCCTCGCGATAGCTGTCCACGGCCATCTGGATGGTGACCATCGCTTTGTATCCGGTGAGCGCGTCCAGCGTCGGTTTTTCGCGGGAACGGACGCTGTCCAGGAAGTTCTGCATGTGGGCGTCGGGACCCTTGTCCTCCACCGGGATGGTCAGCTTCATTTCGCCGCCGGTCCGCTTGGTGAATTCCTCCTTGAACCGGGGCTCACCGGTGACCGTGATGTGATCGGTCCGGCCCTCGAACATGCCGTGATCGACCATCACGATGGTCCCCTCGTGCCCGCGGATCAGGCCCGGGATATGGGTGGAGTTGGCCATGGAGGAGCTCAGCACCAGCGAGTGGCCCTTGGCGTAGTCGGCCATGAGGGTGAAGGTGTCGGGCACCTCGCGGTCCTTGAACACGTAGATGCCGCCCATCCCGCAGACCCGGTAGGGGAACTGCGCCTCGCCCCAGCAGATGTTCAGCGGCGCCACCACGTGGTAGAACAGGTCGGTGGCGATCCCGCCCGAGTAGTCCCAATACTTGCGGAAGCGGAAGAAGCGGTCGGCGTCGAAGGCCCGCTTGGGCGCCGACCCCAGCCACATCTTCCAGTCGATATAGTTGTCGCCCTTGCCGTCCGGACCGGCCTCCGGGTCGATGGTCCAGTTCCACTCGCCTTCTCTCGAATTCCGGTGATACGACCCTTGGCTCAGCAGCAACTGGCCGATCAGCCCGTCCTGGATCACCTTCCGCGCCTTCCACCACTGGTCGGCGGAGGTGGTCTGCGAGCCCACCTGGAGGACGCGCTTGCTCTGCATGCTCATCTGCCAGACCTGGCGAGCCTCCTCGAGCGTGTGGGTCATCGGCTTTTCGAGGTAGACGTCCTTGCCGCGGTCCATGGCTTCCATGGCCATCTTGCCGTGCCAGTGGTCGGGCGTGGCGATGATCACCACATCGATGTCCTTGCGATCGAGCAGCTCGCGGTAGTCCAGGGTGGCAAACTCCGCCTTGGACCGCTCCTGGGCCTCTCGTTTGCGCTTCTCGTAGACGTCGCAGACGGCGACGATCTTGATCTTGTCGTTCTTCTCGCTCATCCGCACCAACTGCCGGAGCAGGCCCCCACCGCGGGTCCCCACCCCGATGATGCCGATGTTGATGCGGTCGTTGGCTCCCACGACGCGCCCCTGCGGCGGCAGCGCCGCCAGTTGGCGGCTGAATCCGAGCGCCGCCCCGACTCCCATTGCCTGGCTCACAAAGTCCCTGCGATTTACCGCCTCCGCCATAAAGACCTCCGCCAGAGATTGTACCAAAAAAATAAGGCCGGCTCACGAAGAGCCGGCCTTGTGACTCACTGAAGTTCGTCCCCCCGGCGTTCCTCAGTTAGTCGTCCCTGGTACATTGTCGATTCTGCCAGGATTCCGGTCGGGGAACAATAGAACGTCGGTTACATTTTGACTGGTACCGGCGTACCGACATATGACAAGGGGAAAGGCCGTACGACCCTCCGCCTTAATTGCGTGATCCGGTCCGTTCGGTACGCCCCGCCAGCGGCACCACCACCGGTCCCCCGCACACCGCCACGCCCGTATTCCGCAGCGCCGCCAGCAGATTGTAGAGCAAGGCATAAACCACCTGCTCGTTGATCGACTGCTGTCCCGGCAGATGGAATCCGGCCGGCAACTCCTTGGTAACCGCTACCTTCACGCTCTGCCGCAGCCGCCCTTCGGGGTCGCGGCAGTTGGCGATGGTTAAGGGCGTCTGCAGGACGGCCCCGGTGCGCCCGTCCACATAAAACTGGCAGCGGGAGAACCACCCCAGGTTAGCCGGATCCGCAGCGTCGAACAGCAATAGCGGATCCTGAGAATCGGCGGGGGTCAGTTCCAGCACCATTCTCCGGCCGTCTTCCTGCAGAGCGCAGTCGAAGCCTGCCTGTTTGGCCAGGCCCGACACCAAATCCTTCTCCAGCTCCAGGAAGATCAGTTGCTGATCCCCGGCCCGTAAGAACTGCATATCCTTACGATTGTAGCACCCGCTCGTAGACCGCCAGGGCCGGGGGACCAAACACTACCAGCGTAACCCTTGCGAGGCGGCAGTCCGGGCGCCCGAGAAACGCCCTCACCTCGCGGACCGCAATCTCGGCCGCCGCCTCCAGCGGATACCCGTATACCCCGGTGCTGATCGACGGAAACGACACGGTGCGGGCGCCGTGCTCCTGGGCCAACTGGAGACAGGTCCGGTAACAGGACGCCAGCAACTCGGGCTCCCCGTGCCGGCCGTCCCGATACACCGGTCCCACCGCATGTAGGACGTACCGCCCCGGCAGCTTGCCCGCCCCGGTCAAGACCGCCGAGCCGGTGGGACAGCCTCCGGTCTGCGCGCGGAGGACGTCCAGCTCGGCCAGGATCGACGGCCCCCCGGCCCGATGGATGGCCCCATCCACCCCGCCGCCCCCGAGCAGCCGCGAATTGGCGGCGTTGACGATGGCGTCGGCCGCGAACTTCGTGATGTCGCCCTGCCACAAGGCCAGCACGCCCTCTCCGATGCGCACCTCCATACGTTGTTATAGTAACCCTGATGGCGCGCTTGTTGGCTCTGTTCGACATCGACGGCACGCTGCTCCGGCGCGCCGGACCGGCGCATCGCGACGCGCTGGTCGCCGCCATCCGCGAGGTCCTTGGCGTGGAGACCCGTAATGACAATATTCCCTTGCACGGGATGCTCGATCCCGACATCCTCGTGCAGATGATGGTCAACGCCCGGGTGCCCCGCCGCCGCGCCCACAGCGCTCTGCACGCCATCTACCGGGCGGCGGAGCGCCACTATGCCTGTTCGCCCTCCGACCTGCGCCGCAAGACGTGTCCCGGCGTCCGCCCCCTGCTCCGGCGCCTCCAACGCCAGAAGGCGCTCCTGGGATTGGTTACGGGCAACCTGACCCGCATCGGGTGGAAAAAACTGGAGCGCGCCGGCCTGGATCAGTTCTTCCGATTCGGCGCTTTCGGCGAGATGGCCTCTTCCCGCACCGAACTGGCCCGCCTGGCGCTGGGTCACGCCCGGAAATGGGGCGGGTGGAACGGTGTGTCCCGAGCGGTCTTGATCGGCGATACGCCCAACGATATCGAAGCCGGCCGGGCCAACGGTCTGGAAACCATCGCCGTAGCCACCGGCCTGAGCTCGATCGCGGAACTCCAGGCCTCCGGCGCCACCCTGGTAGCGCCGGACCTGACCCACCCCTCCGTCACCGCGTTGTTAACCGTCGAACCGCGAGCCTAAGAGAGCGACCCCGGCGTTTTCCTGGCGATCCACGCTTGCACCCCGCCCCGACTTGCGGTATCCAATGTAGTTTCCCGCGGAGGGCAAAACCATGGCCAAACGCTCTTCCATCGGCTCCTGGGCCTATACCATCGGCCCCTACGCGACCAGTCCGATCGACTTCGACACGGTTTGCACCAAGCTGAAGGAACTGGGCTTCGACGGCGTCGAGCTCGGCGCCTTTCCCCCCCATCCCAACCCCGGCAACCCCAACGGCCCCGACGACGCCTGGCCCGGCGCCATGCCCGAGCGGTCCCAGCGCCAGGAGCTCCGCGCCAAGCTGGCCGCGCAGGGTCTCGGCCTGAGCGGCATCGCCGCCAATCTCTGGGGCGAGAAGCTGATCAATACCGGCGATCAGTCCAAATACATCGCCGAGTTCCGCCGCAACTCCGAGTTCTGCCGGGACCTGGGCATCCAGGGTATCCGCGTGGACTGCGTCCAACCCCCCACCATCCATCGTGAGATCGACTACGCGACGGCCCTGGACCGCGTGGTGCGGACCTGGAAGGTCTGCTGCGACATCGCCCGCGACCACGGCCAGTACGTCACCTGGGAGGTGGAGCCCGGCTTCGCCTTCAACAAGCCCAGCGACGCCGTACGGATCCATGATGCCGTCGACAAGCCCAATTTCGGAATCCAGTACGATACCTGCCACGGGCAAATGGTCGCGGTCCAGGGCGCCCGGCACGAGGGAGGCCGGGAGACCTATCCCAGCCAGGTGGAGTACATCCGCCTGCTCCACGGTCGCATCAATCACATCCACCTGATCGACTCGGACAACACCTGTCACAAAGACGCCCAGGGGAACGATGAAACCTCCATCCACACCCCCTTCGGCGAGGGCGTGCTGAATTTTGATGAGATTGTGCCGGAGCTGCTGAAGGCCGCCCGCGTCTCTCACGACTGGTGGACCATCGATCTCTGTTTCTGGCCCGATGCCTGGCCCCAGACGGCCAAGTGCAAGACGGCGCTGGACGGGCTGATCCGCAAGTACGGATGACCGGAATCGGCCGGCGGCACAGTTTGCGCCTCAGTATGCATGTCGCCCCCCCAGGCGACACTGCTTGGCAGAGTCGGGAAATTTCCGCCTTCCCCAAAGGACCGTTCTCTATTAGCATGGTCCAAGAGAGACGCCATGGCAAGAAGCGCCGACCTGTACTTTCATTCCCCGTGCTTTGATGGAATTGTCTCTGGCGTCCTGGCCTGGGAGTTTCTGGAGAGCGTCCGTGGATGGAAGGTCGAACGGTTTCGTCCGGTTGACTATTCCTCACGAGGAAAATGGCTCAAAGCTACCCTGCACACACCCTCGGCGGTTGTCGACTTCCTTTACCATCCTCAAGCCCAGTTCTGGGCGGACCATCACGTGACAACTTTTCTTACGAAGGGCGCAAGGAAACACTTTGACCGCCGAAGGGGTGATCTGTGCCTGTCCTATAACGACCGAATCGGTTCGTGCGCGTTGCTACTTTGGGAGCACCTGCTGGACGCTTTTGACTTCAGGAATCCTCGGTATCGCGAAATGGTGCAGTGGGCCGACAAGATCGACTCCGCAAGGTATGACAGCGTGGAGGAGGCGATCCTCGGCGATACCCCGGCCCTGCGCATCCGGGCCAGTTTGGCGCCGGGCGAGGAGAGCGAGGAGTATACTCGGCAGCTCGTGCAACTGCTCCGATACTCGACGCTCGAGGAGGTTGCCGAGCTACCTAAGGTCAGGAGAAGGTCTGACCGGATTCGGTTTCTGGTGGAGGCCGGATTGGAGAGGTTCGGCAACGCCGCCAGACTCGAGGATGGCGAGATCGTGGTCTTCGACGTGGACAGCAGAGATGTCATCGTAAGCCGCTACGCGCCCTACTTCTTCTTTCCTCAAGCTCGCTATTCCGTGGGGATCGTGCGCACGAAAGAAGGGGCGAAGATCACGGCCATGAGAAACCCCTGGAGAGACTTTCCCAGCGCACCCTTGGGCAGCATCTTTGCGAGTTGTGGCGGAGGCGGACACGAAAGGGTGGGGGCGCTTCTCCTCCCCGGCAGTCGTGCTGCAAAAGCGAACCGGATTCGGGAGTACGTCCTTCAAGAGATCCGAGGACAGGATCCCGTGCGGCAGACCTTAAGACCAACCGCATGATTGAGAAATTCAACTTTTATGACGTCTACGGGTATTTCTTACCAGGCTTTGCCCTCCTGGCCGTGATATGGCTGCCGTCGGGCTTAATCCAGCAGTACTGGCCGGTCACCGCACTGGCGTCTGCCCTAATCGTGATCCCCTTGGCGTACCTTGCCGGACACTTGCTTCAATCCCTCGCCGTGACCGCCCTACCCTCGAAGGCGAAGCAGTCTGACGGGACGTCTCGCCACCCCTCGGACTTCCTTCTGGATAGCGCGAATTATTCTTTTTCGGTCAAGTTCAAGGAAGAGCTGGCAAACGACGTAAGCGCTCTGTTCCACCTTGATCTTGGCATTGACAATACATCTTCCAGAGAAGTGTCGAGGGCGCGTTCCGATGCGTTCTTCCTCTGCCGCAGCACATTGATCCAGGCGAAATCCGCTTCTTATAGCGAGCAGTTTGAAGGTTTATACGGGCTAATGAGGGGTCTGGCGTTGGCGTGCGGACTCGGCTGCTGCTACCACGTGGGTTGGGCGCTGGCCAGTCTGAATTGGGACTGGGCAAGGAAGGTGGCGATGGTGGCAATCGGGGTGGAACTGCTTGCCATCATAGTGGGCAGTGCCCTACGCAAGAGCTGGGCTGCGATGTGGACACTTGCTCTTATCGGGGCCGTGCTGATCTTGATCGGTTATTTGTTGGGCTACGGTAGGGTCACCTCAGAGGGTGCCATAAAGCTAGGGGCCATCGCAGTGGCTAACTTGTTCATGACCTTGAGATTCTGGCACGCCTACCGGTCGTTCGCGGAGCACTTCGCCAAAGCAATCTACCGGGATTTTTACGCCTATAGAAGGATTCAAGTGGAGACTGAACGCCGATCGAAATAGGAACCGAGCTGGGAGCTCGGACGTATGCCCCAACCACTTCGCATTGGCATGATCGGGTACGGCTTCATGGGCCGCGCCCACTCGAACGCCTATAAGCGCCTCAACGATTTTTTCCCCTGCGAGCACCGGCCGATTCTCCAGGCGGTGTGCGCCCGCCAGGCCGCCAAGGCCCAGGCCTTCGCGGGCGTGTGGGGCTACGAGCGCGTGGAGACCGATTGGCGCCGCCTGGTCGAAGCCCCGGACATCGATCTGATCGACATCGGTTCGCCCAACAATACCCACCGCGACATCGCCCTCGCCGCCGCCCAAAACGGCAAGATGATCCTGTGCGAAAAGCCCCTGGCCATGAACGTGGCCGAGGCCGAAGAGATGGTGGCGGCCGTCGAGAAAGCCGGCGTCCCCAACATGGTGTGGTTCAACTACCGCCGGGTGCCGTCCATCGCGCTGGCCCGCCAGCTCGTCGACGAGGGCCGCATCGGCCGCGCCTTCCACTACCGCGCCACCTACCTCCAGGACTGGACCATCTCGGAAGACGTCCCCCAGGGAGGCGCCGGGCTGTGGCGGCTGGACGCCGGCGTGGCCGGGTCCGGCGTCACCGGCGATCTGCTGGCCCACTCCATCGACACCGCCATGTGGCTCAACGGCCCCCTCACCCGCGTGGTGGCCAGGACCGAGACCTTCATCAAGGAGCGGCAGCACGTCGAGACCGGCCAGCGCCAGCCCGTCACCATCGACGACGCGTGCATGTTCCTGGCCGAGTTCGCGAACGGCTCGATGGGGACCTTCGAGTCCACCCGGTACGCCCGGGGCCGGAAAAACTTCAATACTTTCGAGCTGAACGGCGCCGCCGGCAGCGTCTACTTCGACCTCGAGGAGCCCGAGTATTTGCAGTATTTCGAGTACCAGCAGTTGCAGTCGGGCAAGAAGATCGAGTCCCATGTGACCGGCTGGCGCAAGATCCACACCACCAACTCCGAGCACCCGTACATGAACCGCTATTGGGTCCCCGGCACCTGCATCGGCTACGAGCACACCTTCCTGAACGCCCTGGCCGATTTCGTCCTGGGGATCGAGTCGGGCCACCCGGCGCAGCCGGACTTCCGCAACGCGCTGCAGACGCAGAGGGTTTGTGACGCGGTGCTGCTGTCGGCGCGGGAGGGGCGGTGGGTGGAGACCGGCGTCCGGCTGTGAGGCGATTCACACGTCAGCTTCTGTATATGGGGTGAACAGTCTGGAGGCGGCGACTGCGGCACTGCAAGAGTATCAGCCACGCGATTCGATCGATTCTTCAGCGGCTCCACCGAATCTGAGCGGAACGATGTCGGATACTCTCCGGTTGGAGCGATCTGTCCACACGATTTCGCTCGGCCGGCAGGAGGCGGCCCGAGCACAGAAACCGGGTGCAGGCGAAGAAGGCGAGGGGCAGCGATTCGTTGGCCCGGCGGACGGCCCGGCAGGTTTTCCCCCACAGCCAACCGACCGCCGCCCGCGAGCCCTGAGCCATAAAGCCTTCGGAACTCGTCAGAATGGTTTAGAATACAAGGGATGGCAGACGAAGCGAAACAGAAGAAGGTCGTGTATCTGGGCAGTGGCGCGTTCTCGATATCGAAACCCAAGCGGAGCAAGCACAAGATCCGCCAGTCTCGCGTCAAGAAGCCCCGGCGCGGGTCCCGCAAGTAACTCGGCATTGCAGATCCAGGAGCAGGCGCGACTCTACCTGGTACGCGGGCGCGTGCAGGGGGTGGGGTTTCGCTGGTTCGTGGAGCGGGTGGCCCGGGAGCTGGGCCTCGCCGGCTACGTGAAGAACCTGGACGACGGGCGGGTGGAGGTCTACGCCGTGGGACCCCCGAACCGGCTCGCCGCGCTGGAGGGCCGGCTGTGGAAGGGTCCGGACTATGCCGACGTGCGGGGCGTGGACGCCAGCGACGCCCCGCTGCGCGTCATGGCTTCGTTTCGCATCGAGCCATCCTGGTAAGACCTGGCAGGTTACAAACTTATGGTCGAATTCAAGAAGCTGATCCGCGAAGTGCCTGACTTCCCCAAGCCGGGGATCCTGTTCTACGACATCACCACGCTGCTCAAGAACGCCCACGGACTCCACGGTCTCATCTGCGGCCTGGCCGACCACTACGAGGACCGGCGTCCCGACCTGGTGGTAGGCATCGAGGCGCGCGGGTTTGTGTTCGGCCCGGCCCTGGCCTACCGGCTGGGCGTGGGCTTTGTCCCGGTGCGCAAACCGAAAAAACTGCCGGCCGCCACCGCCAGCGTCACCTACGACCTGGAGTACGGCGCCGACACCCTGGAGATCCACCGCGACGCCGTCCAGCCCGGACAGCACGTCATCATCGTTGACGACCTGCTGGCCACCGGCGGCACCGCGCAGGCTACGGTGAAGCTCGTCGAGAGCCTGGGCGGCAAAGTGGACAGCGTGGCTTTTGTCATTGAGCTGGAATTTCTGAAGGGCCGCGACCGGCTCCCGGGCCACGATGTCTTCTCCCTGATTCAGTACGACAAGTAAATGCCTACCGTCCACGTGGAGGCCCTGGCCAAGGTGAACCTGGGCCTGCATGTGCTCTACCGCCGTCCCGACCGGTTTCACGAGCTGCGGACCGTGTTCCAGACCATCTCTTTGTCCGATAGGATCGGCGTGGAGTATCGGCGTAGCGGGGGGCCGGCCGTGGAGCTGGCTTGTAGCCGGTCCGACTTGGAGGGGCCGGACAACCTGGCGGCCCGAGCGGCGCGGCGGCTGCTCGAAGCGACCGGCGACCGGGGCCGGGTGCGGATTCAGTTGGAGAAGCGGATCCCGGTGGGCGCGGGGCTCGGCGGCGGATCGAGCGATGCGGCGGCGGTGTTGCAGGCCCTGGCCCACCTTCTACGGCCCCACCCCGCCCCCCGGCTGCTATTTCGCCTCGCGGCGGAGCTCGGTAGCGACGTTCCGTTCTTTCTGGTGGGGGGCCGGGCGGTGGGCGTGGGGCGCGGCACCGAGTTGTACCCCCTGCCCGACGACCCCGTGCGATGGCTGGTGATCCTCGCGCCTTCGACGCCGGTCTCGACCGCCGACGCCTACCGGCGCCTGGGTCCTCATTTGACATCGGAGCCCTGGGAAGATAAAATATATCGTTTGTGCTCAAGGATTTGTGTCTTTGAGCCAGGAGAGAGTCTGGAGAACGACTTTGAGCAGGTCGTTTTCCAAGCGCACCCGGAACTGGAAACACGGAAAGCGCGCCTGGTGGCTCTGGGTGCGCGTCCCGCCCTGTTGTGCGGTAGTGGTTCTGCCCTGTTCGGCGTCTTTCGGGACCGCCGGCAGGCCCTTCGAGCCCGCGATTCTCTGGAAGTGGGAGACGGGAGTCGTTTCGTGGTGAGTACGGTGACCCGGAAGTCCTATCGCGCCCGGTGGCGGAAATGGTTGGAATAGCTCCTGTTCGTGCCATGCAGCAAGATCGACTAAAAGTGTTCTCGGGCAACGCCAATCCGGAGCTGACCGAGGAGATCTGCAACCACCTCGGCGTCCCGGAGGCCCAGGCCTCGGTGAGGACTTTTTCCGATGGCGAGATCTATCTGCAGATCCTGGAGAACGTGCGCGGGGCGGACGTGTTCGTGGTGCAGCCCACGTCGACGCCGGTGGACCGGCACCTGCTCGAGCTGCTGCTCATGATGGACGCCCTGCGGCGCGCCTCGGCCAAGCGCATCACCGCCGTGCTGCCGTACTACGGCTACGCCCGGCAGGATCGCAAGGACAAGCCTCGCGTGCCCATCTCGGCCAAGCTGATCGCCAGCCTGCTGGTCACGGCCGGGGCCGACCGCATCCTGGCCCTCGATCTGCACGCCGCCCAGATCCAGGGGTTCTTCGATATTCCGGTGGATCACCTGTTCGCCACCCCGGTGATGATCAATTACTTCCAGAGTCTGGCTCTGCCCCACCTGACCGTGGTATCGCCGGACGCCGGGGGCGTGGAGCGCGCGCGGGCCTTCGCCAAACGCCTGCGGGCGCCGCTGGCCATCATCGACAAGCGCCGCGAGGACGTGAACGTGGCCGAGGTCATGCACATCATCGGGCGGGTGCGTAACCGCCACTGCCTGATCATCGACGACATCGTCGATACGGCCGGCACTTTGGTAAAGGCTGTCGAGGCCCTGATGTCGCATGGGGCGTTGGGCGTATACGCGTGCTGCACCCACGCGGTGCTGTCGGACCCGGCGGTGGAACGGGTATGCGCGTCCGAGTTAAAGGAACTGGTGGTTTCCAATTCCATCCCCCTGCGGCCCAACGCCAAGCAGTGCGAGCGGATCCGGCAGTTGAGCGTCGCGTCGCTGCTGGCCGGCGCCATCCAGTCGATTCACGAAGAGACCTCCATCAGCCGTATGTTTGTGTGAAGCAGGAGACTTTCCGATGATCAAAGACATTACCGTCGAAGCAACGCCGCGTGAGTCGCGGGGCAAGAACGAGGCCCGGCGCCTGCGGATGAAGGGAACGATCCCGGCCGTGCTCTACGGCGGCGGCAAGGACGCCGTACCGGTCAGCCTCAGCAGCCGGCAGGTGAGCCAGATTCTGCATTCGCCCACCGGGCACAACACGATTTTCCAGGTGGCGCTGGGCGGCGGCAGCGAAGCCGCCATGCTGGTGGACTGGCAACTCGATCCCATCCGGGGCAACCTGCTCCACACCGACCTGAAGCGCATCGACCTCGCCAAGCCCATCCAGGTGAAGGTCCCGATCGCCGTCCACGGCGATGCCAAGGGCGTGAAGCAGCAGGGCGGTCTGCTCGAGGTGGTCACCCGCGAGGTGGACGTCGAGTGCCTGCCCGTCGACATCCCCGAGCACCTGGTGGTGGACGTGGCCGAGCTGGAGCTGGGACACGCCATCCGCGTGAAAGACCTGGCCGCCGGCGAGCGCTATCGTTTTAGCGGCGATCTGGAACGGGTCCTGGTCCACGTCGTGGCCATGAAGAAGGAAGAGGTGAAGGCCGTCGCCGAAGTGGTGGAAGGCGAGGCCGCCGCGGCCGCTCCCGCCGAGCCCGAAGTGATCAAGAAGGGCAAGAAGGAGGAAGAGGGCGAGGAGAAGGAGAAGGAGCAGAAGGGCAAAAAAGAGCGCTAGCCCCTCGGCATGCACCTCATTGTGGGACTCGGCAACCCGGGACCGGAGTACGCCAATACCCCGCACAACCTGGGGTTTCGTACCGTGGACAAGCTGGCCCGCGAGGGCGGCATCCACGTCGGACGGCCGGAGTGCCGGGCGCTGGTGGGGCTGGGCCGCTTGGAAGGGCATGAAGTGGCGCTGGCCAAACCGCTCAGCTACATGAACCTGAGCGGCGGTCCGGTGAAGGCGTTGCTGGAGAAGTACGGATTGGGTCTGGAGAGTTTGATGGTGATCTGCGACGAGTTGAACCTGCCCTGGTCGAGCGTGCGGATCCGCGAGCGCGGATCGGCCGGCGGCCACAATGGCATGAAGTCGGTCCTCCAGACTCTGGGCTCGCAGGAAATCTTGCGGGTGCGGTTGGGGATTGCTCCCGCCCATCCGGTGGAGGACGGCGCCGAGTATGTTCTGCGTCCCTTCCGCCGCTCGCAGGAGCAGGAAGTGGAGGACCTCGTCGGCCGCGCGGCCGAGGCGGTTCGCTCCCTACTTGCCGAAGGCGCCGCTAAGGCCATGACGAGGTGGAATCGTCGCGCCGAAGGCCAAAACACTGAGGAAAAATGAGAATCTACGAAGTCTTGTTTATCATCCGGCCCGATGTGCCGGAGGAAGAAATCGAAGGCACCATTGAGCCCTTTAAGACTGTCGTTACCCAAAGCGGCGGCACGGTCGACAAGGTGGACAAATGGGGTACGCGGCGGCTGGCCTACCGGATCCGCAAGTTCCGGGAGGGCTTCTACGTGCTGCTGACGTTCTCCACGGATAAAGCCTCCGAGACGGTCAAGGAGTTGGAACGCCGGCTGCGCGTGAGCGATGCGGTGGTGAAGTTCCTGACCGTGCGCATCGATGAGGATTTGAAGAGGCTGGAGAAGCTGAAGAAAGGGCGCGAGAAGCGCGCCGCCCGCAAGCCGCCGCCGGCGGCGGCTCCCTCCGCGCCGCCTGCCGAGACTCCAGCGCCCGGTCCGGCGCCCGGACCCCCGCCGCCGGCAACTCCGGTTGCCGAACCCGCCGCTAAGGAATAAACACGACATAGGGAGCGAATATGACTGACGAACGCAAACCGGAAGACCGGCCCCGGAGAGGGCCCAGCAGCGGTCCGCGCAGCTCGGGCGACCGGACCACCGGCTCCGATAAAGCCGGCGCCCTCCAGGGCAAGAAGCAGTATTTCCGCCGCAAGAAGGTGTGCAAGTTCTGCACCGAGAAGATCGATGGCATCAACTACAAGGAAGTGAACCTGCTCCGCGGCTTCGTAGCCGAGCGCGGCCGCATCATCCCCCGCCGCATTTCCGGGGTCTGCAACCCCCACCAGCGCCAGTTGGCCGAGGCCATCAAGAAGGCCCGCAACATCGCGCTGCTGCCCTTCGCCGCGGAGATATAGGAGAATCCCATGGAAGTAATCCTAAAAACCGATGTCCCCAAGCTGGGCGGCCGCGGCGACGCCGTAAAGGTCGCCGCCGGCTACGCCCGCAATTATCTGCTGCCCAGAAAACTGGCCATCGAAGCCACCGCCGGGACCAAGAGAGTCGTCGCCGACATCAAAGCCTCGGCCCTCCGCAAGGAGGCCAAGCTCAAGGGCGACGCCGAACAACTGGCCGTCCTGATGAAGGACGTGGTCATCACGGTGGCCGAGAAGGCCGGTGAGAGCGAGCAGTTGTTCGGGTCGGTCACGGCCATGCGCATCGGCGAGGAGCTGGCCAAGCTCGGCTATAACATCGATCGTCACAAGATCGAGATCGAGCAGCCCATCCGGATGCTGGGCGAGCATACCGTCACCGTCAACCTGCACCAGGGCGTCTCGACGCCGATCAAGATCGTCGTCACCAGGGCGGAGTAGTGTTCGATCTGTCAGGCCAGACCGCCATCGTGACCGGGGCGGCCGAGGGCATCGGCGAGGCGGTGGCGGCGCGCTTGGCCCGGGCCGGCGCCACGGTAGCCGTAGCCGACCGCAACGAGGCCGGCGCCTGGACCGCCGCCGGGAAGATCGGCGCCGGCGCCATCGCCGTCGCGCTCGAAGTCACCGACCGCAACAGCGTGGAGCGGATGGTCCAGACCATCCTCGCCCGCACCGGCCGCATCGATATCCTGGTCAACAACGCCGGCATCGGCGGCCGCGCCGCCCCGCTGTGGGAACAAACCGACGAGCACTGGAACGACTGCCTGGCCGTCAACCTCACCGGCGTGTTCTACTGTTGCCGGGCCGTCATCCAGCACATGCGCACCCGCCGCTACGGCCGCATCGTCAACGTGGCTTCCATCGCCGGCAAGGAAGGCAACCCCAACATGACGGCCTATTCGGCGTCGAAGGCGGGGGTGATTGCGTTCACCAAGTCGCTGGCCAAAGAGGTAGCTCCCGAAGGAATCTGCGTCAATTCGATCACGCCGGCCGTCATCCGCACCCGCATCCTGGACCAACTCACTCCGGCTCAGATCGACTACATGGTCCAGCGGATACCCATGGGCCGCACGGGGTCGGTGGAGGAGGTGGCGGCGCTGATCCATTTCCTCGCCAGCCCGGACTGCTCGTTCGTCACCGGGGCCTGCTATGACATCAGCGGCGGCCGGGCGACCTACTGACCCAGCCTCTCCAACACCAAGGCGTTCAGGCTCTTTCCTTCTTTGGCGGCGGCCAGTGCAACCCGGCGATGCAGCTCACCTGTACCAGGCGAAGTGGGGCATGCGGGAGCACGTCCGGTTGCTCCAGGCTCAGGGACTGCCGGTTCCCCAGGAGAACCCGGCGCCGCGGGTCATCATCGAGAACAGCCGTCGGCTGGAAACCGTGTCATGATACGGGCATGCGCCTGTTAGCCGCTGCTGTCGCCCTGACCCTGACCACCTACGCCGCCGTAAGAATCGACAAAACCCCTTACAAAGGCTGGCCCAACTGCTACCGCATCACCAACGGCGAAGTCGAGCTGGTGGTCACCTCCGACATCGGCCCACGGATCATCCGCTACGGTTTCTCCGGCGGCCAGAACCTGTTTTGGGAGGAGGCCAAGAGCCTCGGCAAGACGGGGTCCGGCGAGTGGCAGCTCATTGGCGGACACCGGATTTGGCACGCGCCCGAGGCCATGCCCCGTACCTACTCACCGGACAATGGACCGGTGGAGGTGAAGGTCGAGGGCGCCAGCCTGCGGGCCACCCAGCCGGTCGAGCCGGCGACGGGTATTCAGAAGGAGATTATCGTTCGCCTGGGCGAGAGCGGCTCGGGGGTCGAGGTGCTCCACAAGCTGACCAACCGCAACCAGTGGCCGGTCGAGCTGGCGCCCTGGGCGCTGAGCATGATGGCGCCGGGCGGCGCCGCGGTGAGCGGCTTCCCGCCCCGGGGCAAGCACCCGGAGGTGCTGGCGCCGACGCATCCTCTGGTCATGTGGGCCTTCACCGACTTCTCCGACCCGCGGTGGAAGATCACCAAAAAGTACCTGATCCTTCGCCAGGACCCCCAGAACGCCGATCCCCAGAAGGCCGGCTTCTTCCACACCCGTACCTGGGCCGCCTACCTGCTCGGCTCGGATCTATTCGTCAAGCGGTACCAGGCCGATGCCTCTAAGACCTACACGGACTTCGGCTGCTCGTTCGAGACCTTCACCAACGCCGACTTCCTCGAGTTGGAGACGCTTGGCCCGCTGGCTAAGGTGGAGCCGGGAGCCGCGGTGCAGCACACGGAGCGCTGGACGCTGCACCACAACGTCAAAGTAGGGAACTGGACGGATGCGGAGTTGGACCGGGTGGTGCTGCCTCTGGTGGGCCGGTAGGCCAAAACTTCGGACGAACTGATGGTCGTCGCCGGTGGATTGATGTCGTACAGCGCGGACCATCCTGAACGATTCCGTTTGGCCGCCTCTTACGTGGACAAGATTCTCAAGGGGGCCAAGCCGGGGGACCTGCCGCTCACGTATGATGCGCACCTGCGCTTGATCGTGAATACCCGGGCGGCGGAGAGGATTGGGATCACGCTGCCGCAATCGCTCCTTGCCGAGGCACACACGGTCTTGCAGTAGCACGGCGATCCAGGCACCGGCCTGAGGCGCCGCACCGGGCCGCTGGGAACAAAGCCACCGGCGAGACAGGAACGCCTTCGGCGAAGCACCCGGCAGTCCGGTGCTGCCACCATCGCGGAAGCTGCGATAATCGTTCAGACCAGGGGGGGGCAATGAGGGGGACACCATTCAGACTCCACGGGCGGCGTTCTGCGGGTGAGTGGTGGTAAGTGTTTGAGGGCTTTTGGTGGACCTGGAGAGATTCGAACTCTCGACCTCTTCCATGCCATGGAAGCGCGCTCCCAACTGCGCCACAGGCCCACAAGTCTGACTGAATCCATCGTACCATACTAAGGTGCTCATCGTGATGCGGGCCCAGGCGGGCGAGGCCGAGATCGCCGGCGTCTGCGAAAAGATTCAGAAGCTGGGGTTCCGGGCTCACGTGATTCCCGGCGAGCAGCGCACCGCTGTCGGGGTCACGGGAAATGCGGGGCCCGTGGATCCGGCCGAGTTTGAGGGCCTGCCCGGGGTGGCGGAGGCCATTCGGGTATCAAAACCTTTCAAGCTGGTGAGCCGCGACATGAAGCCCGAGGACACCGTGGTGGAGGTGAACGGGGTGGCGGTGGGCGGCCCGGAGCTGGTCCTGATCGCGGGGCCTTGCTCGGTGGAGAGCCGCGAGCAGATCCTGGAGACGGCCAAGGCGGTGAAGGGGGCGGGGGCGCAGCTTCTGCGTGGAGGCGCCTACAAGCCGCGCACGTCGCCTTACGCCTTTCAGGGACTGGCCGAAGAGGGGCTGAAGTTGCTGGCCGAGGCGCGGGCCGAGACCGGGCTGGGAGTGGTGACCGAGGCCATCGACGTCGAGACCTTTGACCTGGTGGAGCGGTACGCCGACTGCGTCCAGATCGGGGCGCGCAACATGCAGAACTTTTCGCTGCTGCGGCGGGCGGGGCGGGCGCGCCTGCCGGTGCTGCTGAAGCGCGGGATGTCGTCGACGCTGGAAGAATTCCTGATGGCGGCGGAATATCTCCTGTCGGAGGGGAACTACCAGGTGATCCTGTGCGAGCGCGGGGTGCGGACCTTCGCCGACCATACGCGCAATACCCTCGACCTCAGCGTGGTCCCGGCGGTGCAGCGGTTGAGCCACTTGCCGATCATCGCCGACCCCAGTCACGGAACGGGAAAGCGGGACAAGGTGCTGCCGATGGCGCGGGCGGCGGTGGCGGCGGGGGCGGCGGGGTTGCTGGTGGAGGTGCATCCGCATCCGGACCAGGCGCTGTCGGACGGGTATCAGTCGCTCTATCCGGAGCAGTTTGCCGAGCTGGCGGCGGAGTGCCAAGCTATCGCCCGGCTGCTCGCAGCTCGGGCGGGTGATAGGTAATGGGTGGTGGGTGGTGGTTGGTGCTGGCGTTGCTGCTGGCGGGGTGCGGGCGGCCGCGGGACACCATTTTTGAGGGCTATGCGTTTGTGGCCGCGGGCAACTCCAGCCTGACCGTGGTGGATCTGGCCTCCTTTACGCTGCGGCGCCCCATCCCGCTGCGGAGCCGGCCGCTGGAGCTGGCTTCGGATCCGGCGAGGCGGCTCCTGTATGTACTTGGAGAAGGCGGGGTGACGCTGGTGGACACGGAGAGGCTGCAGGTGCTGCGGACCGTTCCGGCGGGGGTCCAACCGAGGCGGCTGTGGCTTGGAAAGAAGCTCTATGTACTGGAGGACCGGGCAGTCCGGATCGGGGAGCAGGGGACGCCGATCCCGTTGCCGGCGCCGGCGGTGGACTTCGATGTGGCGCCGGACGAGCGCTGGGCCGGCGTGTCGCTGGTGTCGGGCGAGGCGGTGGTGGTCGATCTGGAGCGGCGGAAGATCGTGGCGGCGATTCGGGTGGGGCGGGAGCCGGCGGCGGTGGCGGTGCGGTACGACGGCCGGCAGGTGTTTGTAGCCGATCGGGGAGAGGGGGTGCTGGTGGCCATCGATCTGGCGGCCGGACGGCTGATCTCCCGGCTGCCGTTGAACACCCGGCCGGAGGCCATGCGTTTCAAGCCCGATGGAGGCGAGTTGTTTGTCTCGGGCGGCGACAGCGGCACGGTGATGATCGTCTCGGCCTACCGGGACGAGGTGGACCAGCCGCTGCTGGCGGGGACCGAGCCGCGGGGCCTGGCCATCTCGGCGGATAACCGCCTCCTGTATGTCGCCAACAGCGGAGCGAATACCGTGTCGGCTATCGATATAGAGCAGCGGCGGACGCTGGCGGCGGTGCCGGTGGGGGACGGCCCGCACCGGGTGGCCTTGACGCCGGACAACCAGTACGCCCTGGCGCTGAACCGGCGGTCGGGCGACATGGCGGTCATCCGCCGCCGCATCGAGCAGGGGAGAGAAACGTTCCGCCTGTTTACCATGATCCCGGTGGGCATGAATCCGGTAGATCTAGTGGTGCAGGCCAGATAGGTAATGGGTGATGGGTGTTGGGCGCCGGGTTATGGGTGCTAGGGGCGGTGGAGGGCCGAGTGGGTGGCGGCGTCGGTGAGCAGGGCCGTCTCGCCGCTGGACACCAGGGGTTGATCGTCCAGGAGGGCGGCCACAAAGTTCTCCAGCAGGGGAAGATGAGGGTTGGGGGGCAGGGGGTGTTGCTCGATGCCCCCGGGGGCGACCAGCCGCGGATCGTTGAGCGGGGTGAGGTCGAGCTCGCCGTCCGTGCCCCGAAAGCGGCACTCGTCGCGCGCTACCTTCGAATGCCAGCGCACGTCGATCAAGCCCCGCACGCCGGATTCGTATTCGAGCAGGACGGTGGCGCAGTCCTCCACGGCGAAACGGTGCACCGCGTTGGAGAGATGAGCGGAAACGCGGGTGGGACGGCCGAACAGGAAGTTCAGCAGGTCGATGCGGTGGGAGGCTATGTCGTATAGCGGCCCGCCGCCGGCCTTCGCGGGGTCGAGGAGCCAGGCGCGGTGGCCGTCCGGGGCGGTGAACCAGTGGTGGCAGGCCAGCTCGGCGAGGACGGGCTGGCCGATGGCGCCCGACGCCAGCAGGTCGCGGGCGCGCAGGAGTTTGGGATAGAACCGCCGGTAGTAGGCGACGCCGAACTTCAGGCCGGTCTCGCGGGCGACCCGTACCATCTCCTGAGCCTCCTGGTAGTTCATGGCCATGGGCTTTTCGCACAGGACATGACGTCCCGCGCGCATGGCGGCGAGGGCTAGAGGCGCATGGAGAAAGACGGGGGTGGCGATGTAGACGGCGTCGACGTGGGGATCGAGAAGGGCCTGGTCGAGGCCGGTCCAGACGCGGGCGGAGTGGGCGCGGCCCTTCTCCGGGTCGCGGGAAACCACGCCGTAGAGGGTGCTGCGCGCCTCCGCCTGAAGGGCGGGCAGGACACGCCTGGTGGAGATGTCACCAATACCGACTACGACCCAGCGGACCATATCTTACTGGGGGAAGAATCCGGGGGCCAGGATCTGCTCCGGGGAGAAGGGGCAGGAGGCAGGAAACCTGTCTTCGGGCCGGCCGGTCTCGCCCGCCGCTTGGATGACGGCATTGCCGTAGGCGTCGGCAAGCTCCTCGGCCGGCGCGTTGCGAAGGCTCGGATTCTCCCGCAGCACCTTCGCGATTTTGGATCGCTGGAGCTTGATAGTGGCCTTCCAACTCGCCCTTCGCTGATCCGGCTGGAAATGCCATTTCAGTAAGTGGGCCAGAGGTACTTCCAGGCGGCTCTCCACGGCCCGGCGCTGGCTCTTTCCGATATCTTCGATTTCCTCAGCGATATGCTCGAGGTCGGCTTCCTGCACGCGGCCCGCCCGGAGCAACTCGGCGTTCCGGGTCGTCCACTGAACGAAATCCTGATCGTAAAGATCCTTGGCCATCATAAACTTTAATTTCCGAACCTATCATACCGCGAGGCCGCCCTTGGGTATATACTGACGCCACCGCACCAAGGAGGGGATTGCATGTCCAGGGTTCTGATTCTCAGCGTTGCCGGGATCGTGTTCTGCGCTTCCGCCGCCGCCCAAACGGCGACCGGGACCATTCAGGGCCGCGTGGTCGACGGCACCGGCTCCGCGGTGCCCGACGCGACAGTCAACATTGAAAACCAAAACACCGGAGTCCGGCAGGCGACGATCACCAACTCCGCCGGGAGCTTCGTGCAGCCTTACCTGATTCCGGGCGAGTATCGGCTGACCGTGGAAAAGACCGGATTCGATAAGCACGTCACGTCCGACATCAAGCTGAGCGTCCAGCAGACCATCGCCCTGGAGATCCCGCTGAAGGTCGGCGCCGTGACCACCACGGTGGAGGTGAGCGCGGCCGTGGCGCAGCTCGCCACTTCCACTTCGGCCGTCTCCACCCTCATCACCAACAAAGCGATGATCGACCTGCCTCTGAACGGCCGTAGTCCGTTCGGTCTGGCGGTCCTGGTGCCGGGAGTGATTCCGGGAAGCGGCTCGACGCCCTGGATCAGCGGGGGCCGGAACGCTTCGAGCGAAATCACGATCGACGGGGCTTCCATCATCGTGCCTGAGAATAACGTCAGCATTAACGATACAGGCTACCAGCCGATCGTGGACACGGTCGAGGAGTTCGCCGTCATCACCAACGCCGTGGCCGCCGAATTCGGCCGGACCGGCGGCGGCGTGATCACGGTGGCCACCCGCTCGGGGACCAACGCCCTCCACGGCTCGGTGTTCGAGTACCTGCGCAACAGCAAGCTCGATGCCAATAGCTGGAGCAATAACCGGAACGGCGTCAAACTGGGAGCGTTCCAGCGGAATCAGTTCGGGGGCACAGCCGGCGGCCCCGTATTTCTTCCCAAGCTGTATGACGGCAGAAATCGCACCTTCTTTTTCTTTGCCGAGCAGAGCACCCGCACGCGCAGCGAGTCCACCGGAACCGCCACCGTTCCCCTGGAGACGTGGAAAAACGGCGACTTTTCGGACTTTCGGAATGGCAACGGGCAGGCGATCACGATTTACGACCCTCTCAACGTCGCGCAGGACGCGGCGGGCAACTGGATCCGCCAGCCCTTTGCAGGCAACCGGATTCCGCGCGAGCGGATGGACCCGGTGGCTCTGAACATGCTCCAGTACTGGCCCCGGCCGAACGCCGTGCCGACCAACCAGTACACCGTTCAAAACAACTTCTTCACCGCCGGCAAAGGGCGGAGCAGCGACGATCGATTCGACTCCCGGCTCGACCACAACTTCAGCGAGCGCTTCCGGACTTGGGCGCGCGGGTCCTATTCCAATGGGCCGAACTTTCCTTTTAACGGCTTCGGCAACGTCGCCACCCCGATCGGAGACGGCGTGAGCTATAACACCGCCTATAACGTCGCGCTCAACTCGGTCTATACGTTCAACCCCTCCACCATTCTCAACTTCAGCTATGGATTTGCGCGCAAGATCAACCACAAGGATCCATTTTCCCGGGGCGTCGACCTGCAAGGGCTCGGGTTCCCGCAGGCCGTGGCGGCCGCGGCGGCGGAGCAGGCTATCGAATTCCCGAGAATGGATATCGGGGGCACCAATGGCGTCACGTCCCTCGGGCAGGCCACCTTCTCCACGCAACGGATTCAGCCCTCCGGCCACGACACGCGGGCCGATCTGACGAAGGTCTTTGCCCGACACACGGTCAAGGGGGGCGTCGAGTATCGCAAGCTGTTCATCAATTTTACCCAGCATGGCCAGCCGTCCGGGAACTATACGTTCAATAACGGCTGGACGCAGCGGCAGGTGGGCGCGGCCAACTCCACCACGCAGGGAGCGGGCATGGCCTCGTACCTGCTGGGTATGCTGGGCGGCGGCCAGCTCTCGCACACCTTCTCCGGCGCCACGGCCAGCTCCTACTGGGGCTTCTATATCCAGGACGATTGGAAGGTCACCCCGAAGCTGACGCTCAACGTGGGCTTGCGCTGGGACGTCGATATTCCCCGGACGGAACGCTACAATCGCATGAGCTACTGGGAGATTGACGCCAAGTCTCCTATCGCCGGCAAGGTGGCCGCCTTCCCCAACCTGGTGGGGGCGATGCGGTTCGTGACCCCCGAGCATCGCCGCCAGACGCCGACCGATCTCAACAATTGGGGGCCCCGGTTCGGCTTTGCCTACCAGATCGACCCAAAAACGGTATTCCGCGGCGCTTACGCGGTTCTGTATTCCTCCTCGGTGCTGCAGGCGTCGGGCACCTCGGGGAGCTCGGGGACCCAAGGGTTCACCAGCAGCACCGGCATCACCACTTCCCTCGACGGCGGGGTAACGCCGGTGGCGACTCTGCGGAATCCATTCCCGCTCGGGTTTAACCGGCCCGAGGGCGCGGCCGGCGGGGAAGCCACGCAGCTCGGCCTCGGCATCGACGCCAGCTTCTTCAACGACTATGTGAATCCGATCATCCAGCAGTGGAACGCCAATCTGCAGCGGAACCTCGGCGCCGGATTCGTCATCGAGCTCGGATACCTTGGCAGCAAGGGGAATCACCTGATCGACGGTGAGAGCAACATGACCTACAACCAGTTGCCGGCGTCCTACTTCGCCCTGGGAAACCAGTTGCTCGGCTCCAACCAGGTGGTGAATCCGTTCTTCGGCGTCATCACCAATCCCACCTCGCCTCTCAGCCAGCCGCGGGTGGCCTACAATCAACTGCTGCGGGCGTACCCGCAATATCAGAGCGTGAATGCGTTCCGCAAGCCGCAGGCAAATTCGCTTTACCACTCTTTTACCCTAGGTGTGAATAAGCGCTACTCCCACGGGTTGAACCTGCAGCTCAGCTATACCGGCGGCAAGCTCATTG
Source organism: Terriglobia bacterium (assembly GCA_041477815.1). Taxonomy (GTDB): domain Bacteria; phylum Acidobacteriota; class Terriglobia; order Bryobacterales; family JACQDG01; genus JBGOUV01. The sequence goes on along the minus strand of JBGOUV010000007.1, from coordinate 13,902 downwards.
ATGACGCCTCCCAGACCGTAACCTTTCTGGGGGCGGCGGGCCAGAAGCAGGACTTCTATAACCGCAAAGCCGAGCGGTCCCTCTCCGCCCAGGACGTCTCCAGCCGCCTGGTCATCAGCGCTAACTACGAGCTGCCTTTCGGGAAGAACCGGACGTTTCTGAGGTCGGCTCCGGCGCCGGTCGACTGGATTCTCGGCGGCTGGCAGGTGAACGGCATCATCACGTTCCAGACGGCGATCCCCCTGCAGATCAGCAACGGAGGCAACTTCACCAACCTCGGTTCGCCCGGGCAGCGGCCCAACAACAACGGCAAGTCGGCCAAGAAGGACGGGCCGATCGCCGACCGCCTGAACTCGTTCTTCGACCAAACCACCTTCTCGCAGGCCGGGAACTTCACCTTCGGCAACACCTCGCGGACCTCGCCCGATCTCCGCCCGCCGGGCACGCGCGCCTTCGACGCTTCTCTGTTCAAGAAATTCCAAATTCATGAGAAGGCCCGCGCGGAATTCCGCGTGGAGGGGTTCAACGCCCCGAACCATCCGATATGGAACGGGCCGGGAACCGATGTCTCGCAGCCGGGGAGCTTCGGAGTCATCACCAGCAAGGGCACTCAACGCAACCTCCAATTGGCGCTGAAACTCGAGTTCTAAGCAGGCCAGGGAAGACAGAAGTCAGAATGGCCGCAGCGGCCCTTTTTCAACGGCAAGCCCGGGGTGGTGCGGTCCAGCGCCTGAATGCGGCTTTTTTCATCCACGCACAAGAGGATGGCCCGTGGCGGCGGATATCACGTACAGCCCCACCACATTTGTCAACTTCTCCAGAAGGCGCGGGTCCCGCGAGAGTCTAAATGTCTTGATGCGGTGAGCCGGCCATCTGCCAGTTCCACGACCCTTATCCTTGCTTACGGTTCCGCTTTCGGCGAGGCCGGCTTCGTAGAAGGTCCCGAACGGCCTGCAGCAGCCGCGCCGCAAAGTCGCCGGCGGACCGGCGCGCCGGGCTGCATGCGGCGTGGGGCGCTCACTCCATCCTGAATTTCTGTTCGACCAGATAGAATGAATTGGAGTGGGCGGCGCCTTTCCTGGCCGATTCTTTGCGGGCCTGGGAGAGGCGGCGTTTGAGATCCGCCTGGAGCTTCTCGGTCCCCTTATGCTTGGGGACCGTGGCGAGCATGCGCTCCCGGGCGGTGACTCGTTCCGCATGGGACTGGGCACTCTTGCATTCCCGCTCGGCCGTCAGATAATCGGGCGTGAGGTTGGCGGGCATGGCTTGCCGGAGAGAGGATAGCACTTGTTGGAGGCGGACTTAATCGGCAGAGCGAAAGCCGGCGATCGCGGCGCGTTCTCCGAGCTGTACGAGCCGGTGGAGAAGCCGCTGGCGGCGTTCCTGCACCGTCTGACCGCCTCGCGGTCGGAGGCGGAGGATATGGCCCAGGAGACTGCGATCCAGGCCCTGGAAGAGATCGAACAGTTCGTCGGGGCCTCGAGTTTCCGGGTCTGGATCTTTCGCCTGGCCGCGCGGGTGGCCTTGGAGTACTTGAAGGCCCGGCCGCCCTGGGATCCGGATGCGCAGTTGTGGGCAGGGCAGCGGTTGGGGGACATGGCCGCGGAGCGGAGCCGGCTGGAGAAGCTGCATGGGACCCGGATCCACACCACCTACGACATCCCCGAGCACATCGACTTCTGCTTCACCTGCATGGGACGGACGCTGTTGGCGCCTGAGGCAGCGGCGCTGCTCCTGGTGGAGGTGCACGAGTTCACGCCGGAGGAGGCGGGGGAGGTGCTGGAGACCACGGCGGCGGCGATCCGGTTCCGCGTCGACCAGGCCCGGCAGGCTCTGAACGAGTGCTTCTCCAGCCGGTGCACGCTGATCAACAAAGCGGGGTCGTGCGCCCAGTGCGCGGGCTTCCATACCTGGCTGCACGGAGATCACCGCGAGACCCAGAAGGCGCTGTTCGGGATCGAGTTGCAGCAGGCGTCGCCCCCCGAGGAGCGGGCGAAGACCCTGGACCAAAGGCTGCGGATCGTCAGGGCGGTGGATCCGGTGCTCGGGGAAGGTGCGAAATTTCACGAAGCACTGATGACTTTTCTGCGCGAGGTGAGTCACTATTAGACTTCTAATGGCGCTCCATCCGCTCCCAGGCAAATGTGGGGCGGCCCCGCGGGCCGCGCCGGGCCCCCAGGCCCGGCTTTCCCAAGTCCGGCAGGTGTGCCGGGCCGCCCCACATTTTCATCCCTCGTTATGGCCTGCGGCCATCGCCGCCGGAGGATTATGAGACTAGCCGCATGTGTGTTGCTCCTGGCCGTGACGGCCTGGGGGCAGAAGGTGCCGGTGGAGGAGTTTGTCCTCCCTAACGGCATGAAATTTCTCCTGGTGCCCCGGCGGGGAGATCCCAACGTGGCGGTCGGGTGGGTGGCCCGCGTGGGGTCGGTCAACGAGCGGCCCGGCATCACCGGGATCTCGCACCTTTTCGAGCACATGATGTTCAAGGGGACTCGCACCATCGGAACCTCCAACATCGACGAAGAGATGAAGACCCTGCGCGAGATGGACGCGGTGCGGGTTGAGATCCGCCGCGAGGAGCAGGCCCTCATCGAGAAGCAGCGGCGGGGGCAGGTCGCGGACGCCAAAGATCCCAAGAGCCGCACGCCGCGCCACCGCGAGCTGGTGGAGAAGTACGACGCCCTGGTGAAGAAGGCGCGCGGCTACCTCGTGAAGGATGAGCTGGACCGCATTTACCGGTCGGCGGGAGGGTCGGCGCTGAATGCCGGTACCGATCAGGACTATACGGTGTACTTCATCAACGTGCCGGCGAACAAGCTGGAGCTGTGGTTCTGGATCGAGGCCGACCGGCTGCTCAACCCGGTGTTCCGGGAGTTCTACTCGGAGCGGGACGTGGTGCACGAGGAGCGCCGCATGCGCACCGATTCCACCCCCACGGGCCGTTTCCAGGAGCAGTACGAGGCGATGTTCTGGGAGGCCTCGCCGTACTCCTGGCCGGTGGTAGGGTGGCCGAGCGACCTGGAAGGAATCACGCGCGAGGAAGCGGAGAGCTACTTTTCGCTCTACTACGCGCCGAACAACCTGGCCGCGTGCCTGGTGGGGGACTTCGATCCGGCGCGGGCGAAGGAACTGGCCCAGCAGTACTTCGGACGGCTGCAACGGGGGCCGCGGGATCCGGAGCCGGTCCGTACCCAGGAAGTCAAGCAACTGGCCGAGCAGCGGATGACCGCCTACGCCGAGTCGAACCCGGAGGTCCATATCCGCTACCACTCGGTGGCCGACAACCACGCCGACGAGCCGGCCCTGCTCATGATGTCCAACCTGTTGAACGGGCGGACCGGACGGCTCTACAAGTCCCTGGTGCTGGAGCAGCAACTGGCCACGGCGGTGCGCGCCGCCTCGAGCGGGCTCAAGTACGAGGGATACTTCGAGCTGGTGGGGACGGCGCGGCCCGGGAAGGACCCGGTGGAAGTGGAGAAGGCGATCTATAAGGAGGTCGAGGCGCTGGCGGCCACTCCGGTGGGGGAGCGGGAGCTGCAGAAGGTGAAGAACCAGCAGCAGGCTATGGATTTTCGCAGGCTGCAATCGAACTTCGGGCTGATGATCCAGTTGCTGGTGAGCGAGGCCCAGGGGAGCTGGCAGACGATCAACCAGTATTCCGAAAAGTTTCAGGCGGTGACGGCGGACGACATCCAGCGCGTGGCCAAGAAATACTTTGCGCCGGAGAACCGGACGGTGGCTCTGTATTATCGCAAGGAGGGGGCGAAACCATGATGAACGCAATCGCATGGGCGCTGCTCGCGGCCCAGATCGTGTCGCATCCGAAGATGTTGAAGTTCGAACCCCTGAAGTACGAGCCGCCCCGGGCGGAGCGGTACCGGCACGTGCTGTCGAACGGGGCGGTGGCCTACCTGGTGGAGGACCACGTGTTTCCGCTGGTGAACGTGGCGGTGACTATCCGGACCGGGCAATACCTGGACCCGCCGGACAAGATCGGCCTGGCGGCGATGACCGGGGACCAGATCCGGGCCGGCGGGACCGTGAAGCGCCAGCCGCGGGATTTCGACGAGGAGATCGATTTTCTGGCGGCGAACATCAACAGCGGGATTGGCGATACGGAGGGGACGGCGTCGCTGAACACGTTATCCAGGAACCTGGACGCGTCGCTCGCGCTGTTCTTCGAGATGCTGCGGAGCCCGGGGTTCGACGCGCAGATGATCAGCCTGGCCAAGGCGCGCCGGGCGCAGGGAATGTCGCGGCGGAACGATCAAACGACGGGGATCGAGGCGCGGGAGTGGGACAGGCTGCTCCGCGGGTCGAAGCATTTCTCCACCTGGCAGGAAACCAAAGCGTCCATCGAGGGGATCACGCGCGAGGATCTGGTGGCGTTCCACCGCAAGTACTACCATCCGGCGAATTTCGTCTTTGCGGTGTCCGGGGATTTCGACACCCAGGCGATGCTGGCCAAGCTGGAGGCGGCGATCCAGGGATGGGGGGGGACCAAGCCCGTGGTCCCGCCCGTGCCCAAGCCCGAGCATAAGCCCCAGCCGGGCGTGTACGTCGTGAACAAGGCGGAGGTCAACCAGTGCCGCGTCTCGCTCGGACAACCGGGGATCACGCGGGACAACCCGGATCAGTATGCGGTCTCGGTCATGAATAGCATCCTGGGGGGAGGCGCCTTCACCTCCCGGATTGTGTCGCGCGTCCGCTCCGACGAGGGGCTGGCCTACAGCGCGGGGTCCCTGATGACGCCGGGGACCTGGTACGAGGGGACGTTCCGGGCGTTCTTCCAGTCGAAGAGCGCCTCCTGCGCCCAGGCGGCGGACATTGTGCTGGAGGAGATCCGCCGGATTCGCAAGGACAAGGTCAGCGCGGAGGAGCTTTCCACCGCCATCAACTACGCGGTGGAGGTGTTCCCGCGGTTCTTCGCGACGCCGGCGATCGTGGCGGGAACGCTGGCCGCGGACGAGTACACCAAGCGGCCGGCCGACCACTGGGCCAAGTATCGGGAACGGCTCCGGGCGGTGACCGCGGACGATGTGTTGCGGGTGGCCCAGAAGTATCTGAAGCCGGAGGAACTGGTCATCCTGGCCGTGGGAAATGCGGCGGACATTTTGAAAGGGGACCCCACCAAGCCGCAGCATTCGCTCGAGAAGCTGGGCGCAGTGCAGCGTATTCCCCTGCCGGATCCCCTGACGATGGTCTATCCGGCGCAGTAATGCTACCAGCCCGTGGCAAGAGTGCTCCGACCGCGACTTGTTGGCAAATTTGCCACCGGCAAGTCGTTGATTCTGCGAGGTTGAGGATGCGGCAAATTTGCCGGATCTCACTTCTGCCACGGGCTTATAGACTAGCCGCCGGTGGCAAATGGACCTGACCGCAAATCTGCGGTCAGGTTCACTTCGCAGAATCAATAACTTCCCGGGTGCAAATTTGCACCAGGTGACTCCAGGGCACTTTTCCACGGGCTAGCGCCGAGGCGCTCGGGCCATCGTTATCTCGCCCTGGGCCAACTCCGCTACCCGTTCCGGGGTTAGGGTGATCAGTTCCTTTTCGGAGTCTTCGCCGGTGCGGAGCGCCACCTCGAGGTGGCGGGCGGCCAGGCGGCGGCAGAGCGGGTCGGTCAGCGGCACGCCCGCCAGGCGGCAGGCCTGCTCCAGGGGGGCGTGCGGCAGCGCCATCACCTGGCCCTGCCCGTTGACCAGAAACTTTACGTCGATCGTATCGCTGTGACGCAGCGAAATGGCCGTCTGGAGCCAGCGAAACTCCACCGTGTAGCGCTCGCCGGTAATCTCGGAAATGACCTCGAAATTCTTATCGTCCACGGGACCTCTCTCCTATCGGATCGGCGAATACGGCGTGGGCCGGAGCAGCGAATTGCTGATATTGGTGACGATCTCGGGATCGGTCCAGCCGGGCTTCTGGCTGATCTTCTTCCACTCCGGGTCGTCGCGAAAAGCAGCCCAGGCCTTCTCGCGGCCGGCCATGTCGTCGTAGGCCACCATATAAGTAAGATTCGGCAGCCGCGCCCCGTAGAGGGCCTGGCCGAAGAAGACCGGCAGCAAACCGCAGCGGCGGAAGATGGCTATTTCCGCCTGGTCGAACATGGCGATCTTGTCGCGGTTGGCCCGCAGGTTGTGGGACTCGTAGATGCGCAGCTCAAACAGACGCGGCGCGCGGCCCGGCGCGGTGGCCGGCGGGTCGATCCGCGGCGCCGACCGGATACCGCGCAGCAGCCACGACTCCTTGCGCAGATACGGCGGATCGGTAGCCGGCGCCGCCCCGAACGCCGCCGCCTGCTTCCGGAACTCCTCGTCGGCCTCCTGCTTCTGGTGCAGCGCCTCGATCTGGGCCAGCGACGGGTAGCCCGCTACCGTCACAATCGAAGGACTATCGGGACCGATGACATTGGTGAAGAAGCCCACCGGCCCGATCCCCACCCGCCGGCACATGGGCAGGTAGACCTGAGACAGGAAATCGTTCATCCGCCGGATCTGGCTGCCGTTCCGCAGACGCCAGAAGTTCAACTCCATGTAGTGCGGGTCGGCCGGACCCGGCTCGGGCGCGGCGGCCAGGGCGGCGGCGCCGGCCGCCAGCATAGTTCGTCGTTTCATGGTGAAATGTCCTAAAATAGTATGGTATGCCGATTTTCGAGTACCGCTGCTCGAAGTGCCACGAAATCTTTGAGCATCTCCGGCTGAGCCGGACCGATACCCGCGTCGAGTGCCCTCGCTGCGGCGGCGTCAAAGCCGAGCAGTTGTTTTCCACCTTCGCCGCCCGGTCCACCGGCGGGAACGGGGAGTGCGCCACACGCGCGGCGGGCATCTGCGAAGCCGGCGGCGGGGCCATGGCTTGACGCCGCAGCTAGCCCGCCGGGGGCGGGTGAAGAATTTGAGAATTGGAGGATTTGAGAATCTGAGAATTTGAGACGAAGCTGCGGGTGGCAGCAATTCCTCAAATTCTCAAATCCTCAAAGAGAAGCGCGCCGCCGGCTCCGGCTCCACGTAACTCTCCCCGCAACGCTCACAGCGCCCCGTCTTCTGCGACCAGGCATGCAGGCGGCACAGGGGCAGGCTCTGCTGTACTTCCAAGAGAGGAACACCACCGCCACCGGGTGAAGAATTTGAGAAAATTCAGACGAAGCCGCGGGTGGCAGCAATTCCTCAAATTCTCAAATCCTCCAATTCTCAAATTCTCAACGGGGCTGAATCAGCCGGTTCACTCGCCCCTGCCAAAAGCCGTGCCAGGAGAAGCGCGCCGCTGGCTCCGGCTCCACGTAACTCTCCCCGCAACGCTCACAGCGCCCCGTCTTCTGCGACCAGGCATGCAGGCGGCACAGGGGCAGGCTCTGCTGTATCTTCCAATAGAGGAACACCACCGTCCCCAGGACGCTCAGCACCGCCGCCGCCACCGGGTTCCAGTCCGCAAAAAACACGTGCCGCCAAAAGGGGGCCAGGATCGCGAATGCCACGAACAGGTCAAACGCCACCAGGGTGATCAGCCGCCACAAGTCCTGCACCCCGTAGCAGAGCAAAAAAGCCAGGGTGAACCGGAACTTCTCCGCGCCGGGGCGGGCGGGGCCGGGCTGCCGCGAGTCCCACCAGAAGCGGGCCCACTCCCCATAGCGGTCGTCCACCGACGCGTAGAGCAGCCGCCGCATCTCCACGTAGGCCGACACCACCAGGGTCACGCCCAGCACCACGGCCACGAAAGCCCATTGCCATCCCTGCATCCGCATAAGGAAGATTATATCCGTTACACGCCCCGGAGCCCACCGGCGTCGAATAGGTTAGGATAACAATGTGAGGGTGTTTCCGGCGTGGCTCCTGCTAACCGCCTCGGCTGCGGCGCAGCCGGTGCTGACGGCAGTCCATACCCTCGCCGACCACCACGCTATTCGTTGGACCTCCGACCGCGACCCGCTGCGCAAGATCGCCGGGGTTTGCCTGATCGCCCCCGGTACACCCTTGCCGAGCCTAAACTGCGCGACCAGCTCTCCAGCCGCCGAGCCCCGCACCGGCCGCCGCTATTTCTACGGCGTGGCGCTGTTCCGCGACCTGGAGGAAAACCTTTACCTGGCCGCCTGCGCCGATCTCACCCGCTCCACGCGCTGCAACGACCTGAAGGCCGGACAGACTTTCTCCGCCGAGGTCGAAGACCAGACCATCCGCATCGTCGTCGACCAGGAACAGGTGCCCCTGCGCGTCCTGGAGTTCCGCCCCAAGGCGCGCACCATCGATTCGCCGACTCCGGGCACTCCGTCGCAGGTGAAGGCGTCGGCCGGCGCGCCGTCGGTGGTCTCGTGGTCCCAGGCATCGCTCAGCGCCGGTGCTCCCTCGCAGGTGTGGCCCTCGGAGGCGCCGGTCACCTCCGGGGCTCCGTCGCAGGTTCCGATCTCGGAGGTTTCGACCGCCGTGGCCGCCCCCACCGCCGGCCGCCTGACGCTCTACTGCGCGACACCCCGAGCCCAGGTCTTCCTCGACGGCAAACCGGTGGGAGCCGCCCCACTGGAGATTCCCGTGATCCCCGGCCGCCACGCGGTTTGGGTGCAGGCCGACGGCCGCGCGCAGTGGCGCCGGACGGTGGTGGTCCCGCCGGGGGGGGCGGTGAAGGTTACGGCGGAGTTGGGGCGGTAGGGCGTCCGGGTGGGGGGGCCCGTTCCACGGCATGGGCGTTAGCCGGCCAAGTGGATTACTTCCGGATCGCCATCCTCCGATCGCAAGGCCACGGATAGACCAGACGAACCCCCCTGTGGACTTGCAGGCGCCCGCTGGTGCAGCTCATAGAACTGTGCGACGTGGATGCTGGCGCCTGGAACTTCTCGCGCGACTGCCTTGAGTAAGATCTGACCGCAGAGACTCACGACCCTGTGGGCCAGTTCTTCACAGTTCACGCCGGGCCGCGGAGCGAGGCCATGCACCAATGTACTCCGTTGACGGTGCATCTGATCCCAACTGCCTGGGAGGTGCTCCAGCCTAAGCGACGTCAACCCGGCGGTCCCTCTCGCGGGCCTGGGCTTGGGACCACTTCTCGTTCCACTCGGCCACCTGCATCTCGACCTGGCGCTCGACGATTTCACTCTCGGAGCTCTTGATGACACGCTTCTTAAGCCCGCCGTGCGCCCGAACAACGAAGCTGTGGACAAGCAGCAGGTTGCCTACATGGCCGGCTCGGCCGATGCGGTCGCCGAATACTGTGAAATGGTGCTCTCGGCGTCGGACTACCCCGACTAGTTCCGGAAACCAAGATCCTTATCGTCGGCTACGCGCTGCCAGCCCCCGGGAGATCCCGACGGTGCGGGAGGTGAAATTTGTCCCAAGTCGGAATGAGTTCGTGGAACAACATGATATTGCTCGACGGAGCCAACCTGCTCCATATGCTTGAGAAACACGGCCACAAGGCGCGGATCGACTTGCAGGAGGCCCGTCGAATCGCTATGAGCCAGCCGGGCCGCTGATTGTGGTCAAGTCGGTGAAGGCAAATTCCCATCCGCAGGGCCTCACCCGACAACGATTTGTCGGCCGACGCCGCAGGAAGCGGCAAGCAACATCATCTCCAATTGCGGCTTCCCCCGCCAACAGGTACACTGGAGCCTTGATCCAGAGGCTCCAACAACTTCTGACCCGGCAGGAGATCTTTGCCCTGATCGCCGACGACTTGCGGCGGGTGGAGAAGGAAATCCGCACCGACTCGATCTGCTCGGTCGACGCCATCACCGCGATCAGCCGATACCTCCACGACGGGGGGGGCAAGCGGCTGCGTCCGGCCCTGGTGCTGCTGTCGGCGGGGGCCTGCGGGTTCCAGGGCGACTTGGCCATCCGGCTGGGAGCGGTGGTCGAGCTGATTCACACCGCCACGCTGGTCCACGACGACGTCATCGATGCCGCCGATACCCGGCGGGGCCGTCCTTCCAGCAATTCCCGCTGGGGCAACCACGTCAGCGTCCTGGCCGGGGACTGGCTCTACATGCAGGCCTTCAGCCTGTCGCTGCGTGAGCGCAACTTCCACATGCTCGACCTGCTGACCAGCCTGACCCAGACCATGGTGGAGGGTGAGCTGCTGCAGCTCGACCATCTCGGCCGCATCGACCTGACCGCGGAAGACTACTTCGACCTGGTGAGCCGCAAGACGGCCGGACTGTTCGCCGTCTGCGCCCGGATGGGAGCCGTGGCCGCCGCCGCCGATGACAAGACCGAGGCCGGCCTGGGCGAGTACGGCTGGAGCCTGGGCATGGCCTTCCAGTTGGTGGACGATATCCTGGATTTCACGTCCAGCCCCAAGAAGCTGGGCAAGCCGGTGGGGAGCGACCTGCGCGAAGGCAAAGTCACCCTGCCCCTGATCCTGGCCCTGGAGCGCTGCACCAGGGCCGAGCGCGCACTGGTGGAGACGGTCCTCGGCGAGCGTGCCTACGAGTCGGTGAAGCTGGAGGAGGTCCTGGCGCTGCTCGAGAAATACGAGGCCGTGGGACTGGCCCGGCGCCGCGCGGCGGGGTTCTGCGAAAAAGCCCGCGAGTGTATCGCCGATCTGCCGGAGTCGGCTCACAAGGCCGCTCTGTCGTCGGTGACCGAGCTGGTCATCGACCGGGAGAGCTAGTGGGGCGGCCCCCTTGGGCCGCGCCAACGCCGGGCGCTACCGGGAGTACTTGTGCGTGAAATCGAAGTCAAGCTGCCGGTGGACAAGGTGCCGGCCATACGCCGCCGGCTCCGGCGGCTGGGGTTCCAGGCGGTGACCCGCCGGCTGTTCGAGCGCAACGTCCTTTTCGACACCCCTACGCAGTCGCTGCGCCGCTCGGCGCAACTCCTGCGGCTGCGGTCGAAGGGCCGGCGGTGGTGGCTGACATACAAGGCCCGGCCGGAGAACGCCTCGCGTCATAAAATCCGGGACGAGATCGAAATCGAGACCCCGCAGGGACCGGAGTTGGGAGCCATCCTGGAACGGCTGGGCTTCCGGCCGTCGTTTGAATACCAGAAGTATCGGACGGAATACCGGCGGCCGGGGAGCCGGGGGTTGATTCTGGTGGATGAGACGCCGGTGGGCAACTACCTGGAGCTGGAGGGTCCGCCGGGGTGGATCGATCGCACCGCCTCGGAGTTGGGGTACGGGACGGGGGACTATGTTTTGGAGAGTTATGGGGTGTTGTACCTCGCCTGGTGCCGCGGGCGGGGAATCGAGCCTTCCAATATGGTGTTTGCGGAAAAGAAAGGGTTGCTTCCGCCGAAGCTTTAGTGTCATATTGGGGAAGCTGGACAACGTAATGTAAAGCGCACTCGAATCGGACCATCCGCAGGGGCCCCAACAGGCCTTGGCCCGCCGCGCATCGTGCGCTGCGGGTTTTTTTTTGGAGCGTGGACGATGACGGCCATCAACCTGGAACGGATCCTGTATCTGACCGAACTGACGGGCCTGAAGGTGTTCGGCCCGGACGGCGACCGCATTGGCCGGGTGGTGGAGGCCGCGGTGGCGCCCTCGGAGCATACCCGGCGGGTGGCTCGCTTTCTGGTGGGGGATGGCGGCCGGACGCGCTTCACCGTCCGCTACGACCAGGTCAAGCGAATCTCGCTCGAGGGCATGGTTCTGTCGGACGACCTGCTGACACCCTACCGGCGCGATGAGTCTCTGCTGCTGCTCTGCAAGGATTTGCTCGACCAGCAAATCGTCGACGCCAACGGCCGCAAGGTGGTCCGGGTCAACGACATGACCCTGACCATCGAAACCGTCAACGGCCGCCAGGAGCTGTGGGTGCTGGAGGTGGACGTGGGGGTCCGGGGGGCGTTCCGGCGGTTGCTGGAAGGGGTGGTTTCCTCGACCGTGATCCGGCGGCTGCAGGAGCCCATCAAGCCCAGCTCGATACCTTGGGAGTATTGCAACGTCATCGAGCCGGATCCGCAGCGCCGGCTCAAGCTGAGCATTTCGCTGGACATGCTGAACGACATCCACCCCGCCGATCTGGCGGACATCGTCGAGGATCTGGCGCCGGCCGAGCGCGAGGCCCTCATCGAGTCGCTCGACGAAGAGGTGGCGGCCGATACCCTGGCTGAGGTGGAACCTAAGATCCAGACCGACATTTTGGAATCGCTGGCCTCCGACAAGGCCGCCGACATCCTGGAAGAGATGGACCCCGACCACGCCGCCGACGCCCTGGGCGAGATGGACCAGGAGGCCAGCCGGGAGATCCTGAGCGACATGCAGCAGGCGGAAGCGGCTGAGATCGGCGAGCTGCTGGAATACCGGGAGGACACCGCCGGCGGCATGATGAATACCAAGTACGTGCACCTGCACGAGAACGCCGTGGTCCGCGACGCCATCGAGGCCCTGCGCGGCAACGAGGATCTGCTGGAGAGCCTCAACACGCTCTTTCTGGTGGACGCCGAGGAGCGCCTGGTGGCCTCCGTCCCTCTGGCCCGCCTGTTTGTCATGCCCGACTCGACGCCGCTGCGCCAGCTTGCTTTCCGCGAGCTGTGGCAGATCCGCGTCGATGCCGGCCGCGACCGCGTCATCGAATGCTTCGACAAGTACAACATTTTCACCCTGCCGGTGGTGGATGAGAACGAAAAACTCCAGGGAGTCATCACGGCGGACGATGTAATCAGCGTCCTGCGCAGAACCTGACACCCAAGACCCCAGACCCAACACCCCATGTTCCGCCGCCTGCGCGCTCAAATCGGGATCTTCCTCGCCGTCATCGGCCCTGGTTTCATCACCGCGATGGTCGACAACGACGCCGGCGGCATCTATACCTACTCCCAGGCAGGCGCCCGCTGGGGGTACCTGCCCCTGTGGACCCTGCTGCCCATCACCGTGGCCCTGATCGTGACCCAGGAGATGTGCTCCCGCATGGGGGCGGTCACGGGCAAGGGGCTCTCGGACCTGATCCGCGAAGAGTTCGGCCTGCGCACCACGTTCCTGGTGATGACCGTGCTGCTGCTGGTGAACCTCACCAACGTCATGGCCAACTTCGCCGGGGTAGCCACTTCGCTGGGTCTGTTCGGGGTGAGCCGTTTCATCTCGGTGCCCCTGGGCGCCGCCGCCGTGTGGCTCCTGGTGGTAAAAGGCACCTACCGGGTGGTGGAGAAAGTCTTCCTGCTGGCCTGCGGTTTCTATGGCGCCTACGTGGTGTCCGGGGTGCTGGTGCGCCCCAACTGGCTGGAGGCGGTAGTCAGCAGCGTGACCCCCCGCCTGCTGATCGATGAGTCCTACATCGCCATGCTGGTCGGCATGGTGGGGACCAGCGTCGCCCCCTGGATGCAGTTCTATCTGCAATCGGCGGTGGTGGAGAAAGGCATTGACGAGAAGGAGTACCGGGAGTCCAGAATCGAGGTCATTGTGGGCTGCGTGGTGATGACCGTGATCGCCTTCTTCATCATTGTGGCCTGCGCCGGAGCCATCTACTCCCATGGTCCCCGCGACATCGGGAGCGCCGCCGAAGCAGCCGTGGGACTCCGGCCCCTCGGCAAGTGGGCCTACCTGCTGTTTAGCGCCGGTCTGTTCAACGCCTCACTGTTCGCGGCGTGCATTCTGCCGCTCTCCACGGCCTACACGGTGTGCGAGGGCCTGGGATTCGAGTCCGGGGTGAACAAGCGGTTCGAGGAAGCGCCGGTCTTCTATTGGCTATACACGTTGCTGATCGTGGTGGGGGCCGGGGTCGTGATGCTTCCGGGATTTCCTTTGGTCCGGCTGATCCTGGCGTCGCAGGTTCTCAACGGGGTGCTGCTGCCGGTGATCCTGATCTTCATGCTCCGGCTGGTAAACCGCAAGGACCTCATGAACGCCTGGACGAACTCCCGGCTGTTCAACGCCGTGGCGTGGACCACGGCGGTGGTTATGATTTCGCTGTCGCTCGCGCTGGCGGCTCTGGCGCTAAAGTAGTCCCTTTACGGTCGCGGCGCGGCGGCCGGCGACAAG
>JBGOUV010000159.1:0-14529 GCA_041477815.1 Terriglobia bacterium | reverse complement strand
GCAGCTCCGCTCGACGCCGGGCCACTCAGAATCAGTACTTTCTGGTACGTCCGTCCTGGTACGGAATCAACGGTAGCAGGGGGCATAAGGCAGAGTTTTCGCCAGTCTAGGGTGTACCTTTAGGGATCCATCTGGATCAGACGGAGTTCCAGCGTTGCCTTTTGGCCTGGGTCCAGGGTGATGGACTTGCCGGCGCTCAGGAAACGACGTTGCGTCTCGGGATCTTCGAGCAGGAGTGCGTTATCCGGAGGCGCCGCAAATGCGGTGTAGCTGCCCGGGGCGATGCCGGACAGCGTGAAGCTGCCGCGGGAGTCCGTCCGAACGCGGTGTTCGGTCAAGTAAGCCGGCTGGTTGTCCTGCGGGACCAGCAACACGGCGCCAGAGGCTTCCTCGGGGTTGGATTTCACGTGGCCGGCGACCGTCGCCGCGTCGAAGGCAACCACTAACTCGAGCGGGGTAAGAGCGCCCTGCTCCGGGAGGTCGATGGCTGGACGCGGCAGATCGCGTCCCGCGAGCCGCAAGGTTTTCAGGTACGCGTTTGGCGGGAGGCCCTCCAGAGCAACCCCATAGGAAGTTTCCGGGAGGCTGGGCAAGGCGAAGGCAAGATCTGGCGTCACGTGAGCTTCCTCTTCGTCGCCGTAGTCGTCGCGCAGGAGGACGCTGAGGTTGAGCCTGCTGCGATCCCCTTCGCCCGCCGGCGATTCCCACACGACACGTCCGGCGACCGCCCGTTCCAGTCCGGCCACGAGCTCGACGTCCCGCAGATCCTGCTTGGCTACCTGGACGACGCGAGAAGTCGCCGTCCCTTGCGGGCCGGGCTTCTCAGCCATGATGCGGTAGGAGCCGGCCAGCAGACCCCGCACCCGGAAGGAGCCGTCCGGGGCGACCCGCTGGCTTCGCTCCAGAGGCTCGTCCACCGGCGCGACGCTGACGCTACAGGTGGCGCACGGGCTTCCGGCGGCAGCATCCAGGACCCGTCCTGCGACCGAGAAGCCCGCCTGCGGCCGGAGTACGAAATCCACGGCACTGGATTCCTGACCCCAGCGCACCAGCAGCGGACTCGCCTCGGAAACCCGGGAGGTCCCCGGATAGTAAGCCCGCCGAGCCAGCTCCCATTCGCCCTCCAGGGCTTCCACTGGGGGGGCCGTGGCTCGGACCACGTACCGGCCGGCGTCCAGACCAAAGAGCCGATACTGGCCCCGGTCATTGGTGGTGACTCCCTCGACGCGGGCCCAGCGACGACGACCGTCCGTCCAGACGACGCGGAAGGCGGTTACTTGGGTTGCAGCAATGGGCATGCCCTCCGCGTCCGTCACGGTCCCGGTGATGACGCCGGGGCGGTTCATCCGGAGCTCGAGGCCGGACCGAGCCTGGTTGTGTTCCAGTACGATTCGAAGCGGTGCGGCATCGACGGGCCGGTAGCCACTCTTCTGGACGGCGAGGGTATAGTTGGCAGCCGGCAGGCGCTCGATCAAAAAGGCGCCGTCCTCGGCGGAGGTGGCGGTGCGTCCCAGGCCGGGACCGCTGCCGGCCTGACCCGAAACCAGGACGCTCACCCCGCGCAGACCCTCGCCGGTCTGAACGCATACGACACGGCCACGGATCGAGCCACGGGGCTCCTCCGTGGCGGCAGGGAGCAGCAAGGCGAGGACGAGAAAGGCGGTCATGGGCCGGCCGTTAACTCCAGATCGATCTCGGTGTTGGGCTCCACCAGTAGCCGCTTCGCCTTGTCCCAAGCGCGGGGGGCGGCGCAAGCCCAGGCCCCGATCAGGTACTCGCTGGGGCGGACGCCGTCGATCACGAAGCGGCCATTTTGGTCGCTTTGAACGGAATGAATCCCCACCGGAGGGCTTCCGGGGCTGGCCAGAACGACGCACGCGTGTGGCTGAGGATTACGGCTTACCGGCGCTTTCACAAAGCCGGTCACCAGGGCCGGATCCAGGCGCACCTCCAGGTCCATGTTGAATGACCCGCCGCTGTCGGGGACGACCAGCTCCGGCGCCCGCAGACGGGTCGAGCCGAGCCTTGCCGGCCCCAGGTAGGCCTTCGTGGGCTCCAGTAACTCGATGGTGTAACTACCAGGCCAAAGCTCGGGGATTTCGAAGCGGTAATCCGGTGGCTGGGCGACCGAAAAGATGGGCGCGGGACTGGCGCGTTCTTTCAGGCGTAAACGCACGCTGGCCGGGAGCCGGCGGGAGGCTCCCGTCCCGGGGAAGGTCACTCTCCCGTCGAGCCGGGCGCTTTGAGCAGGCCTGAGTACGAGGTCGTTGACGTCGGCACGCAGGTCCACGACCTGGCGGGCGAGCGGCGAACGGCTGCCCGACGATTGCACTGCCGTGACTACGTAGGCCCCGGGGGTGAGGCCCGCGAGCATATAGTTGCCCTCCCGAGTGACGAGAGCCACCGTAGCGGAAGCCACCCGGGGCAAGGATTGATCCGGCAGCCCGACTCCCGGGGCCGCCTGGACGAAGACCTGGCCCGGCTCCGCGAGCTTTCCGGCCAGCTTTCCGGCGATCCGAAAGGTGGGTTGGGGTCGCATTGCGATGTCGATACCGGTCGTCTCTGCGCCCGCCGAAACCTCGATCGCGCGGGCCCGGGAAGGATCGCTGCTCCCCGGGTAGAACAGCGCTGCGGGTTGATCGTTGATCCGCCGCGAGAGACGTGCCAGCAGGACATAGCGACCCGGCTCCAGTCCAAAGATCCGATACAGGCCTCGGTCGTCGGTCTGGACGCTGTTACCCGGCGCGGTGTCGGCAACCCCCGAGCCGCTCATAGGATAGACCGTCACCGTGGCCTTTTCTAAGGGCTCATTCGACTGGTCGGTAATGCGACCGGTCACTACGCCTCCCGGGAAGAGTTCGAAGTCGGCGCCGCTCACGTCCTCGGGAGCGCCGGCATCGAGGAGCAGAAGGGAGTCACCGGAGGCGACAGCGCGGGCGCAGAATCCGGGCTTGGAGACACCGATAGAAAGACGGGTCCGAGGAGGATGGGGGAACTGGAAGCGCCCCTGAGCGTCGGTGGTGGTGGTCGAGACCAGGGCGCCATCGGGGGATCGCCGGGCGGCTACCTGAACTCCTGGCAGCGGCTGCCGGGCCGGGGTCTGGCGGAGGTAAACGGTCCCGGTAATGCTGATGCCGTTGGCGAGAGACGTTAACCCCACGAACAGAGCGCAGTAACGCATGGTCCGGAGACCATTACAGCAAAGGCAGCGCACGGGCTCCATTGGTAGCCGCCGCCTAGTTCGCTGGGAAAAACACCTGAGTCGAGGATAATACTACCTTAGTCTAAGGATGAAAACGCCACGGCCTCCCAGCCGGCGACCGACGGCCGAAGCTTCACTCTCTACCATTGTTGTTACTCCACCAGGGTCGCGCGGCGGGTCGGCGGCCGGATGGTGCTGGCGCTGTAATTGCCCGTCACCGTCGTCGTACCCACGATGGAAATCGTATTGGCAATGATCATGTTCCAGGCGGCGGCCGTGCTGGTCCCCGCGTAATTGACGTGAGTGGAGGGGAAATACATGGCCCCCTCGAACCGGGACGAGGAGTTGCCGGCTATTGTCGATCCCGGGTTGGTGTTGGGGGCATTGCGGTCGTTCCAGAACAGCATCCCTTCGTAAGGCCCCGAATTGGGAGCCGAAAAGTCCATCACTCCGCCCCCGGTGATATCAAACTGCCCCCACTGTCCTCCGAGGGTGTTGGTGTTGTAGAACAGGACGCCTTCGCCCCGGACCGTGGGGGTGCCGGAGATCTTCAGACCGCCGCCGTCGAGGTGGTAGACGCCCGGCAGGAAGGTCACGTCGCCGCCCGTGATCTCGATGCCGCCGATGTACAGCCCGGGTAGCACGACCACGGCGCCGCCGGTGATTTTGAAGTTGAGGCCGGTAGGGAGCAGTGGTCTCGGGGGCGGTTGCATATAAGCCAGAGGATCGAGGGCCGGGGGCGTATCGACCACCGGCGCGTTCGGCTGGATGCAGTTGGCGCTGCCGTTCGCCGTCCAGCCTCCGGAAACCCCTACCTCGTCGGCATAGATGCAGCCGCCGCCGTTTACCGTGAGCGCCCGATCGTCGATGGAATTCACCATCACGCCGCAGCCGGAGGTGAGCGTGGAGGTTCCGGCAACCGTGAGAGCGCCTCGATCGTCGGGATCGAGCGCGATGACGCAGCCGTCGGCGTAGTTCATCAGCCCGGCCACGGCCCGTGACTTTACGGTGCTGAACTGCCGGTTCACCACTCGCAGAAAGGTCGTCGGCACCGGGCGCGAGAGGATGACCTCGACGAAAAGGCTATTGCCGGCCCGCGGTCCATTGAGGGGCGGATTGTTCACGGTCACGGTGGTGGAGTTCACGCTATCGGTGAACCCGTTCAGGCTGGAATCCCCTCGTGCCGCTGCCACCACCAGGCTGGTGTTTCCCCGGAGCAACTCCTGGGCGCCGCCCATGGCCGCGGCATCAGCCGCCGTCTGCATGCGGCGCTTCACCTGATAGATCATGCCCCCGTCGAGTACCAGACCCGTGAGCGCTACCATGCCGGACATCAGAATGGCGGCTACCGGCAGTATCTGTCCCGAGCGGCCTCGTTTCTTTCCTGGCAGTCTTCGCATCGATTCAACCTCCGTTCGGGCAGCTACACCCGATGGGGCTGATCTTGCGGCCAAAGTGCCCGTCGATGCAATAAACTGACAGTACTTTTCTCGGGTGCACTACGGGACCAACAGGCTCCGCGGCCGGCAGCCCAAAGGTAATGGATCGGTAGTACCTGGAAGGGCGGCGCGTGGGATTGAAGGGATAGAATAGACCTGTGGAGAAGAGAGCCTGGTATCGCTCGGGAGCGGCGCTGGTGGCGGCCACACTGGTGCTGCCGCCGGCGGGACTGGTGTTGCTGTGGCTGCGGCCGGAAACGCGGGCGCTGCGAAAGGTCCTGGGGACGCTGCTGATAGCAGCCATCGGTGTGGCCCACCTGTTCCTCTTTTACGGGCTGCGGGCTGAAATGGGGGGCGAGGGAATCCCCAGGTTCTTTAGCTTCCGCCGGCCGGAGAAGCATTACGCCGCGCTGGAGCAGTCGCGGGCGGCGGCGCCGGCGCCGGCGCCGCCGGTCGAAGTTCCCGAAGTGGAAACACCGGCGCCCGCGGCCTCGCCCTCGCGGAAGCCGCCGCGCCCTCCGTATTGGACCGACTTCCGGGGGCCGCGCCGGGACGGCCGTTACGACGAGATGGAAATCCTCGCTAACTGGCCGGCGAGAGGGCTGACACCACTCTGGAAGCAGCCTGCCGGCGGCGGGTATGCTTCATTTGTAGTGGCCGAGGGACGGGCCTTTACCATCGAGCAGCGGCGGGACCAGGAGGTGGTCGTGGCCTACCAGCTCCTGACCGGACGGGAGTTGTGGACCCATGGTTGGAAGGCCGAGTTTCGGGAATCGATGGGGGGCGACGGGCCGCGGGCGACGCCGACCTGGCGTCAGGGCAGGATCTACGCCCATGGGGCCGAGGGGGAGTTGCGGTGCCTGGACGCCGCTACCGGGAAGGTCGTCTGGTCGCAGAACACCCTGACGGATACGGGGGCCACGAACCTGCACTGGGGCATGGCCTGCTCGCCCCTGATCGTGGATGACACGGTCGTGGCGGTGTCGGGTAACTCCTTGGTGGCCTACGACAAGCTGACCGGCAGCCGCGTCTGGAAGGCGCTGGACGAGAAGCAGGCCTACACCTCGCCCATGCTGGTCACTCTGGCCGGACGACGCCAGATCCTGACGGTGAGCGCCAAACGCGTCCTGGGTCTGGCGGTGGAGGACCGGGCGGTGCTCTGGGATTTCCCCTGGACGACCGAGTACGACGTGAATAGCTCCCAACCGCTCCTGGTCGGCGAGAACCGGGTCTTTATCTCGGCGGGTTATGGGCATGGGGCGGCGCTGCTGGAGGTGGGGGCGGGCGGCGTCCGGACGGTGTGGCAGAACATCCGGATGAAGAACCGGTTCAACGGCTCGGTATTATACGAGGGCCATGTCTACGGGCTGGACGAGGGGATACTGGCCTGCGTGAACGTCGAGACGGGGGAGCTAAAGTGGAAGGGGGGACGGTACGGCTACGGGCAGGTGCTGCTGGCCGGCGGGCGCCTGGTGATTACCAGCGAGAGGGGCGAGGTGGTGCTGGTTAAGGCTACGCCCGAGCGTCACCAGGAAGTGGCGCGGTTTTCCGCGATCGAAGGGAAGACGTGGAACAACCCGGCCATCGCGGGCGGGTTGCTGCTGGTGCGGAATGCTGCGGAGATGGCTTGCTTCCGGGTGGGACTAAAACAGTAGTTTCAACCCGAACTGGATGCGGCGCTGGCTTCCCGCCGACGAGATGCGGCCGAAGCTGGGGGAGCCTCTAGAAAGATATCGGGCAGGTCGAAGTTGGGGTGGCAGACCAGCTATGTGGTCTGACTCTTGTAATCGAGGTGCGGCCCGCAGTATCCGATCTCAAACTTCTGTGCGTTTTCGCGAGGTTCGAAGTAGATCTGAACACAATTTGTGCGGTCCGCGCCGCCCAAGGTAAGGTGCTTCTGCATCTCCCACTTCTTACCCTTATGCGTAAACCTTCTCTGGTCGCCGTACATATCCATCGTTTGTTTACTCTCCTTCGGAGAGTAGCCAAAGCCACGCCTCTTGAGCGCGGCTTCGAGCGGACCGATAGATTCACCCGTTGAGATGGCCGCGAAGTACTCTGCAGCCACCTCGGACAGAGCCTCGAAGGCCCGATACACCTGTTCGGGACGCGCGAAATGGGATTTCTTAGATGTTCTCTTGGCGTTTTCGTAGAAGAGGAGCGACTGCTGAAAGTCAGCCTGCGCACTCTCTACGGCTTCGGCCACTGAAGAGAACTCAGGCTCGGCTTCGATTTGGGCACTCGCATCGGATTGCAACTCTGCTGCCGCTTGGAAGGAGCGGACCTGTTGCCAGTTCTCTTTTTGACTCGCCAGGTCGTTCCGCAGCTCTTCCTTCTCGAGTTCTGAGAGTTCGAGTAGTTCTCGCAGTTCATTGGTCTCCTTCCGGAGGCGGCCAATCTCAGCGTTCGCGTCTGAGATGTTCCTCTCCCTCTCAGCACGAGTCCGATCCTGCGCCATCCGTTTGTCTGTGATAACTCGACGTCGGACGTCACGCACTAAAGCACCGTCGCCGAAGCGAAAGGTGGACACGCGAGACAGGATGGCAAAGAGTAACTTCTCTACAGGCCTCTTTGTGTATTCATATTTTTGTAATGTCTCTTGCAAATACAATGGATGTTCCAGAGGATTGGAGTCGCGTTTTAGACCTGGCCAGTACACTCGAATGGCGCCATTGAAGCAAGATAGCGGTTTTGTTAACAGATCCGTGAGTTTGAAGCAGGCCCATTTGTCCATTACCACCACTTGGCAGAATCCGAGCAGCTTTTCCTGTATCCGGTGCGCGCTCACGGTAGGGCGGTCACTGAATCGGTCATGCGATACAAGCACTATTGGAAGCGTTCGCTCCGTGCTGAGCAAAGAAGATTCGACAAACACCTCAACGTCCGGCACAAATATCGTGAGTAGGTTTGCCAGAATTGGCTGCTTGCCAATCCAACAGGAATACGTCTTGATAAGTTCCGTAACAATACGGGGTCGGCCAGTGTAATAACGAGGAGGTCGGATCACGGGTGAGGTGGAAGCAACGGACAGTTCCAGTCCGAATTCGATGGTTGATCCAACCTGCGCAACTGAGCAGGTCGTTAGCCATTCGATGGTTGAGTCATCCTCGGACGGATGAGTCCATCGCAACGCCGTCAAGCGTGCACCATCGACCTGGATTGAATTGAAAAACAGGCGATGCCCTGGTTGCGGGATCACGAATTTCTCGTCAGACTGTAGTGCTATCTTGTGGTTCCAGGCCCTGTGATACTTCTCGGAGACCCACGACTTCAGGGCATTGGTTATGTCCCCGAAACAGTTCTCGGGAGATTTGTCGTCTTTTGGTTGCACTTGGAAGCAAATCGAGTAGACATGTGGCACTTGCCGCCTCTCCTTGCGGGCACCGCGTTACCGACAGCGATGTTAGTACAGATGATGTGCAAATGTCAATACAAGGACACTGCCAACATACAATCAAGCAAGACAGACCTGAGGGTCTAGCTCAGAACAGCAGTTTCAACCCGAACTGGATCCGCCGCTGGCTCCCCGCTGACGAGATGCGGCCGAAACTGGGGGAGCCTAGAAAGATATCGGGCAGGTCGAAGTTGGGGTGGTTGAGCAGGTTGAAGGCTTCGGCGCGGAATTGCAGGGTGACGCCCTCTTTGATGGGCGTATCTTTCAGGAGCGACACGTTGGCGGCGTAGTAGCCGGGGCCGTCGACGATGTTGCGGCCGGCGTTGCCGAAGTTGCCGGTGGGCGGGATGGCGAAGGCGGCGGTGTCGAACCAGCGGTCGGGGGTGGGGTTGGAGAGATGGGGGTCGCGCAGGACGTTGGGCCGATCGTTGGCGCCGAAGCCGAGGATGGAGCGGCCGGTGTTGCTGTTGTCGAACTCGGAGAGCAGGGCCACGGTGAAGGGCCGGCCGGTCTGGAAGCTCAGGATCCCGTAGGTCTGCCAGCCGCCCAAGAGGCGGCCGCGGCCGAAGGGAAGATCGTAGGAATAGGCGAGGGAGACGCGGTGGCGGACGTCGAAATTCGAGCGGCCGTGCTCGGCGTTGGTGTTGCGGCTGTCCTGGGGGAAGTTGGGGTCGCCGGCGCTGGTGAAAAAGCTGGAGGCGTCGTCGAGGGAGCGGGAGCAGGTGTAGGAAGAAAGCAGCGAGAGGCCGGAGTCGAGGCGCTGCTGGAAGCGGAACTGGAAGCTGTTGTAGGTGGAGTTGCTGCGGGACTCGAGAACATCGATGTCGTCAAACGCGAGGACCGGCCGGGGGTTGGGCTGCCGGGGGCTGGGGGCGGGTTGGTTGATGTCGCGGGCGGAAAGCAGTCGTGTGCCTTTTGACCCGACATAGCCGGTCTCAAGAACGCGGTTGCGGCCCAGCTTTTGCTGCAGGCTGACGTTCCACTGCTGCACGTAGGGGCTGCGGAGGTTGCGCTGGAAGGCGAACGCCGAAGAGGGCAACTGCAGCGGAAAGAAGCTGGGGAAGGGATCGCTGAGGGTCACCGGCGGCAGGCCGGGGAAGTTGGGGTAGAGCTTGAAGTCGAAGTAGGGGGCGTTGAAATAGAGACCTTCGCCGGGGGCCAGGGCCGACTGGTCGTAGTAGATGCCATAGCCGGCGCGCAGGACGGTGTTGCGGGCGGCCGGGGTCCAGGCCAGGCCCACACGCGGGCCCCAGTTGTTCTTGTCGCCGAAGTAGCCGCTGCGGGGGATGCCGTTGGTCCCGACGCGCACCAGCGCGGCGCGGTCCGGATCGTAGGTATTGGCGCGGTCCTGGGTGTCCACCGGCGGGGAGTTATATTCGTAGCGTACGCCGGCCGAGAAGGTCAGGTCCGGGCGCAGGCGGTAGGTGTTCTGGACGAAGAAGTTGTAGCTCTGGGTGCGCAGGTGCTGGTGATTGTCCAGGTGCGCGGCGCCGGTGACCGCCGGGAAGCCCTGCAGCATCTCGGCCAGGGCGTTGCCGGTGAATCCGAGGAAGTTGAGGAAGCCGCGGGACTGCACGTCGCGGAAGGCGTTCTGCTGGGTGGCGCGGAGGTCGGCGCCGAACTTCAGCAGGTGGCGGCCACGGGCCCAGGTGGCGTGGTCGAGGATCTGATAAGTATTGGTTACGCTGTGCTGGGGGTTGTTGTACTCGTCGCCGAGCGAGGAGAAGCCGGGGGCGGTGATAAAGCTAAGTCCGAGGTCTCGTGGATTGCTGGCGACGTCGGGCAACCCGACCCGGCGGTTGATGCTCGTGCCCTGGTTCTCATGGAAGGACCCGGCGGCGATGCGGTTGAAGCCGAGGCGCAGCTCGTTGAGCAGGGCCGGCGAGAGGGTGTGAGTCTCGCTCAGCATGGCGTTCTGGGCGCGGCGCGGGACGTTGGTGCCGTAGCCGGGGACGGCCGCGAAGTTGGCGCCGGAGAAGGGCTGGAAGAGGCTGCGGTCGGCGAAGCTGTAGCGAAACGACAGCTCCGAAGAGCGGGCCAGGGCGTGGTCGAGGCGCACGTCGTAGTGGTCGTCGCGGTCGCGCAGGGCGGGCGAAGACACGAAGTTCTGGCCGGGCGTGGGACGGTTGGGAAGCGGATAGAGGGCGGCGATGGCGCGTCCCACCGGGTGGATGCGGTCGGCGGGGATGCGGGAGTTGGGGAAGGGCTGCTGGGTGAACAGATCGATGACGAACGGGGGATTGGACCGGGAGAAGTCGCCGCTGCGCTCCAGGGCGGTCGGTACATTGGTGGTACGGGTGATCCCTTCGCGGACGCGGCGGCCTTCGTAGTCGGCGAAAAAGAAGGTGCGGTCGCGGCGGAGGGGGCCGCCCAGCGAGCCGCCGAACTGGTTGCGCTGGTACGGGGGCTGGGACTCGGCGGCGGGGGCGAAGAAATTGCGGGCATCGAGCGAGGCGTTGCGCAGGAACTCGTAAGCCGTGCCGTGAACCTGGTTGCCGCCGGAGCGCAGGACGACGTTCACCTGTCCGCCCGCGTTGCGTCCGAAGGAGGCGTCGTAGCCGCTGGTGAGGACCTCGAATTCCTGGATGGCGTCGACCGGCGGGTTAACGCCGGCGGCGTTGAGCTTAGGATCGCCGTTGAAGACCCCGTCGAGGAGGTAGTTGTTGGAATCCTCGCGGGCGCCGTTGACGTTGATGGCCACGTCGCCCCGAACCGAGCCGGCCGATCCGGGCGCGGCGGGGGCGGCCCCGGGAACCAGCAGGCTCAGCTCGAAAAAGTTGCGGCCGTCGAGGGGCAGGCCCAGGATCTGTCGGTTCTCGATGACCGTGCTAAGGGTGGCGGCGTCGGTGCGGAGCAGACCACGGGGGGCGGTGACCACTACTTGCTCGCTCATGCTGCCGGGAAGCAGCGGGACGTCGATGCGAAACTCCTGGTTTACCTGCAGGGTGAGGGTTTGGACGTGCTTGCGGTAGCCGGAGCGTTCGGCCTCGAGCCGGTAAGCGCCGGTCGGCAGGAGCGTGAAGAGAAACTCGCCGGCGGCGTCGGTGGTAGCGGTCCGCTTCTTATTGGTCTCGGAATGGATCAGCGTGACCTGGACGGCGGAGACCGGTTTGCTCGCGTCGTCCATCACCTGCCCTCCAATCGACCCGCGCAGGGACTGGCCGAGGGCGCAGGTCGCCGTTAGAAAGAAGACGAACAAGACCGCAATTTGGGCTTTTCCGGGCATCGAAACATTATACCGGACCGCGGACGATCCGGCCGTAGAGGTGTCCGCCGTGGTCTTTGGACTGCCAGGTGCCGGCGTACTGGCCCCGGTAGATCATGACCCGGGCGGTGTAGGTGCCGAGGCCGGGGATGGTGAGGTCGGTGAGGGTGATGAGGGGGGTGTCGCCGGCCCATTTGACGGTCAGGGGCATGGGCACAGTGACGTCGCGGGAGCCGTACTGGACGCGGGCGGAGAAGAGCCAGGTGTCGCCGCCGAGCTTGGATACCTTCTCAATGAAGTACTTCTCCTCGGAGAGGCCCGGTTTGTCGCCTCGGGTGAAGTGTCCGGCGAGGGTGGCGCCGGTGAGGGTCTCGGCGAACTGCTTTTCGAGGGCGGCGCGGTCGGGGTCGGTCTTGCGGCAGGCGGGGAGGAGGAGGAGGGGGAGGAGGAGGAGGTAGGGTTTCATGGTGTTTCGGCGGGCGTACGTTTGTGGCACCGCACTGCGACCGAACCTGGTCGCAAATTTGCGACCAGGTTCGGTCGCGGTTCAGTACGGCGCCAACGTGGTAGCCGATCTATAATCTAGCTATGATTCTTAGCCGGCGCAAGTTTCTGGGGGCCTTGGGGACCGCCGCCGCGCTGGGCCAAGGGGAGCGGCTGCGGAGACAACTGGAGGGGCTCAGCGTTTACGGCCGGCCCGTGGGCGGGACCTTTGCCGACGGGGTGAGCCGGGTGGCTTTCTCGGATGCCGATGTAGCCGGCCGGCGATACGTGATGGGGCTCATGAAAGAGGCGGGGCTGGCGCCGCGGATCGATCCGGCGGGGAACATCTGGGGGCGGCGGGAGGGGTCCGATGCGGCGCTGCCGGCGGTGGTGTTCGGCTCGCATATCGACTCGGTGCCCAGCGGCGGGAACTTCGACGGAGACTTGGGGGTGCTGGCCTCGATCGAAGTGGTCCGGAGCCTCAACGAGGCGAAGATCCGGACGCGGCGGCCGCTGGAGGTGGTGGTGTGGGCCTCCGAGGAAGGGGTGGCGTACACGCGGGGGCTGTGGGGATCGAGCGCCGCCGCGGGCCGCCTGGTGGAGGGCGAGCTGGAGCAGGTGTGGAATGGCGTGAAGAAGGCGGACGCCGTGCGGAAAATTGGCGGCGACCCCGGCCGGATCGGCGAGGCGCGGCGGGCGCCCGGGTCGTTCCGGGGCTACCTCGAGCTCCACATCGAGCAGGGCGGGACGCTGGAGAAGGAGGGGATCCCGATTGGCGTGGTGGAGGGAATCGTCACCGTGGCGCGGTACGAGGCCGTCATTCGCGGGTTCGCCAACCACGCGGGCACGACTCCGATGGCCGAGCGGCAGGACGCGCTGGTGGCGGCGGCGCACCTGACGCTGGCGGTGAACGAGGTGGTTAACGCGGAGCCGGGCCGCCAGGTGGGGACGGTGGGGCAGTTGACCGTCGCGCCGAATGCGCCAAACGTGATTCCGGGGCTGGTGCGCCAGACCATCGAGCTGCGGGACCTGTCGACGGCGAAGGTGGACCGGATGGCGGCGCGCGTCGAGGAGCGGGCTCGGGAGATTGCCGCCCGCACCCGGACCGAGATCGAGATCCGGCGGATGGCGCGCAACGAGGGCGCGTCGGCGAGCCCGGAGATGATGACGGCGGTAGGCAGCGTCGGCGGGACTGGGGCTGCGGTCGAAGCGGTTGCCGAGCGGGGCCGGGCATGACGCGCAGATGATGGCGACGCTCGGTCCGATGGGGATGATCTTCGTGCCGAGCGTCGGGGGGATCAGTCATTCCCCTCGGGAGCTTACGAGTTGGGAGGACTGCGCGAGGGGGGCGAATGTACTGCGGGCGGCGGTATTAGGGTTGGCGGGGTAGGGCGCGCCTGAACAGATCGGGCGATCCCATGGCGCCGCATAGTTCCCCAAAGTCTGGGTGTGGTCCCTTCCAGCGAAGATCGTCAACGGAGTCAAAGACCGGGGCGTCGAGTCGCAAAGTCGCGAGCGTCCGAAACAACAGGGCGTCGTCCCAGCAGTTGAACAGCGATGTGGACAGCCGGCGGGCGTTGCCGATCGAGGGATGCCAGTCTTGCCAATCCTTCGGAATGCTCTCCAGGTGGAGATAGCGAGACAAGGTCGCGGCCGCCGCCTTTTCGCCCCATCCGGGCACGCCTGGAAATCCATCGGCGCTATCGCCGAGCACGCCCAGGTAATCCGGGATCGACTGCGGCTGCACGCCGAACTTGGCCACCACGCCGGCCTCATCCCGCAGGAGGTCGCGGCGGCGGTCCAGTTGAACCACTCGCGTGCCCACCACCGACTGGCCGAGATCCTTGTCCGGCGTGCAGAGGATCACCTGCCTTACACGGTCGTCCCGCGCTGCCTTGGCCGCGGCGGAAGCCAGCGCGTCATCGGCTTCGTAGTAGACCATCGGCCATACCATTACTCCCATCGCGTCCAGGGCTTCTTCGAGAATTGGGAACTGGGAGAGCAGCGTCTCGGGCACGCC
Organism: Terriglobia bacterium; assembly: GCA_041477815.1. Lineage (GTDB taxonomy): Bacteria > Acidobacteriota > Terriglobia > Bryobacterales > JACQDG01 > JBGOUV01. The sequence goes on along the minus strand of JBGOUV010000159.1, from coordinate 786 downwards.
TTCGCTGGTCTTGTATCCGGCGTATAACTCGTTCCGAAAAGACTCCACGACATGATCGGTGGCAACACCGAGGTGAGTGGCGCCACGCTCGATCATGGACAAAACGGATCGCAGGACCCCCCGTACGGCGCCGATTTCCCGCCCGTTCCCGTCCAGCGCGGCGGGCACGGCATAGAAGTGCCGGAACAGTTCATACGTCCCGTCAATCAAGTGCACGTCCATACAGATCACCCTTGCGGCGGTTGAACTTCGCGCAGGCGGCTCTCGAGGAAGCGGCGCTCGCTGTCATTGCCGGCGAGCGCGAGGGCTCGCGTGTAGGCGTGGGCGGCCTCCGCGGCGGATCCGAGGCGACGCAGCAGATCGGCGCGCGCCGCATGCAGCAGGTGGTAGCCGTCTGGTACTCCGGAGGTCCGCCATTGCCGCACGCCGGCCGTAAAGGCTTCCTGCGCCGCCTCTTCGGCCACCTCGAAGTCACCCACGAGGCGAATCAGGGCCGCGACAATCCGGCCCCAATCGGAGCGATAGAGTGCCTCGACAGCCTCATCGGCATCCCGGTGCAAGCACCCATGGTACCGTCCTGGGGTTGCGGTGCGTTGGCCGTCAGCGGATCAGGAGGTTTCTCATCTTCACTTGCAGATATTGCAACACACCGAGAGATTGCCCGGATTCCCGTTGAAAGTGGCGGCTCCCCCAGTACCCAGTCTATGAGGCTTTCTTCCGCTGCACAACCTCCTTTCTTTGGGGTGTAAGGATTTCGAGTTGCTGTACCAGGAACGGGATCTGTTT
>JBGOUV010000448.1:0-5081 GCA_041477815.1 Terriglobia bacterium | reverse complement strand
GGACCGGTTGAATCGCCGGCGCTCTGCCGGAGGCAGAGCTGGTTGAGACTTGGGTTCGTTTGGGATTCCAGGATGTCCGGATCACCGCCCGGTTCGACCCCTTTCGGGCCACCTCGAAGGAGAACACGGCGCGGAAGTACGGGGTCCGGGGAGCCAATCTGTTCGCGCAAAAACCATATTGACATAGCAACTGCTATATCATAATATAGCAGTTGTGACTTGGCTCCTGCTGCTGCATCAAATCCCGCCGCAGCCTGCCTACCTGCGGACCAAGATCCTACGGCGGCTCAACCAGTTAGGAGCCCTATCCATCAAGAATTCGGCCTACCTGCTTCCGGCCGGGGAGGAGACCCTGGAGGACCTGCAGTGGCTCCGGCGGGAGATCGTCGAGTCTGGGGGAGAGGCTTGGCTGTTTGAAGCGGGGGCAGTGGCGGGGTTATCGGACCAGGACATTCGGGAAGCGTTCCGGGAGTTGCGGCGGCCGGACTACGAGGAATTGCTGGTAGCCGGCCGGAAGCTTCTCGAGAACTTACGGGAGGCCGACTGGCGCAGGCTCAAGCGCCGCTATGACGAGGTGCGGCGCATCGACTTCTTCGCCGCGCCCGGACACGAAGAAATGGAGGAACTCATGCGCACGATCCAAACCCCAGTCACGAAACCCGACCGGCCCGGTCTGGCCGGACGATGCTGGGTGACGCGGCAGGGAGTGAAGGTGGACCGGATCAGCTCGTCGTGGCTGGTCCGCCGATTCGTGGACCCGCAGGCGGAGTTTCGGTTTGTGGATCCGGAAACCTACACGCATACCGACGGTGAGCTCCGGTTCGACATGTTCGAGGGCGAGTTCACCCACCAGGGCGACCAGTGCACCTTCGAAGTGCTGCTCGACTGGACGGGTGCGGGCGACGCGGCGCTCCGGGCGCTGGCCGAGGTAATTCACGACATCGACCTGAAGGACGCCAAGTTCGGGAGGCCGGAGACGGCGGGGGTGGCGGCCATGATCGACGGCCTCGTGCTGCGGCACGCCGACGACGCGCGGCGGCTCGAAGAAGGGGCGATGCTGCTCGACGCCCTCTACGCGAGGCTTTCGGGATAAGCGAGCCGATTCAACGTGCCAGTGTTATGACCACGCTGTTACTCTGGGCTACCCCCCGGAAGACGGTCACGTTGACGCTCCCCAGTGCCAAGTCAGACGGAATCTGAGCATTGATCTGCCGCGGGGAGACGTAATAAAGCGGAGCATCCCGGTTGCTTACGGCCACCCGGGTGGGGCTGCATGCCAACTGCGCCGGCCACGGCAGCGTGTCGGCGAGGCACGTACCGAGAGCCAGGTTGGCGCCGTATATCTCTACCACGGTCCCGGGTGAGACCCCAGCGGTGCGGTTCGCCGCATTGACGATGCCCGCAGAACTTATCGCCGGGTTCGGCGAATCTCCACCTTCATAACCTAAGTTCACGGTGCTGGTGTCTATCCCCCTGGTCCACCACAGGGCGTGGTCCAAGCCGGGTAAACGGTAGGCCCTGATTCGCGCTTGCGTAGAAGGGCGTAGAAGATAGGTTTGGAGGGCCGTGGCTCCGGCTGTATTCGCTAGCGGAAACTTCTCCGGCTTGACGACCACGGAAACCATCGTCCGGCTGAGCACGGAGTCGTTCACCAGCAGCGGTCGCAAGTCTGCCCCGGTTTGCCTCTGGAACTGGAGGAAGGGCACGAGCCCGAAAATCAGGTAAGCGCCCCTTTGCGCGGCCGCCTGCTGCGCGCCGTTTTCGGCGTTCAATCCCAGGTCGATGTACCAGGCCTCTTTGGGCGGGCGCCCCGCAGCCTCCCAAAGTACGTCCTCAACGTACTTGGGAATCGAACCATTATTGACGACGTAGGGAGACTTGCTCTGAGCAATGCGCCGAAAACCCTCGACGGCGTCCTGGAGATTCGCCACCCGCGCCGGGTCGCTCGAAGGCCCGATGATGACCTGCTGATTGGCAAAAACCGGACGTGGCCACAGACCTAAGCCATCCATCATGAAGGACTCCAGGTCCGCGTGCCCATAGTGCGAGATAATCAGATCCACTTGGCCGTTTCGTGCTCGAATAATCGCGTCTGACCCGGCATACAGCTCGACCCGCAGCCCCGTCTGCCTCTCGAAGTCCGGCAGAATGTCGCTCAGCAGTCCGCTTTCTGCCGGCGTGTTGACGACTGCGAGCCGGACAACGTTGCTCTGTCCGCGTGCCGGTTGTGGATGGAAGGAAGCAGCCAAGTGAAGCAGGAGTATCAGCAACCCTACTCGGATTACTGGTTTTCCTTGAGGTGTGGACGCCATGCACTACCTCCTGGCACCGAAGGCGGATTGTTCTCAAGATTATAGCTGGTAACTGCTTTTGACGCTGGCGCCCTCGGGGGACTGCCGGCCAACGGCCGGCGAGACACCAACCAGAACATTACCCTCCCAGTATCGTCACCGGCCGGGCGGTCGAACGCGGGAGGTCAGCGCGCTCTCCGGACCGCTGGTTCAACGCCGTCGTTGGTGCGCTCCAAGTGCGGCGGCTGCGCCGGCGTGTCTTTCTTCGAAGCCCCGCCAAACGGCCTGGGACCAGCCACCGGCTCCAGTTCAACGCCGCCAGCCGCGTGTTGGGCAACGCCGGCTTCGGCCGCAGCAGTTCCACGGCGGTCAACAACAGGGTAGTGCAGTTCGGGTTAAAATACCAAGTCTGATGCGGCGGCGCGACTTTCTGGCGACGACGGCGGCGGCAGCGCTCGCTCAGACCGAGCCGGCGCCCAACATCGTTTTCCTGATCTTCGACAAGTGCCGCACCGACGCCCTGGGGGCCTACGGGCGGAAGGATGTCCACACACCCAACCTCGACTGGATCGCCTCGACCGGCGTCCGGTTCAACAACTGCTTCACGCCGCAGGCGCTGTGCGGGCCGGCGCGGGCCTCCATCCTCACGGGTCTCTACCCGCACGCCCACGGCCTCCGGCGCAATGTTTACCCCTTCCGCGCCGGCGCGCTCAACAGCAACTATCCCGATCCGGTCGTCGATCCCTTCCGCGACTCGCGCTTCCGGCTGTGGGAGAATTTCCCCTTCTACCTGCACAACGCGGGCTACGAGGCCGCCCACATCGGCAAGTGGCACCTGGGCCCCGGCAATCCGGGATTCTTCGACACCTGGAAGTCGTTCAACTCGACCCTGACTCATTGGATCGGCGAGCCGCACCAGTCCGACTACCGCCCGGACGTCCACACCACCCAAGCGATCGACTTCCTCGAGCGCCACGCCCACCGCCGCTTCTTCCTGTATCTGTCCTTCTACGCCCCCCACGAGCCCGACGATCCCCCCCAGCAGTTTCGGGAGTACTACCGGGGCAAGAACGTCGAGCACGAAGCCTACTACGCATCGGTATCGAACCTGGACTGGAACGTGGGCCGGGTGCTGGACACGCTGCGAAAGCGCAACCTCCTCGACCGCACCCTACTCCTGGTAACCACGGAGCACGGCCGCACCTGGCGCGACCGCCCGGGCACGTCCGAAGGCCTGTGCGTGCCCTACGAAGAGGTATCCCGTATCCCGCTCCTGATGCGCTGTCCGGGACTGCTGCCGGCCGGGGCGGTATGGCAGTCGGGGGTGAGCCTGGTAGACCTGATGCCGACGATCCTGGAGGCGACGCGCGCGGTCCCGACCATCCGCGGCGGCCAGATCCACGGCCGCAGCCTGCTCCCGGACCTGCGCGCCGGGCGCGACCGCTGGCGCGGGCCTATCCTGATGCAGAACATCCCCCAGCGCGGCATCGATGGGTCGTACTACGATGAGCGCGCCCTACGGACCGAGCGCTGGAAGCTGATCCTGCGCAAGTTCGACGTGCGGCCGGAGGTCCGTCCAGGCGAACTGTACGACCTGCCGGCGGACCCGGAGGAGAACCGCAATCTGTACGGGGCAAACCGCGCGGCAGTCCGCGAGCTGGCCGGCGCGCTGCGTCTATGGGGCGAGGAGCACCAGGATCAGTTGTCCGTCGAGTTGGGTCGCTGGGCCGGCAGTTAGCCTCGACCCGCACCGAGCCGCGACCGTCAGGGAGCGGTCCCTCGCCGATCGAAATCCGCTCGGCGGCTACCGAGATTGCGGCGCGCTGCGGGCTGGAGCGTCCGCCCGATAGTTAATCAGCTCCACCCCCGCCTCCTCCACCGCCCGCCGCACCTCCCCCGACACCAGCGCCGCCAACTCCTCCGCCCGGCTTTCCTTCAGCCGGGTGGTCGCCGCGCGCAGCTCCGTGGTGCAGTGGCCGGGGTGGCACATGAACTCGGTGAGGCCGTCCGGAAGCTGCCGGACCAGCTCCGCCAGCTCTCGGGCACGGAAGCGTCCGGTGAGTTGGAAGCCGGCGAAGTAGTCGGTAGTGCGGCAGCCGTAACGGCGCAGGATGCGGTCGAAGGGCCCGCGCATCGACTGCAGGCCCGCATTCACCGCCCGCGTCTTCAGCGGCGCCGCGGCGGTGAGGGGCAGGTCGAACGGCCGGCGCACCCAGGGAATTGCATACTTCCGGGAGATCCGACACACCGCCTTTAGCACCGGCGGGGCCAGGTGGGTGTGTTTGTGAGTATCCAGATGAGACGGCCGCAACCCGGCGGCCAGGACCTTCTCCACCTGGGCCTCGAGTTCCTTCTCGATCCAGTCGCCACTCATCAAATGCAATCCCAGCCTGCGGACGGTGCGAGGAAGGTCGCGCCCCGGGTCGGCCACCGACCGCCCCCCTACCAGCACCAGATGACACCCCACGTCCAAGGTTGGGGTGTCACGCGCCACCGCCACGGCATGATCGAACGCCGCCCCATTGGCCATCAAAGTAGTGGCCGTCAAAATCCCCTTCCGGCAAGCCTCCGCGATCCCCAGGTTCACGTCCCGAGTGAACCCAAAGTCATCCGCATTGACGATAAGCCGTCGTCCCATGTTGCTAATACCTAATAGCTAACAGCTTCTTTTCAGAAAATCGCCAGCTTGATTCGCAGGAACTTCTTGGGGTTGGCGCGGATGTCGCGAATCAGCTCGCGGCTTTCGGTGGTGACGCCGGTCAGGCTGTCGTAGAGGGCCCGGTTGACCAG
>JBGOUV010000248.1:0-10519 GCA_041477815.1 Terriglobia bacterium | reverse complement strand
GGCCTGGGTGCGCTTTGCTTTGAGGACCCGGCGGATGCGGGGAAGGTCGAGAAGAGACGGTCGGCGCTGGTGACCGCGGAGGAGCTGGCGGGGGTGATCCGCGAGCATCGCGTGCCGCTGTTTTTCCTGGAAGCGTGCCAGACGGCGAAGTCGGACGTGGACCCGGCGGCATCGGTGGCGGGCAAGCTGCTGCAGAGCGGGGTGGCGTCGGTGGTGGCCATGAGCCATTCCGTGCTGGTGGAGACAGCGCGGCGGTTCGTGACGGTGTTCTATAAGGAGCTGATGTCCGGCCAGCGGGTGGGCCAGGCGATGCTCGCAGGCCAACGGGCACTGCACGCGGACAAGTGGAGGGGAAGGGTCTTGACCGGGGAACTGGAGCTGCAGGACTGGTTTGTGCCGGTGCTGTTCCAGGAGGAGATGGACCCGCAATTGATTAGGGAGACGCCGCCTGAGAAGGTGCAGGAGGTCCTGGAGAAGGAGCGGCGGCTGGCGCTGGGGGAGGTGCCGGAGCCGCCGGCGCACACGTTCGTGGGACGCAGCCGGGAGATGCTGGAGGCCGAGCGGGCGCTGGAGCAGGACCGGTATGTCGTCCTGCGGGGCGAAGGCGGCGAGGGGAAGACGACGCTGGCGGCGGAGCTGGCGCGGTGGCTGGTGGCCACCAGGAGGTTCGACCGGGCGGCGTTTGTGAGCCTGGAGAAGCAGGGTCAGGCCCGGGCGGTACTCTACGGGCTGGGAGGCCAGCTTGTTACGAATTTCGAGACGCAGGCCGGGGGAGACGACCGGCGCGCCCGCCAGCTCGTGGAGCGGGCCCTCGGCGACCATCGAGCGGTGCTGGTGCTGGACAATATGGAGTCGGTGCTGCCGCCGGGTTCGGGGTCGGAGGTGTCCGGGGTATTCGAGCCGAAGGTTCTGGAAGATATCCTGGCGCTGTGCCGGGAGCTGGGGCGGATCGGCGGGACGCAGTTGGTCTTCACCAGCCGGGAGAAGATGCCGGCGCCGTTCGGGGGCCGGGAAGTGCGGATCGGGCGGCTGGACCGGGGCGAGGCCATCGAGCTGGTGGCCAAGGTGCTGCATCGGGACACGGGGGAAGGGGAGGAAGCGATCGGGCAACTGGTGGACGCGGTGAACTGCCATGCGCGCAGCCTGGTGCTGCTGGCGCCCGAGGTGGCGACGTCCGACGTGCGGACCGCTACCGAGAGGATTCACGCGTTAATGACCCAGCTCCACGAGCGGTATCCGGACGACCGGGAGCGGTCGTTGTTTGCCAGCGTGGAGCTGTCGCTGCGGCGGCTGCCAGCCGGGACGCGGGAGAGAATCCGGCCGCTGGGGGTGTTCCAGGGTGGGGGGAGCCTGGGTGCCATTGCGGCGGCGCTGGGCGGGCTGGAGCGCGAAGCGGTGGTCGGGCTGGCTCGGCAGCTTGTGGATGTAGGGCTGGCGGAATTGATCGAGCCGGGCTATCTGCGGTTCGACCCGGCGCTGGGGCCGGCTTTGCTGCGGGAGTTGAACGAGGCGGAACGGGATACGGCGCGGGCGGCGTGGGTCGGGGTGATGGTCGGCTTGGCGGGGGCTCTGAACCGGCTTGTGCAGGAGAATCCGCAAGTCGCGCTGGTGCTTGTCGCTCTCGAAGCGCCCAACCTAAACATGGCGCTGGAGGTTCTGAGCCGGAGCGCTACGGCGGAGGCGGTGGTCGATTTCGCGACCGACATCGAGTCGCTACTGTCGGACTTGGGGCGGGAGAAGGCGCTGGCCCGGGTGGCTGCGATTCGGACCGCCGCCGCACAGAAGCTGGGGGAGTGGAGTCACGCCCGGGTCCTGGCGGAGAGCGCGGCCGTGGATCGACTGATAGGCGGCGGGCGGTACGCGGAGGCGGTTTCGGCGGCCCGGGCGTCATTGGCGCGAGCGGATGCAGCCGGGGAGGAAGCGTACCCGGAGGCACCCTTCGATCTCGCGATGTGTCATGTCCGCGTGGGCCGGGCTCTGATGTTATCTGGCACCTTGGATCAGGCGCTAGAGCGGCTGGAAGAGGCTCGGCGGCGGTTGGTGCGATTGGCCGAGGCGGGCGGTAAAGCAGCCGCCCGGATGGCGAATGTGGCGTTCGTTGAGAGCGCGGATTGCCTTCGAGGTCTCGGCCGGCTGGACGAAGCCGCCTCTGCTTACGAAGAGACGATCCGGGTGGCGGAGAAGCTCGGCGACCCGAGGCAGGTAGCCGTGAACAAGAGCCAGCTCGGAACGGTGCGCATGCTTCAGGAGCGGTATGATGAGGCGCTGGCTGCATTCGCAGAAGCACGGGGCATTTTCGAGCGACTCGGAGAGCCTGGTTCAGTCGCCGTTCTCTGGCACCAGGTCGGCACGGTTCACAGCGATGCCAAAGACTACGACGCGGCGGAGCGGGCCTTCCAGGAGTCCATCCGAATTAAGGTCCAGCAAGGAAATGTTCGGGGAGAGGCGTCGACGCTCAGCGCACTCGGGAATCTATACTCCGCCATGGGCCGCCGTGAGGATGCGGTCGGGTTTTCTCGGCAGGCAGCGGACGTGTTCGCGAGGATTGGCGATCTTAAGGGCGAGGGCCTCGCCCGAAGTAACGCCGCAAACGTTCTGGTGCACCTTGGACGTTACGATGAAGCCCGGCGGGAAGTGGAGCGGGCAATCGAGTGCAGCAAGGCGTTCGGCCACGCGGCTCAGCCTTGGAAGACGTTTCAGATCCTGTACTACCTGGAGCGGGCGACCAGTCATGCAACCGAGGCGGCGGAGGCACGGCGGCGAGCGATCCAGGGGTACCTTGCCTACCGGCGCGACGGGGGCGAAAACCTCTCGGGGGGCGGGCCGATCTTCGCCCTAGTGAAGCAGGCCATCGCATTGGGTCAGATGGAAGCGGCGTCTTCGAAGTTATCCGCACGTCTGGGACGGGCGGACTTGCCGGCGTATCTGAGACCGTTGATTCCCGCGCTCCTGGCGATCCTTGCCGGGTCCCGGGACCCGAAGCTGGCCGAAGATCCCGAGCTGGACTTCGACGACGCGGTCGAAATTCTGCTGCTGCTCAAGTCGCTTGGCGGTTCGCAGGCGGCGGAGGCGTAGTACCAGGAGCGTCCGGTGGGACGCCTTGCAGGTCACCCCGACCTGGGACGCGAGGGCATGCAGCCTGACAAAACCGCGCACCCGGATCTGAGCGGTGTGAATCTCTTCCTGTTGGCGGTACAGGACTGGACCCGCTCAATCGCCCTGCTTGATCCAGGCCACGTTGAACCGGGCGTGCTTGATCGACTTGCGCGGGGCGTCGGCGGGGAGGCGGTTCAGAAAGTAGCTATACGACACGTGTAGCATTCCATCACTGGCCTGAATGATGGATGGGTAGTGGAAGGAGCCGGCGTTTTGCGGGCGGGTGTCCAGCTCCAGGTGGCGCTTCCATTTCCAGGTCTTGCCTTCGTCGTCCGAGAGGGCCACGGCCAGGGAGTGGCGGCCGCGCTCGGTGTCGTTGTAGACCATCGCCCAGCTCCCGTCCTGCAGGGAGATGGCCTCGATGCCGGCGCCGGGATTGGGGAGGTCGCTATCGACTACCGGGGACCAGGTGAGGCCGTCGTCCTTGGACGTGCTCACGTGGATGCGCTTGGGGGGCGGACCGTTGTCGCGCATGTAGGCAACCAGGGTCCCGTCGCGCCGGCGGACCAGGCTCGGCTGGATGTTGCCGGCGCCGACCAGCGGGGTGGAGGTCTTCCAGGTCAGGCCGCCGTCGTCGGTGATGGCGATGAGCGACCACGAGTAGCCGTCGGAATAGAGTGGGACTAAGACGCGCCCGGAGGGCAGCTCCAGCGGGTGGACGCGGGTCATCCAGCCCAGGCGGGAGAAGTACTTATCTTTGGCGCGCTCGAGCAGGCGCTGCCGGCGTTCGCTGTCGGGCCACTTGGCGAGGGCTTCGGCGGCCTTGGCGGCGAAGTCGGTGGGTATGAAGAGCATGGTATCACTGATATCCCAACCGGTGTAACCCTGGAAGTTGGTGGTGATGCGGTACTTCATCAGGGCGGTGTGCCACTCGTTGGCCAGGATCACCGGCCAGAGCAGCCAGAGCCGCTTGCGCGAGTCGACGAAGAGGGCGGGGTTCGCATCGGGGAAGCCCGGGGTGTCGGCCAAAGTAAAGCGCTGGCCCCACTGCTTCTCGGTGGCCGGGCGGCGGGCGCCTTCGATTTTGACGTCGTCGGCCTGGCGCTCGCCGCTGCCGTTATACCAGCAGACGAACAGGTCGCCGTTAGGCAGCTCCACAATCGAGGAGGCGTGGTTGTGCCAGTGCTCCAGCGGGAAGATCAGCTCGGCCTCGTGGAAGGGGTCTTCGGCCAGGGCCGGAAGGGAGAGTGCCAGGAGAATCCACCAGGGGCGCATAGAAGGAAGTATCGCACCAGGGGGGTCATCCGGGTGGCTGACAGCTAAGGGCTAATGGCTAATAGCTTTTCCAGGCAATGATGGCGCCGCCCAGGACAATGAACGCGCCACCTAGCAGCAGGGCTGGACTCGGCTTCTGGTGGAAGGCGACCCAGGAAACCGCTTGCGCGGTCAGGAAAAAGAACACCACGTAGAGTCCCAACAGCCTGCCGAAATCCCAATTCGGCGCATTGACCGTGCAGCCGTAGGCGAAGAGAACCAGGGCTCCGGCCGTCAGAAAGGCCAGCTTTGGAAGGGCCGCGGCGGCGTGCAGTCCCCGGCGCACCAGGGCGTCGCCACCGGTCTCCAACAGAGCGGCCAGCAACAACATCAGAACCGCGTTACCGTGACTCATTCCTCCCAGTCTAACCCGCGGCCGCTCGCCGCAGCACCTCCAAGGTCTGCTCCGCCGCCCGCCTCCACGTGAACCCCTCCGCCCGCCTGCGGCCCGCCTCCACGAGTCGCTCCCGCAGCCCGGCTTCCGCCAGCAACCTTCGCACCGCGCCGGCAATCGATTCTACGGATCCTGGATCAAACCACACCGCCGCCTCTCCCGCCACCTCCCGCAACGGCGCCAGGTCCGAGCAAGCCACGGGGGTCCCGGCCGCCATGGCCTCGATCACCGGCATCCCGAACCCCTCAAAAGTGGACGGAAACACCAACGCCGCCGCATGTTTCAGCAACTCCCGCAGCCGCTCCCGCGGAATCCAGCCCGTAGGGTGCACCCGCTCCTCCAGTCCCTGCCTCGCAATCAGAGCCGACAGCTCCGCAGCGTAATTCCCCCGCAGTCCCGCAATCACCAGATGATGCGGCAGCCCCTCCTCCACCAGCGCCCGGTACGCCTCCAGCCACCGCTCCCAATTCTTGTGGGGATGGATCGTCGATACCGACAACAAATAGGGCCACGGCTCCGGCCGCTCCCCTGGTGGCGAAAACAGCTCCCACTCCACCCCGTGCCGCACCACGTGTACCCGCTCCGGCGCTAGCCCGTACACCTCCACAATGTCCCGGCGCGAACTCTCCGACACCGTTATAATGTCCCGCGACCAGCGCGCCGACGCCCACACCGTCGCCCGCCACGCCAGCAACTCCAGCCGCCGGAAGTTCTGCGGCTGCCGCTTATGCTGCAGGTCGTGAATGACCGTCACCTTCGGGCAGGGACACACCACCGGCGACGTAAATCCCGGTGAGAACAGCACGCCCAGCCGCCACCGCCTTGCTTCCCAGGGCAAACACGTCTGCTCCCACACCAGCCGCCGGGGCCGATTCGCCGCCCGCACGCCCGTCCGCACCGCCCGAAAGTTCGCCGCCTCCGGCACGAGCGGCGGCTCGGTCTGCTCGGTCTCGCGGTTCAGGAAGACGCAGTACTCGTTCTCCCGATCCACTTCCGCCAGCGCCGCCAGCAGGTTCCGCAAGTAGATCTCGGTCCCGCCGACGCCGCCCGGAATCAGGTACAGCGCGTTCACACCGATGCGTAAAAGGGAGATAATATCCAAGTTTACTCCCATGTCGGCCGCCGAAGAGCCCGTCCTCATCGTAGACCGCGACAACCGCGAAATCGGCGTCGCCCCCCGCCGCGAAATGCGCGCCCAGGGCCTCGTCCACCGCTCCACCTACATTCTGGTGTTCAACTCGCGCGGGGACCTCTACGTTCAGACGCGCACCCTGACCAAGGACGTCTATCCCGGCTACTACGACGTGGCCACCGGCGGCGTCGTCCAGGCCGGCGAAACCTACGAGCAGAGCGCCGAGCGCGAGCTGGCCGAAGAACTCGGCGTCCGCAGCGTCCCCCTAGTCCCGCTCTTCGATTTCTATTTTGAAGAAAACCGGTGCCGCGTCTGGGGACGCGCCTTCTCCTGCGTCTATGATGGAGAACTGACCCTCCAGCCCGAAGAGGTCGAGAGCGGCGAATTTCTCGCTCCCCAGGAAATCCTGCGCCGGGCGGAGTCGCAATCCTATACGCCCGACGGCCTGGAAGTCCTTCGCCGCTACCTATGCAGTCGCTAACCTCCCCACCGGCACCGCCTGGCCGTACAGCCACAACGATGGATGAAGATGTAGGGCAGTCCGCTTGGCCGGCTGGTGTACCTGCCGGCAGGCCCGGCCAGCGGACCCGGCGCGGCCCAGGGGGGCTGCGCATTTGCAGGGGAGCGGATGGCCGGAAACGGCACAGTGGTCTGTAAGTATGGTCACGGTCATCATTCCCACTCTGGAAGCCGGCGAGAACCTGGAGAAGTGCCTCGCCGCCCTGACCGCCCAGACGTTCACCGACTTCGACACCGTGGTCATCGACAACAGCGGCTGCCACCTGGCCCGCGCTCTGGCCCAGGAAGCCGGCGCCCGCCTGATCGAGAACGCCGCCAATCTCGGCTTCGGCGCCGCCATCAACCAGGGCATCGACCTCGCCACGGGCGAGTTCATCTGCACCCTCAACGACGACGCCTTCCCCGACCCCCGCTGGCTCGAATACCTCGTCGCCACCGCCCGACGCGACGCCAGCGTCGGCATGTGCGCCTCCCAGATCCGCCTGACCGAAGCGCCCGACCGCCTCGACTCCGCGGGCATGGAGGTCTACCTCGACGGCACTACCAAGCAGCGCGGCCGCGGGGCCCCCGCCGCCGCCTACGACCAGACCGAGGAGGTGCTCTTCCCTTCCGCCTGCGCCGCTCTTTACCGCCTCGCCATGCTCGACCGCATCGGCCGCTTCGACGCCGACTTCTTCCTCTACTGCGAGGATACCGACCTGGGCTTCCGCGCCCGCCGCGCCGGGTCCGGCTGCCTCTACGTCCCCCAAGCCATCGTCTATCACCACTACTCCGGCTCGGCCGGCCGCGCCTCCCGCACCAAGGCCTTCTATGTCGAGCGCAATCGCCTTTATACGGTCATCAAGAACTTCCCTCTCTGGATTTGGCCCCTGCTGCCTTTCTTCTCCCTCTATCGCTACGGCCTCCACTTTTGGGCCGCCCGCACCGGCCGGGGCCTGGCCTCCCAATCGGACCCCTGGTGGAAACTTGCGATAATAGTCCTCTCGGCCAACTACCAGGTGCTGCGCAACCTGCCCACGCTCGTAGCCAAGCGCCGCCGCATCGCTCGCGCCGCCGTCCTCACCGGCCGGCAGTTCTGGCGTCTGCTGCGGCGCCACGCCATCTCCGCGCGCGAGGTGGCCCTCCAATAAGGGCTCCTCTCATGACAGTCCAAGGTCTACTGGTAATCATCCCCGCCTATAACGAAGAGGGGTCGGTGGGCGAGGTGGTCCGCTCCGTCCGCGAGGTCCTCCCCGGCGTTCCGGTGGTGGTCATCGACGACGGCTCGCTGGACGCCACCTGCCGAGTGGCCCGCCAGGCCGGGGCCGAAATCCTGCGCCTGCCCCACCACCTCGGCCTGGGCGGCGCCGTCCAAACCGGCTACCGCTTCGCTTACGAGCACGGCTACGACTGCGTGGTCCGCGTCGATTCGGACGGACAGCACAACCCCGCCGACATCCCCGTGCTCCTCGACAAACTTCGAACCGATAACTACGACATGGTCACCGGCTCCCGCTTCCTGCGGCAGAACGGGTACCAGGTCCAGCGGCTCCGCCGCTTCGGCGGGCGGCTGTTCTCCCTGGTCCTCTATCCCATCCTGGGCAGGCGCATCACCGACCCCACCTCCGGCTTCGCCGCCGTCAACCGCCGCGCGCTGGAGATTTTCAGCCGCAGCTTCCCCCTGGAATACCCCGAAATCGAGGCCCTGGTCGTCCTACAGCGCAAAGCCCTCCGCTTCTGCGAGGTTCCGGTCCAGATGTTCGCCCGGCGGGCCGGCCGCTCCACCATAGGCTCGCTGGGCGCTGTGTATTATATGTTTCGAGTGCTGCTCGGCGTCCTGGTCAACGTCCTGAAGTACGAGCGCCGCTTCCACCTCGGGAGGCGAAGGTAGCCCTCTTCCCCATGAGCCGCCTCCCCCGGACCCTGCTAGCCCTCCTAGCCACCTCCCCCCCTCGACCATCATCAGCGACGGCTCGTTCAACGACTGGGCCTCCGTAGCCGTCGCCCTCCGCGACCCCGCCGACGCCCCGGAAGCCGCCCTCGACTTCGGCGAAATCCGCGTCAACCCACGACCCGCGCTTCATCCACCTCCTCATTGACTTCGGCCGCGTGGTCAACCCCCGCTCCCTGCACGGCGCCTTCAGCATCCTGTTTGACGCCGACGCCAACCCCGCCACCGGCTGGACCGAGCAGGGTCTCGCCGCCGTCGGCCAGGCCCTCGCCGCCGGCAGCTTCGACGCCGTCATCGTGGCCGGCGACTTCAACCTGGTAGCCTCCCGTGACCCCCTGGATCGCCTGGCCGCCTCGCTCGATCGGGACGGCTCTCCCTTATTCGTAGCTGAACCGCTCCAACTGAACGGCCTCTCCAACGCCACCTGGCTCCGCCGCGGCTCGCCATTTCTTTCCGGCCGTCTGGACTATGTCCTCTACAGCAACTCCTCCCTGCGCCTGCTCCACAGTTTCGTCCTCCGCTCCACCGACCTGCCTACCCGCTGGCTTCGCCGGCACCACCTCCAACCCGACGACTCCGACCTGGCCTCGGACCACCTGCCCCTGGTCTCCGACTTTCAGTGGCGGTAGGGGAGAAGCTGTTAGCCATTAGCTGTCAGCAACCAGGATTACCCCCCGGTGCGAGACTGGGTTGCTCAAGGCTAATAGCTAACAGCTTCTTGTCCTATGCGATAATCCACCGTCATGGAGCGTATCCGCCTGACCGTAGTCGTCCTCAGCCTCCTCCTGATCGCCCAAATCATCCGATCCGTCCGCCGCGAGCACATCCGCGTCGAGTACTCCATGACCTGGCTGGGCGCCACCCTCCTGCTCCTCCTCCTCTCCCTCTCCGACACTGCGATGTCCCACTTGGGCCAGTGGATCGGATTGACCGACCGGCCGCTGATCCTGATAGTCCTGGCCGGCGTCCTGTTCGTCTTCACTTTTTTCCGATATTCACTGGTAGTTTCCAGCCTGAAGGATCATAATATTCAATTGGCGCAGCGGGTGGGGATGCTGGAGTGGGAAATCGAGCGCCTGCAGCAGCAGAGGCTCGAGAACCCGGACGCAAGGTGAGAATCCTCTACGACGCGACCCCTTTGCTGCTACGCAGCGCCGGCGTAAAAAATTATCACCATTCGCTGCTGGTCCGCCTGCTGGCCCGCATCCGCCCCCACCGCTTGGACCTGTTCCCTTACCTGCACACAGTCGGCCGCAACCGCAACGAAGGCTCCAACTACTCTCGCCTCTCCACCGCGTCCCGCCTCTCCGCCCTGCTCTCGTCCAACTACCTCCGCGTCCCACTCGCGATCGGCCGCCCGGACGTGTTCCACGTCACCCACCACCTCCTCCACCCTCCCGCCGGCCTCAAACTTACCAGCTTCCTCCACGACGTCACCCCGCTGCTGATGCCCGATCTCCACACCGCCAGCAACGTGCGCTACTTCCGCCACTTCGCCGACCGCATCGTCCCGCGCCTGGCCGGCATCATCGTCCCGTCCCAAGCCGTCAAGCAGGATCTGATCCAGCACCTCCAGGTTCCTCCCGACCGCGTCACCGTCATCCACCACGGCGTGGATGAGGACTTCTTTCCCATGGGCGGCCGGGAACCCAAACGCCGGGCCTACGACCTGCCCGACCAGTACATCCTGTTCCTAGGCTCCTTGGAACCTCGCAAAAACGTTTCCACCGCCCTGGAAGCCTGGCGCCTCCTTCCCCCCGACCTGCGGCGGGCCTATCCCCTGGTAGTAGCTGGCGCCTCCGGGTGGAAAAACCGCGCCATCAAGTCCCAACTGCAGCAAGCCAAGTCCGAAGGGGTCCTGTTGATCGGCTATGTAGAGCCCCACGCCCTCCCCCTGGTCTACGGCAACGCCGCCGTTTTCGTCTTCCCGTCTCTTTATGAAGGCTTCGGCATGCCCCTGCTGGAGGCCATGGCCGCCGGAACGGCCATCGTAGCGTCCAATACCTCCTCGCTGCCGGAGGTAGTGGGCGACGCCGGCCTGCTGGTGGATCCCCGCAGCGCCGCGGAAATCGCAACAGCGATCGAGCGACTGCTCACCGACCGCGACCTGGCCACTACCCTGATCGAAAAGGGC
>JBGOUV010000088.1:0-18874 GCA_041477815.1 Terriglobia bacterium | reverse complement strand
CGATGAGAGGAGAGAGCCTATGAGCTCCAGAAACAAGGGTTTGAGCCGCCGGGACGCGTTCCGTAGCGGCGCTGTTGCAGCGGCGGGTCTGGTGGCGGGTGGGGCGGCGTTGCCCGCGCCCGTGGGCGGAGCCGGCCCGGACGTCTATACGCGTATCGGCGTGCGGCCGTTCATCAATGCCACCGCTACCCTGACCATCAATGGCGGCTCCCGGACGCTGCCGGAAGTGGTCGCCGCGATCGAGCAGGCCTCCCACTACCACGTCAATCTCGACGAGCTGATGGAGAAGGTGAGCGAGCGGCTGGCGCAGTTGCTGCAGGTGGAATGGGGAATGGTCACGGCGGGCGCGGCTTCGGCTCTCACCCACGCCACCTCCGCCTGCATCGTGGGCACGGATCCGGAGAAGATGCAGCGGCTGCCCAACTTGGAGGGGCTGAAGAATGAGGTGGTGATGCCCCGGGAGTCGCGCAACGTCTACGACCACGCCATGCGCACCCTGGGTGTCAAGGTCGTGGAAGTGAACTCGGTCGCGGAGCTGGAATCCGCGCTAGGCCCGCGGACGGCGATGATCCAGATTCTGGGGAGCCACTTTGGCAGACAGCGGCTCGGTCTCAAGGAGGTCGCGCCGGTGGCCAAGAAGGCGGGCGTCCCCATCCTGGTGGACGCGGCGGCCGACTACTTGATCCTCCCCAATCCTTATTTGGCGCTGGGCGCCGACCTGGTGGCCTACAGCGGCGGAAAAATCCTGCGCGGGCCGCAGACGGCCGGGTTGCTGCTGGGGCGCAAGGACCTGGTGCGGGCGGCCTGGGCCAACAGCGCACCGCACCACGCCTTCGGGCGCGCCCTCAAGGTCAGCAAGGAAGAGATCGTGGGCATGCTGGTGGCCGTCGAGACCTTTGTCCAGAAGCGCGACATCCAGGCGGAGTACCGCGAGTGGGAATCGTGGTACGCCCACATCAGCGAGCGGGTCACCAAGGTTTCCGGCGTCACCACCCAGGTGCGCGGACCGGCTCGGGGCAGCCCGTTCCCCACCCTGCAAGTCACCTGGGACCCGCAGAAGATCGGCCTGACCGCGGAAGACGTGGGACGGAAGCTGCTCGACGGCGAGCCCCGCATCATGGCCCACGCCAACGGCGAGGGCCATTCGCTCACGGTGCGTCCGGTGGCGCTCAAGCCGGACGAGTACAAGATCATCGCCGAGCGGCTCCACGAGATCTTCCGAGCGGCTCCGCAGGGAGGAACGCAGGCGTCTCCCGCGTCTCCGGCCACGGACCTGGCGGGGCGCTGGGACGTCGAGGTGCACTACCAGGTGGGGTCGGCGCACCACAAGCTGTATCTGACGACCAAGGGCCATCGGGTTACGGGCTCGCATCTTGGTTGGGCGGCGGACGGCGACCTGGCGGGCCAGATCGATGGAGACCGCGTAGACCTCCGCAGCAGCCTGCCCATGGGAGGCCAACGCCTGCGGTATGATTTCACCGGCCGCGTATCGGGAGACACCATGTCCGGCGAGGTCGACCTGGGCGAATACGGAAAGGCCCGCTGGACGGCCCGGCGGCATAGCAACGCGTAGGGGCCGGTACAAGACGAATACTGGTTCTATCTCGGCTTCGCGTTCCGAGAATCGTTCCTTCCGGCCGGATGGTGTTCAGTAGCGGCACAACGAGCCTGGACTCGAACGCCTCTCGCGCGCAAGCTCTATTGGTGACGTACCTATGGCCCGACCGGGATGGTCACCGCGTTGCTTGGCTTCCCGTTCATGGTCAGGACCACCGGAATATTCGCCCCTGCCCGAGTGTTGGGCGGAATGCGCAGGTTGACCTGATTCAGTCCCACGAAACCGGGCGCCGCGCCGGCGAAAAGGATCTCGGCCGACGACCCGTCGATGGTGACCACCGGGCTTCCGACGCGGTTCAAAGCGGCGGGTTCGCCGGTCGCCAGCGGTGGCGCTAACGTCCCCAGCCCGGTAACAAAGAGCACCACCACTTCATCGGGATGGGCCGGGTTCTGCGCGGTGACGGGCGTGACGCCGTCCTGATGGAGCACGGCCGCCGTTCCCCTCCCATCCGCGGTCGTCGTGAATATGCCGGGCGCGACGGTGTCGATGGCAAAGGTTCGCGGCACGCTGGTCTGGCCGGCCACAGTCACCCGGATGGTCGCCGACGTACCTGTAACGTCGAACGGAATCTGGATCCCGAGCTGCCCGGGCGTCGAGTAGAAAAGCGGCGCCGGAGTGTTGTTGACGGTGGCGGTCGTACCGCCCAGAGTCGTGGTCAGCCTGCCATTCGACCCAAAGCTGGAGCCCAGGACCAGCGTCCCGTCATTCAGGTTGGTCCCGAATACGGCGGCGATCGATCCGGGCGCGACGGGCGCCGGACTCGGAGCAAAGCTCCCGTTGTTAACTACGCCGCCTTCGCTCACGTCGGGCGGGTTGGGAATCTTGAAGACAAAGCCATCTTTGTTGGAGAAGACCGAAGGCGGAGGAGGGAACGCGGTACTGAAGCCGGCCACGTACCCACAGACGTAGAGACCGCTGCCGTCCGCCGCCGCCCCATAGGCGAAGTCGAGCCCGCCGCCGGCAAACTGTACGGTGGCGGTCTCGTTGCCGTTGACATCGTACCGGCGGACGAAAGCTCCGCGGCCGGGCTGCCCCGGGAAGGGGTCTTCCGCAAAACCGGCGAAATATATCCCGGCAGTGCTGACCGCGGCTCCGTAAACCGCATCTTCGTGTTGGGTGCCAAACTCGCGCACCCACTGCTGGTTGCCGTTCAGATCGAATTTGGCCACCAAGGCGTCGTAGAGGCCGCCGGCCTTGGTATAGCCCGGGATGGCCCCTGCCGTTTCGCCGCCCACGTAAACCCCCGAGCTGTTGACTGCCACGGCGTATCCGGCATCCGTCGAGTCGGTGCCGAACTGCCGCGTCCAGACCACGTTTCCGTTGGCGTCGTACTTGCGCAGAAACATATCGAAACTTCCCAGGGCCGCCTGTCCCAGAGCGCCGTTGGTTCTCCCCACGATGTAAATGCCGGTGGTATCCGCAGCCACGCCGTTGGCGTCATCCGTGGAGCCCGTCCCGAACTGGCGGGTCCACACCTCATTGCCGTTGGCGTCGTACTTGCGCACGAAGGCATCGGCGCCGGGGGAGGACCCCGCCGCCAGAGCGCCCTGCGTCTTGCCGACCACGTAGACAGCCGTGCCATCCGACGCGATGCCGAGCGCCTCGTCGTCCGAAGAAGTCCCGAACTGCCGTGTCCAAACCACATTGCCGCTGGGGTCGTACTTCCGCACAAACGCGTCTACCGAACCCAGGCTGCTGCCGCTCAGTGCACCGGCCGTGCTGCCGGCCACGTAGACGCCCGTGGCATCCGTTGCCGCCGCGTTCAAGGTGTCGCTGGCGGACGTCCCAAACTGGCGGGCCCATAGTTCGTCCCCGGCGGGGCTGTACTTGACCACGACCGCGTCTTGGCCACCCGCACTGGCCTGTCCACTCAAGGAGCCGGACGTGAATCCCACGACATAGACGCCACCGGGTCCCGTGGCGACACCGTGCGCCTCGTCATCCACGGTGGTGCTGAACTTCCGCGCCCAGAGGTAGCTTTGGGCGTCGGCTGCAGGCAGTGCGCCGAAAAGAACAATCGCTGCGGCTAGCAGATGGATCTGGTGCGCGGCGCGTGAGCGGGTGCGATGGAGCATGAGTGAAATTTTCCTTCCTGCGAGATCACTCCCCTGAGTGGGGAAAAGCCGGAACGAAAGTATATCACGGGCTGTCAAGCCTTCGTACCGTCTCTGGGGAGCCGCCGCTCTCTTCTTTGTAGTCGTGTCGGGCCGTCGCTGCGGTCCTGATCCGCTTGCGTCGCTACGACCCTTCCTGCCCGCCGAGCGGCTTCGAAGGGCGGGCCCGAAGGCGGCTCCCGCCGCTCCGGCCGTAGACCAACGCCCCCGGCACATCAAGCAGGCTCAGTATCCGAGAATCGCGGATATTTTGCGCCGTCCCCACCTGCTAATGCACTTCGACGGTTCCTCCTGGATGCGTGCCCTTACCGTTTGGCCGCTGGTGGCGCCAAAGGCCCGACCTCCACCTTGCCCTGAGTATTAGCCAAGGGCCCGAGCTCGGCGGCCACGCCGCGCGCGATGGCGGCCGTCTCGCTGCCGGCCTGGAAGCACGTGAAGTCCGGCCGATCGCGCCAGGCAAAGGGACCGCACAGCCGCTTACCCGCCGAAATCGCGGCGTCATGGACGGTGTTGATCAACCGCTCATAGTCGGGCGAGCCCTGCGCGTAGCCCGAGAAGTTGCCGAGATCGCCGCTGGCCGCGAAGAGCGCGGTGACGCCCGGGATACTGGCAATCTCGTGCGCGCTCTTGACACCTTCGAGCGTTTCGATCATCAGAATGAGGACGATGTTGTCATTAATCGTCTGGCGATAGCCGCCCGGGACGGAGCCCCACATAGCAGGGTCAAAGGCCTGTCCACCCCCCTGGCTGCGCCGGCCGAGCGGGGGGAAGTAGGTCCAGTTCCGCGCCGCGGTCGCTTCTTCGACGCTGTCAACGGTGGGCACCACGATCACCAGAGCCCCGGCGTCGGTGGCGTGCTGGATCTCCCGCTCGTCGGCGTAGGCGAGGCGCACGCCCGGAACGGCCTTGGCATGCGGACAGGTGCGCCACATCTTGGCCAACTGCCCCCAGTCACGCTGGTCGTGCTGCATCTCCGTCCAGATGAAGTCGTAGCCCGCATTCGCCATGGCGCAATAAGTGCCCGGATCCGTGGAATTGAACAACGTGCCACCGGTCACCTTCTCGCCCCGCATCATCTTCAGCTTCACGGGATTCCAGATCTTGGCGTCTGCCGGCGGACGGAACTGCGGCCCGTACTTCCACGTGGCCGGGTCGACCGGTCCCTGGTTGACCGCCCCGGGCAGGGGAGTCCGTATCGCGCCGCTGTCTTTGCCGGCGGGAGCCGCCAGGGGGAACCGTTGCTTTCCGGCCTCCGGATTATTGGCATAGGGGTCGGCGGTGGGCGCCGGCGCCTGACCGCGCGCCGGCGGGTTCTGTCCCTGGACCTGAAAAATAACCATACCCGGAGCTGCGGTCACGGCCACAGCAAACAGCAGGCGTCTCATACTCCATTCCTCCTTGTGGTGCGGTTGGTTCGCTCCAGCAAACGCAGGGCTTGGCCTTGGCGTTTCTGCGATCGCCAAGATTCTACCAGAAGACGCTCCTGGGGGGGGACTTCGGAGCGATCGGCTCGTCGGCCGGTGCAGACGTGGGGGGGGCCGAACTTCGGCTCCCCTTGGTGGACCGTTTCGAACTCTGCCCTTTGCCTTTTGCCCTGGTTTTCCGCCGTGCATCGGTTTACAATGATGACGAGCATGCCTCCGAAGCTCCAGATTCTCGCATTCCTCGCCGCGGCCCCGCTGGCGGCCCAGCCCTTCACCCCGCAGGCGCTGAGCTTCTTCGAAACCAGCGTCCGGCCGATCCTGAAGAATAGTTGCCACCCGTGCCACAACCAGCGGACTCGTTCCAGCGGCCTGGCCCTGGACACCCGCGAAGACGTCCTCACCGGCGGCAACCGCGGACCCGCCGTCCAGCCTGGCGCGCCGGGCGAAAGCCGCCTCCTCCAGGCCGTCGAGCAAACGGGCGAACTGAAGATGCCCAAGGGTGGACGATTGAAGGACGAACAGATCGCCGTCCTGCGGCAATGGATCGAGCAGAAGGTCCCCTGGCCCGACGAAGGCGCCCAGAAGCGTCCGGGCTGGAACCACTGGTCTTTCCAGACTCCCCAACGTCCCGCGGTCCCGGCGGTGAAAGACTCGGCCTGGGTGCGGAATCCCATCGATCCCTTCGTGCTGGCCCGCCTGGAGCGCGAGAGCGTGAAGCCTTCGCCGGAGGCCGACCGGAACACTTTGCTCCGCCGCCTCAGCTTCGACCTCACCGGCCTGCCCCCCACTCCCCAGGAGTCCCAGGCTTTCCTCGCCGACGTCTCCCCGAACGCCTATGAGAAGGTGGTAGACCGCCTGCTCGCCTCTCCCCACTACGGCGAGCGCTGGGGACGCCACTGGCTCGACCTGGCCCGCTACGCCGATTCCGACGGCTATACCATCGACGCCCCCCGCCAGATCTGGAAGTATCGCGACTGGGTGATCCAGGCTCTCAATCGCGATCTCCCCTTCGACCAGTTCGTCATCGAGCAGATCGCCGGGGACCTGCTGCCCCACCCCACCACCGACCAGTTGATCGCCACCGGGTTCCATCGCAACACCACGAGCAATTACGAAGGCGGCATCGATTTCGAGCAGTACCGGGTGGAAGCCGTAGCTGACCGCGTGGCCACCACCGGCGCCGCTTTCCTTGGTCTTACCGTGGGGTGCGCGCGGTGTCACGACCACAAGTACGATCCCATCACCCAGCGCGAGTTCTACCAGCTCTTCGCCTTCTTCAACAACACCACCGAGATCGCGAGCGAATCCGAGCGGTATCGCTTTAACCAGCCCATGCTGGATCTGGCCACACCCGAGGAGCAGGCCCGTCGCGAAGCGAACCGCGCGCAGGTGGCCATGCTCAGCCGCGAGCTGGCCGAGTACGCGGCGGCCCTGGCCGCCCGGCCGGCCGAGCCCGGCGACCCGCCCAAACACCAGGATCCCGGCCTGCGCGAGCGCGTCGCCAACCTGGCCGCTCTACGCCGCCGCTTGCCGCCGATCACCAGTACTCTGGTCATGCGCGACCTGCCCGAGCCGCGCCAGGCCTACATCCACCTGGGCGGGGACTTCCTCCGGCACGGCGCTCCGGTTTCGCCCGGCGTTCCGGCGGTGCTCTCCTCCGCTCCGGTCACCGGCAACCGTCTCGACCTGGCCCGCTGGCTCGCCGATCCCGCCAACCCCCTGACCGCGCGCGTCACCGTCAATCGCATGTGGCAGGCTTACTTCGGTAAGGGCCTGGTGGAAACTGAGAACGATTTCGGGCTGATGGGCGCCAAGCCGACGCATCCCGAGCTGCTCGACTGGCTGGCCACCGAGTTCGTCGCCCGCGGCTGGAGCCAGAAGGCGATGCATCGCCTGATCGTCACCTCGGCCACCTACCGCCAGTCGTCGCGCCACCGCCCGGACCTCGAAGAAGCCGACCCGTACAACCGCCTGCTGGCGCGCCAGACGCGCCTGAGATTGGAAGCGGAGATCCTGCGCGATGCGGCGCTCGTTTCTAGCGGGCTGCTCACCCCGGTCATCGGCGGCCCCAGCGTCTATCCGCCCATCCCCGAGGGGGCCATGGCCATAACCCAGGTGAAGCGGGCGTGGCCCACCGCCACCGGACCCGACCGCTATCGGCGCGGCCTCTATACCTTCTATTACCGCTCCATACCGCATCCGGGCCTGGCGCTGTTCGATGCGCCCGACGCCACCGCCGCCTGCACCCGGCGCTTCCGCTCCAACAGCCCCCTCCAGGCGCTCACGCTGCTCAACGACGAGGCCTACATAGAATTCGCCCGGGCGCTGGCCAAGCGGATTTTGAAGGATGCCCCGGCCGCCGACGCGGCCAGGCTCGATTACGCCTTCCTGCTCGCCCTGGGACGCCACCCGAAACCGGTGGAGCGGGACCGGCTGGCCCGCCTGCTGGCACTCCAGCGCGATGAGTATCGGTCCGATCCTACCTCGGCCAGCTTGCTGGTGGTGAAGGAGCAGGTCTTCGACTCCTCGCCCGGCGGCAATCGCGACCTGGGGGAAACGGTCGATCCCAAGCAAGTGCCGGAGCTGGCCGCCTGGACCGCCCTTTCCCGCGTGCTATTCAACCTGGATGATTTCCTGACGAGGGAGTAACGAGCCATGACCTGGGATGACCGCCTGCTCCAGTTCGAAACGCGCCGTCATTTCTTCGGCCGTTGCGGCGTGGGCCTGGGCCGCCTCGCCCTGGCCTCCTTGATCAGCGACCGCGCCCTGTTCGGGGCCACTGCCAAGCCAAGCAATCCCATGGCGCCCAAGGCGCCGCATTTTCCGGCCAAGGTGAAGAACGTCATTTATCTGTTCATGGCCGGCGCGCCCAGCCAGCTCGAGCTGTTCGATTACAAGCCCAAGCTCCAGGAATACGACGGTAAGACCGCCCCCGAGTCTCTGCTCAAGGGCAAGCGCTTCGCCTTCATGGACTCCTTCACCAAGGATCCTCCCAAGCTCCTCGGCGCGCGGCGCGAGTTCCAGCGGCACGGCAAGAGCGGGCTCTACCTATCGGAGCTGCTGCCTAACATCGGCACGGTGGCGGACGACATCGCCCTACTCTCCGGCGTCTCCACCGACAATTTCAATCACGGCCCGGCCAAGTGTTTCGTCAACACGGGGTCGGTGCGCTTCGGCCGTCCCAGCATCGGCGCTTGGGTCACCTACGGCATCGGGAGCGAGTCCGAGGATCTGCCCGGATTCGTGGTGCTGGAGTCCGGCCCGCGCGGTCCCCGCGGCGGCGCGGCGCTGTGGTCGAGCGGCTTCCTGCCCTCAGCCTACCAGGGTGTGCCGTTCCGCTCCGGCGGCGATCCCATCCTCGACCTCTCCAGTCCCAAAGGCATCACCGAGCGCACCCAGCGGCAGTCCTTGGACGCCATCCGCGACCTGAACCTCGCCAAGCTGGCCGAGACCGGCGACCCCGAAATCACGACCCGCATCGCCGCCTACGAGATGGCTTACCGCATGCAGACCAGCGGTCCCGAGCTGATCGATTTCTCCAAAGAGACTCGGCAGACGCTGGAGATGTATGGCGCCGAGCCCGGCAAGAGCTCCTATGCCAACAACTGCCTGCTGGCCCGCCGCCTGGTGGAGCGAGGCGTTCGCTTCGTGCAGCTCTACCACGCCGACTGGGACCACCATGCCGACCTCGGCCAGCCGCTAGACCAGGTGTGCCGCGAGATCGACCGTCCCACCGCCGCCCTGATCCGCGACCTGAAGCAGCGCGGCCTGCTGGAGCACACGCTGGTGATCTGGGGCGGGGAGTTCGGCCGCACCCCCATGGGCGAAGTACGGGAGCGCAACAAGGTGGGCCGCAACCACCACATCGACGCCTATTCTCTATTCCTGGCCGGCGGCGGTATCCGCGGCGGACAAGTGGTAGGCGGCACCGACGAGCTGGGTTTCACCCCCACCGAGCGAATTCACATCCACGACCTGCAAGCCACCCTACTGCACCTGCTGGGGCTGGATCATACCCGCCTGACCTTCCCGTTCCAGGGCCGCCAATTCCGCCTGACCGACGTGGGCGGCCAGGTAATTAACAAGCTCCTCACGTAGGCCGTTCAGCCGAGCTTGGGTGGCAGGCCGGTCAGGGGACCCATCCACTCCAGCTCGCGTTCGATGTCGCGGTGCAGTTGGTAGCTGCGGCGGACGGCGGCCGGAGATTCACCGCGCACGTCGATCCGGGCCAGATCGTATTGACCCAGGCCTGCTTGTCCGCAGTAGGCCAGATAACCCACCCAGACGGGATTGATACCCATCACCTCGACACCGACGCGGTCGGCGGCGATGAAGTCGGTGGACGCCAGGGCCAGGCGCGAGGGGACGGCCGTGCCGCCGGAGGGGCCGTTGCCTTCCATGCCCTCAAAGCCGTCGATCACGGCCACGCCCCACTGGGGCTGTAGTTTCTGCGCGGTCAGGAGCATGTTGTAGTGCGTCTGGCGGACGCCGACGTGATAGCGCCGCTTGTCGCTCCAGCGGGCGGATTCCTTGGGCCCCTGGTGTAGAGGAGCGCCAAGAACCAGGTTCTTGACCGACAACGTGGCGACGACGGTGTTGTGGGTTTTCAGGAGGGCCGCCGAGATGACGAAGGCGTCGGGGTCGAGCAGACGGGCGGCCAGGCGGACCGGCTGGACGTGGAGGTCGAAGTCCATCAGCGGGATGGTCTGATAACGAGCTTCCTGGTTCAAGTCGACCAGGGTGAGTTGCTGGGCCCGATATTCGGTGACCAGGCCGCCGTAGTGGAAGTTCTCGAAGGCGGCCAGCGTTTCTCCGGCCGAGGACTCGGCGATTACGACCGGTCCTTTGAATCGAGGAGCAAGATAGTCCAGGATGCCGCGAATGGCGTCGGCGTGGGTGGCGGCGAGCTGGTTCGAAACGGAGACAAAGTTAGGTTTGATGATGACGTATCTCCGGCGGGCCAGGACCGGGCGGATCTGGTCGTCGATGGCGACCAGGGCGTCGAGGATGTTCCTGCGGCGATCCTCACCCTTCACCAGGGAGACGGCCGAGCGCCGCTCTTGAGCCAGGGCGGCTGCGGCAGACAGGGCGAGGAAGTGGCGGCGAGAAAGATGGGTTGGCATGGCGCACTTCCGTCCAGCAGGTGGAGTGCCAATTACCGGAAGTGGGACCAAAGGAGAAGGATCGTCACGCCGATGGCGGCGGTGGCGGCGATCAGGGGCCGGGAGGCCGGCGTGTAGCTCCGCTCCAACGTCAGGCCGTGAAGCTGGTCCGGGGAAGCCGCTTCCTCGCGGCGGCTGAGCGCAACCATCAGGCCCACGCAGAGGACGAAGACGATCACGCTGAAGTTGAGGAAGCTGAAGGCCACCACGGCGTTCAGCGGCCCGAGGTCGTAGCCGAAGCCATTGCGGAGGATGTCCAGCAGAAAGCGGGCGGCGCCCAGCAACCCCCCGGCCACTAGAGTCCGGAAGGCAGCCCGGGCGGTGGCCCGCTTCCAGAGAATACCGGTGAGGAACACCGCGGTGATGGGCGCTCCTACATACGCCTGGACACTCTGTAAATATTGGTAAATCTCATTGTTCAGGTAGCGGATAAAAGGAATCCAGATGATGCTGAGGATAACGATCGCTGTGGTTGTGAGGCGCCCAACCAGCACCAGCGTGCGCTCATCGGCCGAGGGGCGGAGCTTCTTGTATACGTCGAGGGTCAGCAGCGTCGAGCAGGAGTTGAAGACCGAGCTGAGCGACGACATGAGGGCCGCCAGCAGGGCGGCGATCATGAGTCCGACCAACCCCGCAGGCAGCAGGCGGACGACCAGCAGCGGATAGGCGTTGTCGCCGGTGACGTCCGAGGGCCACAGGGCCTTGGCAATGAGGCCGGGTAGGACCAGTATGAAGACGGGGAGGATCTTGAGACCGGAGGCGAACAAGGCGCCACCGCGGGCGTGCGCGATGTTGCGGGCGCTGAGCGTCTTCTGGACGATGACCTGATCGGTGCACCAGTACCAGATGCCCAGGATCAGGGTGCCCAGGGTGGTGCCGGGCCAGGGATAAGCCGCGTGATCGGCGGGCTTGATCATGTGGAAGAAGTCGGCGGGGAGGGCGGAGCGGAGGCCCTCAAAACCACCGGCCTTGTCCAGGCCGAGCACGGTGAGAAGGATCGCGCCGCCGATGAGGATAAAGGCCTGGACCACGTCCGTGTAGACGACGGCGGCCAGCCCCCCGGTGATCGTATAGACTCCGGTGGCGATGACCAGCAGGATGGCCGAGGTGGTGTAGTCCCAGCCCAGAACCTCCCGGATCAGAATGGCGCCGGCGAACAGGCCGACCGAGATCTTGGTGAAGATGTAGGCGAAGATCGAGGTGCTGGTCAGGTACCAGCGACAGCGCGAGTTGAAGCGTCGCTCCAGGTATTCCGGCATGGTAAAGACCCGGCTCTGGAGGTAATGCGGCACGAAAAGCCAAGCCAGCAGAAAGAGACAGAAGCTCGCCGACCACTCGTAGCATCCGACGGCCAGGCCGGTCGAGGCCCCCGATCCGGCGAGGCCGATGAAGTGCTCGCTGCCGATGTTGGTGGCGAACAGGGACGCCCCCACGGCGAACCAGCCGACGTGGCGTCCGGCCAGGAAGTAGTCGGTGGAGGTGCGCTCGCGCCGGGAGTGGTAGAAGCCCACGGCCAGGGTGACGGCGAAGTAGGCGGCGAGGATGAGGTAGTCGGGGGTGGTGAGTAAAGTGGTCATTCTACTCTATCTTCTTATAATAGGCTTGTCCCTTTCGGAACAGCTCGACCACCTCCCGCTTCTGCTGATCGTTCTGGTAGCGGCCCCGCTTCTCGACCATGAGGATCAGCTTATCGATCCACTCGACGAAGAACCGGGCGTCGCCGCGGGACGCGATGGGGCGCCCGGCGACGTAGCAATACACGGGACTGGTGTGGGCGTAGACGAAGGTGTCGTTGGTAATGAGGCGGTGGTAGGGGCCGCGCACGCGGGCGGCCAGCCAGGCGCTTTCGTCCAGCGACACCTTGGCCGTCAGGCGTCCGCTCTTGGAGGAAGCCACCACCTTGCCGTTCCTCACCACTTCGACCGTGTCGAACGGGATCAGCGAGGTGACCCGCACGTCGACCGGCAGAGTACCGGGACGATCCAGCCGTATCTCCTGGCCGGGCTCCTTACCGTCAACCGTGAACCGCACCATCGGGCCGTTGGTGGCGAAGCTGCGGCCGGCCTTGTAGTTCTCCACCCAGCGCTCGTAGGTGAAAGGCGTCCCCACGTGGACGTACACCCGCTCGGCGCCGGGGAGCCAGTGGTGGCGGCGGTTGGTGAAGCTGTCGGTGCCGGCCGAGATGGCGCACTTCAGGCCGGTGTTGAGGAGCCGGTACCACATGGGCGTGGAAGCGTCCTCGTTGGCATTGCTCATCACATCCATGGCGTTGATGGAGCCCAGGGCCAGGTCGACCGGCAGCTCGCGGGCGGACATGGTTTGGGGATCGGGCGTGAAGTTGTAACCGGGGTGGGGATAGGTGGCGGCGCCGCCCTGGCTGTTGGCGGCGGCGGCCTGGACGTGGTTGGGTGGGTAGTCATAAGGCCAGGAGCTATTGGTAAAGCCGGTATGCAGTGGCTTCACGAGCGACTTCAAGCCGATCAGGCACATGTGTCCGTAGAGCCCGGCGTTGCGCATCTCCTCCACCCAGTAGACGATGTGCTGAGCGGTACTTACCCGGTGGGGGCGGCCTTCGAAGTACTGCTCATCGTGGATGTGCGGGCCGCTGGAGTTGGCCACCATCATGTTCGCGACGTGGAGATCTTCGGCCTGGACCTGGTCGCGGACGTCCTCGGGCGTGATGAACTCGTGGTTGTTGTAGTTGGCGTGGATGTGGACGTCGCCGGAGTACCAGCCCTCGGCCGGGAGGTTCTCGCGGCGTTCGAGCGCGAGCGAGGCCGTCGCCGTGCCCCCGGCGGCGATGTCGGCGGTGGCAGTGGCGGGTCCGTACTCGAAGCCGCGGACCGCTTCGATGGTGGCACGGCCCGCGGGCAGGCGGATCTCGTCCTCGCCGCCACGCGTGTAGTAGAAGTAGTCGCCCGAGGACCACGTGATACGGGCCAGGGTGCCGCGCGTGGGCGTGTAGGAAAGGCTGTCGGAGCCGGTGACGTAAACGCGGGCCGGCTGGTTGACGCGCAAGCGCAAGACGCCCCAGCCGACGACGTCCACCGGAAAGTCGATGGAACGGCTCGGGCCGGTTTCGGCGGGGGCCGTGACCGTAACCTGGGCGCGCGAGGAGCCTGCCGCGCGCGGCCGCCAGTTGAAGCTGAAGTAGCTCACGCCGGGGCGGGCGGGAAAGCGGTCGGTCGGGCCGTCGTCGCCCAGGCGACCGACGAGCTTCACGTCGATAGATTGCGAGTCGGTATTGCGAATGAGGACCGGCAGGTTGTAGAGCGTGTCGGCGCCGAGGCGCAGCCGAACCGGCTGGGCGACGACGTTGAGGCCGCTCTCGCCGACTTCGAGTTTGAGGACCTCGGGAAGCTGGAGGTCCCACAGGTTCAGCTCCGGCGTGAGCCGCCACTCGCGCAGATCGCGCGTCACGTCCAGGCGAAACGGCCCGTCGCGGCGGACCAGCAGCCGGACGAAGTCGGGGTAGGCAAAGGGCCCGGGGTAATTGACGGGCTCGGCGCCCTGGCGCGAGGCCTCGAAGGTGTACTCGGGAAGCGCGGGCGGCTGCTGGCTCCAGGCGAGCCAGACCAGGGCTCCGAACAGGAGCAGCGCGGCGGGTCGCATAGCGGCTGCATTATACTATTGACAGATGAAGCCGGTCGGACTCTTAATGTTGCTGTGCGGGGTGCTGGCGGGGCAGGAGACCTGGGAGCAGTTGATAGCCGGAGGCACGGAGGCGCTGGAGAAGGGCTCGTACTTGAAGGCGGAGAGGCACTTCGAGATGGCCCTCCCGGCGGCGGAGAACCGGTCGCGCGAGGCGACGACGCTGGTGCGGCTGGGGCTGGTGTGGGAGCGGCAGGAACAGTGGGCTCGGGCGGAAGGGTATTACTCCCGGGCACTGGCAGTTGGCGTGGACGAGCACGAGGCGACGGCGCTGGAGCATCTGGCGCGGGTGCTGCGAAAGGCCGGACGCCCGACGGAAGCGGACGAAAAGCAGGCCCGGGCGTTTGCCATCCGGGCGGCCCGGATAGCGGCCGCCTCCACGCCTGCGCCGGAGGAGGAGGGGGAGGTGGTGCCGGTGCGCGAGGCGGGCACGGCTCCCCGGCTCATCCACCGGACGGATCCGGAATATAGCGTAGAGGCTCGATTGGCGCGACATGGGGGCACCGTGGAGTTAAGCGTGGACATCGGGCTGGATGGGCGCGTACACAACGTCCGACTGGAACGGAGTCTGGGGCTGGGGTTGGATGAGAAGGCTGTGGAAGCCGTGGAGCAGTGGAGGTTCAAGCCTGGCTTTCGGGGCGGCCAGCCGGTAACAGTAAGAGCGAGGATTACGGTTCACTTTCGACTCTTGTAATGGCGGACATAGCGCAAGCCCGGGGCTGGATCGCGGCTGCGAATAGCATCGTCGGGTTCACCGGGGCGGGGATCTCCACCGAGTCGGGGATCCCGGATTTTCGCAGTCCGGGCGGGGTGTGGGCGCGGAACCGCATCATCGAGTTCGATGAATTCTGCGCCAGCCGGGAGGCGCGCGTGGAGGCGTGGCGGCAGCGGGTGGAGATGTGGCCGGCGATGCGGGACGCGCGGCCCAATCCGGGTCACGAGGCCTTTGTGGAACTGGAGCGGCGGGGGAAGCTGCGGGCCATGATCACGCAGAATATCGACGGGCTGCACCAGCGGGCGGGGCAGAGTCCGGACCTGATGATTGAATTGCACGGGACGAATCTGTGGGCGGCGTGTTTGTCGTGCGGGAGGCGGATTCCGATGGACGAGGCGATCCGGCGAGTGGAGAGCGGGGACTTGGCGCCCGAGTGCGAGGCCTGCGGAGGGATACTGAAGGCGGCGACCGTGTCGTTTGGACAGACCATGCCGGAACGGGAGATGGCCCGGGCGGTGGAGGCGGTACGGCGGTGCGAGGTGTTTCTGGCGGCCGGGTCGTCGCTGGTGGTGCACCCGGCGGCAGGGCTCCCGGCGCTGGCCAAGCGGGCGGTGGCGAAGTTGATCCTGGTCAATCGGACGGCGACGCCTCTCGATGACGTGGCGGACCTGGTCGTTCGCGACGAGATCGGCCGGACGCTGCCGGAGTTGTTGCCATGAGAATCACCGCCGTGGAGGTGTACCCCCTGCGGGCCGAGTTGCGGGAGCCGTTCGCGTTTTCGCAGTGGACCTTCCGGCGGCGGGAGACCACGCTGATGGCGGTGCGGACCGAGGAGGGCTTGACCGGTTGGGGGGAGGCATATGGGCCGGCGGCGCCGAGCGCGGCGGCGGTGCGGGAATTCTTAGGGCCTATGGTGGTGGGGCGCGATCCTCGGGATACCGAAACGCTGTGGCACTTCCTGTTCGCCCGCAGCCTGGACTACGGGCAGAAGGGGACCATGGTGGCGGCCATCAGCGCGCTGGACATCGCGTTTTGGGACATTAAGGCGCAGGCGGCGGGGGTCCCGCTGTACCGGCTGCTGGGAGGCGCGGAGGTGGAGGCGGTGCCGTGCTACGCCACGGGGTTTTATTTTCAAGGAGATATGGAGCGCAAATTTGCGCTCGAGGCGGAGGGGTACCTGGCGGAGGGGTTTACGGCGGTCAAGATGAAGGTCGGCTTGGGCGTGGAGCGGGACGTGCCCCTGGTGGCGGGAGTGCGGCGGGCGATCGGGCCGGCGACGAAGCTCATGATCGACGCCAACCATGCCTATACCGCGGTGGAGGCGATCGCGCTGGGGCGGCGGGTGGAGGAGTACGACCTGCGGTGGTTCGAGGAGCCGGTGTCGCCGCTCGACTGGCGCGGCTACCTGGAGGTGAAGCGGCGGCTGAAGATTCCGATTGCCGGGGGGGAGTGCGAGTATACGCGGTTCGGGTTTGAACCCTTGCTGCGGCATCGGGCGGTGGACTACGCGCAGCCCGACTTGTGCGCCTGCGGCGGGATCAGCGAGGGACTGAAGATTGCTACGCTGGCTTCGATTTATGGGGTGCATGTGACGCCGCATGCCTGGGGGTCGGCGGTGGGGCTGGCCGCGGCCCTGCATTTCTACGCCGCGCTGCCGGGGCCGCCGGCTACGCTGACGCCGGCGGAGAAGCTGCTGGAGTGCGACCGTACGGAGAACCCTTTCCGGACTGAGATTGCGGAGGAGCCGGTGCGGTTCGAGGGGGGGAGGTTGTGGGTGCCGCAGGGGAGTGGGTTGGGGGTTCGAGTGATCGAGCACGAGCTACGCCGGTATTGAGCAGTCGGCCGAAACGACGCTCCCGCCGGTGGAACTCCTGGAGGGCGGCGCGGAGGTCGGCGGCTTCGAAGTCGGGCCACATGCGGGGAGTAAAGACCAGCTCCGCGTAGGCGGACTCCCACAACAGGAAGTCGCTGAGCCTCTGCTCGCCGCCGGTTCGAATCAGCAGGTCGACTTCGGGGCTGAGACACTCCGATACGGCCTCACGGGTGGGCGGGGCGCAGCGACTGATCGCGTCCAGAATCGCATCGCGGCCGGAGTAGTTGATGGCCAGCCGCAGATCCAGGACCGCGCCGGCGGCAGTGAGGCGCTCCACGCGGTGGATGGTTGCCTGGAGGGGGGCGGGGAGGCGCTCGCGGCCGCCGAGGACGCGCAGGCGCACGCCTTGCTCCCGGCAGCGGCGAGCCTCGCTGCGGAGGTAGGCGTCGAACAGGTCGAGGAGCGTGGATACCTCGGTCTGAGGACGGCGCCAGTTGTCGGTGGAGAAGGCGTAGAGGGTAAGGGTGGCGATGCCGAGAGCGGGCGCCGCCTCTATGGTGCGGCGGACGGCCGCGGCCCCGGCGCGGTGGCCGTCGGCTCGCGGACGGCCGCGGGCCGTCGCCCAGCGTCCGTTGCCGTCCATGATGATTGCTACGTGCAGGCCGTCCATTTCTCTATTGTAAAGTACTTTATTATGAAAAGCAAGAGGTACAATGCAACCATGCGCTTGCTGCTGCTGTTGTCGATCGGTGTGGCCTCGGCCCAGACGGCCGTCGTGATCACCAAACCTCTGGCTCCGCCGGCTTGGGCGCTGGCGGAGCGGGCGGTGCTGAAGGCCGGGGCGGAGGCGGCGAAGGAGTTTGCGGCCCGGTACGTCGACGCCCAGGGGCGCTTTGCGTGCGTGGAGCGGTGGGGTGGCAACGATGGGCTGCCGAACAAGTACGGGGACAACGGGTGGTACGGCTACACCCCGAACCAGCACTTCGACGTGCAGCGGGACATCTACCTATGGTCCATGAAGCCGTCGGACCGGGAGCGGATCCGCAACGACCCCTGGATCGCGTACCTGGAAGGGAAGCGGCCGGAGTATCCCTGGCAGGCGCTCGAGCAGGAGCTGGCGGGGATCCGGCGGCGGGTGCAGGGTTTTCGGGAGGATCCGAGTACTGCGGATACACGGTCGTCCGATTCGGCGCAGCGGTGGAATCCGGTGGCCACGACGGCGCTGGTGAATCTGACCCTGGGGGGCAACGAGCCGGGGACGTCGGGGAACATCGTCCACAGCGTGGTGCGGTGCTTCGATCCGGTGCGGCGGCGGGCGGGGCTGCCCGAGGACGTCGCTGCGCTGGTGGAGAAGATCCGGCCGGAGGAGATTGTCCTGACGCTGGTGAACACCAACCAGGTGGAGGGGCGCACGGTGATCGTGCAGATGGGGGCGTACGGGGAGCACGGCGCACCCTGGCAGGTGAAGCTGG
This sequence comes from Terriglobia bacterium, assembly GCA_041477815.1. Taxonomy (GTDB): domain Bacteria; phylum Acidobacteriota; class Terriglobia; order Bryobacterales; family JACQDG01; genus JBGOUV01. The sequence continues at coordinate 905 of JBGOUV010000088.1, read as the reverse complement.
GGCCGGGGGCGGGAGACACCCTTACCATCGCGAGGAAACGGTACTCCCAGAGGCCGAGCTTGGTGTTCCCATGGGATCGGTGATACGGGACGGGCTGGCGCGCGTCGAGGAGCGGATCGCGCGGGCGGCGGCGCGGGCGGGGCGGCGGCGCGACCAGATCACGCTGATCGGCGTCTCCAAGGTGATGCCGGCGGCGGCGATTCGGGAGGCCTACGAGGCGGGCGTGCGGCATTTCGGGGAGAACTATGTACAAGAGTTCGCCGGCAAGCGGCCGGAGTTGGGAGACCTGCCCGGGGCGGTCTTCCACATGATCGGGCACTTGCAGAGCAACAAGGCGCAGGTGGCCGCCGGCCTGTTCGACGTGATCCAGACGGTGGATAAGTTGAAACTCGCCCGGAAGCTGCACGAGGCGGGTAAGGCTTTGCCGGTGTTGATTGAAGTGAAGCTGTCGGAGGAGGAGGCGAACAAGACGGGGGCTTCGGAGGAGGAGCTGCCGGCCCTGGTGGAGGCGGTGCGGGGGTTGGCTGGCTTGGAGCTGCGGGGTCTGATGGTGATCCCGCCGTGGACCGAAAAGGGCGAGGAGTCGCGTCCCTATTTTCGGCGGCTGCGGGAGTGGGGGGAGCGGCTCGGACTGCCCGGGCTGTCCATGGGAATGAGTAATGACTTCGAGGTGGCGATCGAGGAGGGGGCGACGCTGGTGCGCGTGGGGACGGCGATCTTCGGGCCGCGGAAAGTCAAAGCGTGAAGCTCGGTTTCATTTCACCGATGCCGCCGCAGCCGAGCGGGGTGGCGGATTACTCGGCGGGGCTGGTGGCCGAATTGCGGAAGCACGCGCGGGTGGACGTGGCCGGCGCGCCGGGGCCGGGGTACGACGGCTGGATCTACCAGGTGGGGAACAATCCGCT
>JBGOUV010000171.1:0-14020 GCA_041477815.1 Terriglobia bacterium | reverse complement strand
GACGGGGCATCCGGAAGTTTCTTCTTGGCCAACCGCTTCGTAATCGAGATTCGGAGTTGGCTTCCGAGTTGACGACCAACACGGACACAATCCAGCCGATAGGTCGCCCTCGGCTCTTAAAGTCCCTGGTGGCGACAGTCCGCCTTTTCGCGTATGTCTGGATGATAAGATTTGATTCCAGGAGGACCTTTCAATTCATGATCGTCGTTCGCAATAGTTTCATTGCCAAGCCGGGGCAGGCAAGCAAGCTGGCAGCTCAACTGAAGGAGATGGCAGCCGCCGGGAAACTCCCGAATCACCGCGTTCTCACCGATGTTACCGGCGAATTCAATCGCGTCGTGATGGAATACGAAGTGGAGTCGGCGGCGGGATTCGAAGCGATGTTCCAGAAGTACACCTCGGACCCCCAGATTCGTGAGAAGGCGAAGGGCTACACCGACCTGTGGATTACTGGCAGCCGCGAATTGTTCCGAGTTGTTTAACTGCGCGGTCCACGCTGGAGCAACGCCGCGCTAAAGGAACCGCCACTGTATCTGGCTAATTGTTGGGATTGTCCCACCTCGGCCAGTTCGATCCGCGGGGCCGGATTCAAAACGGCGTCCGCCACCGCAATCCCTCGAACCTCGCATAGTCCCGGTCGGTGGTAATCCATTCACAGCCGGATTCGATGGCTAGGGCCGCCAGCCAGGCATCCTGAACCAGATTTCCGGAGGCTTGCGCGCGCCGGCAGAGGTCCGAGAAGACTCTAGGTCCCGGCTGGACGATCTGGCAATGCGGCTGTTCTAACAGGATGGTCGAAAAGGCCAGCGCGTCATCGAGGCTGCTGGGCCAGGCGAAAATACGGGGGTGCGTGGAGATCCGCACCACCGCTCCCAAGACCTGGGTTGACATTCCATAGGCCACCATTCACCACGGACTGGAGCCAATCTCGATATCCGCCCTGCAGGGGAACGTCGCTCCGAAGGCGTAAGAGCAACACATTCACGTCCGGCAGAATCATTCCCGCCCTTCGAGGAGATCCAGCAGGGCGGCGCTGTCGTTCAAATCCACCCCCGGCAGGACGCCGCCGCCTGCTCGGCATACCGGAAGGACCACGCGGCGACGCCCCCGCGCCGGCCGGGATTGAGCCAGTACCAGCCGCAAGCCCTTCTCGATGAGAGCCGTCAGCGTCTCGCCCCGGCGCGCGGCCTCCCGTTTCGCTTGCTCAAGAAGCGCGTCATCCAGGCGAACGGTGGTCCTCATATGTCCAGACATACCAAGGCAGCGTCGATATGTCAGCCTGGCCACCGGCCACCGGCCACTGCCTTTACTTCTCCCCGGGCTTCTTCCGGTGGACGTTGTGGCAGCTCCGGCAGGCGCCGCCCATCTGGCCCTGGGCGGCCTGCCACGCCGGCAGATCCTTCGCCGCGGCCGCCTTGGCCGACGCCGACGCGCCCTCCAGCAGCCGGGCGCTGCTCTTCACCCATACGTCCTGGTCTTTCGGACGGTTGCCCATCAACAGCAACTGTGCCGTCTCGGCCAGTGCCGCGGCATTGGCCCCCGCGGTCTCCCATTCCTTGTCATCCTTCGGGCCGCCGGCTTTGTTCATCGCCGCCAGGCTGTCCATGGCCGGCTTCTGGATCGCGGCCATGATCTGCTTCGGGGTGGCCACACCCTGGTACGTCGGAGCCTGTGCCAGCAGTACGCCGGCCGACAGTAGAATCCCTGTGAAACGCATGCCTCATCCTCCCCAAGCGTAGTAAACGAAACCAGCATTATACCGTAACCTTTTGTGGGACAATAGCGGTCATCGCGTTATGCGCGAACGGCTTTGGGCGGCGGTGACGTTGGCCCTCACCGCCGGATGCAGCGGGCCATACTCCGGCTTGACCACCTCGGCCAAGAACGCCGAGAAACCAGCCGTGGTGCGCACCCAGACCGTCGCCGACGAAAGCCTCCCCGAAACCATCACCGCCACCGGCGAGCTGTTCGCCGAGGACCAGGCCACCATCAGCGCCAAGGTACCGGGCCGGGTGGCCCAGCTCAATGTGGATCTGGGCAGCTTGGCGGAGGAGGGTGACATCCTGGCCGAACTGGAGAAGACGGACTACGAGTTTCGGGTTCGCCAAGCAGAGGCCCTGGTGGAACAGACCCGGGCCCGCCTCGGGCTCGGCCCCCAGGATGGCGACGACATCGACCCGGCCAAGACCGCCACCGTGAAAATCGGTATGGGGTCCCTGGAAGCCGCCCGGCTCGATTTCACCCGCGTCTCCGGCCTGGTTAAAGAAGGCATCTTCTCCCAGGCCGATTACGACCGCGTCCGCTCGGCGTTGCTGCTGGCTGAGGCCCGCTACCAGGCCTCCATCGAAGAGATTTACACAGCCAAGGCCCAACTGGTAGAACGCCGGGCCCAACTGGACCTGGCCCGCCAGCAGTTGACCGACACGGTGATCCGAGCGCCCTTCCGCGGGGCCATCACGCGCCGGCCCGCCTCGCTCGGTGAATACCTCGCCGTGAACGCTCCGGTGGTCGTGCTGGTACGGTCCCACCCGCTGCGGCTGCGCCTGGAGGTCCCCGAGCGCATGGCTTTCAAGGTAAGGCTAGGCCACCGCATCGACGTGCAGGTGGAGGGCGCCGGCGTCACCCGCTCCGGCGTCGTGGTTCGGCTCAGCCCGGCCATCGACGCGCAGAACCGGTCGCTGCTGGTAGAAGGCGAGGTCCCTAACCCCGACAACGCCCTCCGCGCCGGATCCTTCGTCGAGGGCCTCATCACGGTGAATCCCAACGCCCGAGGCATCGCCCTGCCGATCCGCGCGGTCCTCACCTACGCCGGCGTCGAGCGCGTGTTTGTGGTCCGGAACGGCGCGGCTGCCGAGCGCCCCGTCAAGACCGGCCGGCGCCTGCCCGGCGACCGCATCGAGATCCTGCAGGGTCTCAAGCCCGGCGAGGCCGTGGTCACCGACGGCAATGACCGCCTGGCCACCGGGCAGAAGGTCCAGGCGAGCGGGACCTAGCCATGCAGTGGCTCGCCGAGGTCTGCATCCACCGCCCGGTTTTCGCCGTGATGCTCATCCTGTCGCTGGTGGTGGTAGGCGGCGTCTCCTATTCCAAGCTGGGCATCGACCGCTTCCCCGACGTCGACCTGCCCATCGTCACCGTCCGCACCCTGCTGCCGGGCGCCACTCCGGAGGAGGTGGAAAGCACCATCACCCGCCGCATTGAGGACGTCGTGGCCACCGTCGAAGGCATTGAGAATATCCGGTCGACCTCCACCGAGAGTCTTTCCGTCATCTCCATCACGTTCGACTTGAAGCGGCAGATCGACGTGGCCGCGCAGGACGTGCGCGACGCCGTGGCCGGCGCCATCAGCCTGCTGCCCCGCGACGCCAAGCCCCCGCTCATCAAGAAGCTCGACACCGACGCCTCGCCCATCCTCAGCCTGGTGCTCTCGGGCGACAAGACGCAGCGCGAGCTATACGAGATCGCCGACCACCTGGTGCAGGACTCCATCGAGTCGCTGGGGGGCGTGGGCCAAGCCCTGATCATCGGCGGCCAGAAGCGGGCCATTAACGTCTGGATCGACGCCAACCGCCTGGCCGCCTACCGCATCCCCATCATCCGGGTGCGCGACGCGGTGGCCCGGCAAAACACCAACATTCCCGGCGGCCGCGTCGACGAGGGCCCGCGCGAGCTGGTGTTGCGCACCATGGGCCGCTTCCCCGACCCCCGCGAGTTCAACGACCTGGTGGTCGCCACCATCGGCAACGCGCCCATCCGCGTCCGTGATATCGGCTACTCCGAGGACGGTCACAAGGAGCAGCGCACCGCCGCCCGCTATGACGGCAAGCCCGGCGTCTCCCTCCAGATCCGCCGCCAATCCGGCGCCAACACCATGGAGGTGATCGGCAACATCAAGGCCAGGCTGCCCCAGATCCGGCTCCTGCTGCCCCCCGGCGTCTCGCTCGACGTGGTGCAGGACCAGTCCGGCTACATCACGGCCGCCTTCAACGAGGTCCGGCTGCACCTCATCCTAGGCAGCATCCTGGCGTCGCTGGTAGTGCTGCTATTCATGCGCAACTGGCGCTCCACCTTGATCGCCGCCGTGGCCATTCCCGCCTCCATCCTCTCCACCTTCGGGATGATGCGCGCCCTTAATTTCACCCTGAACAATATCACCATGCTGGCGCTGGTTCTCATGGTGGGGGTGGTGATCGACGACGCCATCGTGGTGCTGGAGAACATCTTCCGCTTCGTCGAGGAGAAGACCCTGCCGCCGCCCGAGGCCGCCGTACTCGCCACCAAGGACATCGGCCTCGCCGTCATGGCCACCACGCTGAGCCTGGTGGTGATCTTCCTGCCGGTATCGTTCATGTCGAGCATCTCCGGACGGTTCCTGTACAGCTTCGGCCTCACTGCCGCGGTGGCGATCCTGGTGTCGCTCCTGGTGAGCTTCAGCCTCACTCCCATGATGAGCTCGCGGCTGTTCCGGCTGGAGGACTTCACCACGGCCGGCCACGCCGACTCCAAACGCGGCTTCTACGCGGCGCTGGACCGGACCTACGGCCGGATCCTCCGCTGGGCCATGTTCCACCGGTGGATCGTCGTCGCCTTTGCCCTGCTGGTGATGGGTTCCTCCGTCCCCCTCTATCGCCTGGTGCGTCAGGAGTACCTGCCGACCAACGTGGACGAGAGCGGCTTCGAGATGTCGGTGAGCGCGCCGGAGGGAGTCAGCCTGGCGGCCATGGATCAGACCCTCGGGCAGATTGAAAAGGAACTGTTCGCACTGCCGGGGGTGGAGCACGTGCTTTCCACGGTGGGGGCCAGCTACCTGCAGGCGGTCAATAACGCCCAGCTCTACGTCAAGATCGCCGACATCGAGGAGCGGAACCTGTCGCTGCACCGGATGGTCCAGGCGCTCCGCCACGGCCGGCCGCTCGACGCCTTTCGCGGCGTCTACTCCCAGCGCGACGTCATGCAGGCCGTCCGCGACCGCATGAAGCAGTTTCCCGACCTGCGCATCCAGGTCCGTAACGCCCTCTCCCTGAACCAGGGGTCGGCCCCGGTGGACATCGACTTCTCGATCCGCGGCCCCGACCTCCAGGAGCTGAGCCGCTACAGCGAGCGGTTGCGCGAGGCGGCCACGCATATTCCCGGCCTCGTGGATATCGACACTACCCTCCGCATGACCCGGCCGGAGCTGCGCGTGTTCATCGACCGCGACCGCGCCGCCGACCTCGGCGTCGACGCCTCCGATATCGCCTCCTCGCTCCGCATCATGGTGGGCGGCGACGACGAGGTCTCCCGCTTTCGCGACGAGAAGGCCGCCGATGACTACGACGTCGAGGTGCGGCTCACCAATACCGACCGCAACAACTCCGACACGGTGGCTAAGCTGTATGTGCCCTCCGCCTCCGGCCGCCTGGTGCGGCTGGACAACGTGGTCAAGCTTCACGAGTCCATGAGTCCCTACCGCATCGAGGGCCTGGACCGCCAGCGCCAGGTCGGCATCCGGGCCAACATCACGGCCGGCTACGCCCTGGCCGACCGCCTCCGGGCCTTGTTCGCGGAAGCCGGCAAACTGGGCCTGACGCCGGCTTACACCACCACCGTCATCGGCCGCGGGCGCGAGCTGGAGCGCACCTTCGGCGAGTTCATCCTCGCCTTCGCCCTCTCCATCGCTTTCATGTACATGATCCTCGCCGCCCAGTTCGAAAGCCTGGTCCACCCCATCACCATCCTGCTCAGCCTGCCCCTCTCGGTGCCCTTCGGCTTCCTCACCCTGTGGTTCTTCAACGATACCCTGAACCTCTACTCGGCGCTCGGCATCCTGGTCCTGTTCGGGATCGTAAAAAAGAACTCCATCCTGCAGATCGATCACACCAACAACCTGCGCCGCGAGGGCTACGAGCGCCTGGAGGCCATCCTGCAAGCCAACCGCGACCGCCTCCGCCCCATCCTGATGACCACTCTGACCCTGGTCGCCGGCATGATGCCCCTGGCGCTGGGGACCGGTTCAGGCGCCGAGGAGCGCCGGTCGATCGCCCTGGTGGTGATCGGCGGCCAATCGCTCTCGCTGCTCCTGACCTTGATCGTGACCCCCGTGGCTTATTCCTTGTTTGACGACCTGGGCGCGTGGGTCACCGGACGCCGCAAAGGCGCCGGAGTGGCTGCCGAGTCCGAGTTGGTCAACCGCGGTTGATCGGAACGTCTCCCGGCCGCTAGAGGTGCAACACCGCCCGGCGAATTCCCCGAGCTTGCCCACTGGAGCCGGATCCCAGATCCGAAACACTGCAGCCAGCTCTCGCTTAGAGAACTCGTCTATAATGACAAGTACGCCATGCAACACACTGGGGTTTCCGGATGGGCAATAGCTCTGAATTCTCTCATAGAAAGTCGCCCATCGCTGTCGTATACCCGATCTCGACGCAGCCGAAGTGGGCGTTCCGGCTCAGTTGCAAGGCGGATTGACGAAGACAGCGTCTCCATCCGGGTCACCCTGAGGATACACCGTCGCCCAATAGATGATGGCCGCGCCAGGCCCTGGATTGGCGACCGTGTGTTTCTTTCCTGGAGGTTCTACGAACGCGCTTGCCGGGCCCTCCGGCATAATAGGTCCGCAAGTATTTTGTTCCGTTAATTCCTGTTCGGTCACGGCGCCGCGCGCGACGATCACGTAGGAGAGCCCCTTGTGGTAATGCCATGGAATCACGTCGCCTGGCTTCATGGTGAATGCTTGAATCTCGACAGTTCCCGGGACGGGATGGCCAGGCCCGAAGCTACCGAAATCGTAGCTGGCGACAGTGCCTTGGACCGTAAAAAGCGTGGAAAATGCCACCGCGGTGCCTGCCAGCGTAGCCATCACGCACAGCGCCAGACCAGTTCTCATCATTGTTTTGCTCATGTCATGCTTCTTTGTGTTGTTCATGTCATGTTTCTTTCGCTACTGAATTGGAACTTTCACGTCCGGCCCGAGGATCCAGGCGCTGCTCAGTTGAAGGGAAGCCGGTCCACTGGCGGTGCCGTCCGGGACACGGAAGTTCACCTGGTAGCGATCGACTGCGCCGGGGTAGCCGCCGGCATAAAGAACATCTCCGGACTTTCCGTTCACCAGTACCTCGATGGGCGAATTGCACACTTGAACCACGTTTGCGGGGAAGGGCGCGCCAGGCTCGACTCCGGGGCGCGTGGGTCCTAGGCCGGAGGCGAACAAGGTCAGGATCTCTCCAGCCTTCGCGGGCTTTTGAGCGGTGACCAGAGAGTAATCGCTGGCGTGAACGATCGCCGGACCGGCGGCCACGGCGACAACCTCCGGCTGGAGCATCGGCAGGATGTAAATGCCTCGCCGCAAGGTTCCTCCGCCAAGTGTGCGGCGGTTCGCAGGGTCCTCGGCCATCGAGGTTGTGCGAACGGCGATCGGGGGGCCGGCCGATCCTGACATTGCTCCCATGTAGCCGTGGGCGCCCAGGAAAGCGCCATTCCCCCCGACCACGACATAACTGCCTGCCATGATTTGGCGGGTTTGGCCCGGCGGCGGGCTGGGGACTCCCCCGAAGCTGCTCACGCCGCTCACGCGGATGCTCCCGATCAGCGTCCCATCCTCGTTGAGGATCTCGAAATAAAGTTCGTCCCAGTTGTTGCGCCTGACATCCGCAATGGCTGTTCCGGGCGGCGCGCCTGGCTGCATGGTGAGTTGGTTATTGACCACCACCAAGGTGCCCTTCACACGCTTGCCATTCACGGCCACGATGTCGCCGATGACCAGATTCTGTCCAAAGTTTTTCGGGACCACGTCGGCCGTGGGGCCGGGTTTCGCGCCCAGCAGGGTATAGTCCGCCACGTCGCGGGCGTAAAGCGTAAGATTCTCTATGTCGACAACGAGCAGGCTGCCGACTGGACCCTGAGCTGAGACCCCGCATGCGAACAACCCAAAGAACGCAACGTATCGTATTTTCTTCCAGAAAGCCGCAGAGTTCCGCATGCCCCAGGGTGAGCCAGATCCCAGCCCGTGGGCAAGACCCAGGGGGTTCCAAAGGGGTTTCATACACTTGCACTCGCTTGAAAACTCAAGATATCCTCAGGTATGGAGCCCGAGCAGCAGAACGGGCAGGCCGCCCGTGAACAACTGGAGCGGGTGCTCTCCAGCTCCGGATTCGCCCGGAACGATCGCCTTTCCCGGTTCCTCCGGTTCGTGGTCGAGCGGCGCCTGGCGGGCAGGGATTCCGAGATTAAGGAATCGCTGATCGCCGTCGAAGTGTTTGGCCGCAAGCCGGACTACGACCCCAAGCAACACTCCATCGTGCGGACCGAAGCCGGGCGGCTGCGGGCGCGGCTCGCCGAGTATTACGCGGGTAAAGGGAGCGGAGATCCGGTCGTCATCGAGTTGCCGAAGGGCGGCTACACACCCGCGTTTCGACAGCCTGAATTGGCGCCCCAGGAGCAGAAACTTCGCTCCCGGAGGCGTTGGCTCGCGGCTGCGCTCGCCGGATTGGCGGTTCTTCTTGCAGCAGCCATGGGCTGGTGGTGGGTTCAGCGCAACAGGGCGCCCATCGCTATCGCCGTTCTGCCCCTGGAGAACTTGAGCCACGATCCAGCCTACGATTACTGGGCTGATGGACTGACCGACGAACTGATCCGCAACCTGTCGGTAATCGAGGGGTTGGCGGTGCGTTCCCGGACCTCGTCCTTTGCCATGAAAGGCAAGCCTCGGGATGTGCGTCAGGCGGCAAGGCAACTCGAAGTGGATTACATCCTGGAAGGCTCCGTCCTGCCGGGTGCGCAGGAGTTGCGGGTCAATGCCCAGTTGGTTCGGGCGCGTGATGACTCCCCGGTGTGGTCGGGCAGATATGAGCGGGCATTGACCGATGTCTTCGCCATCCAGGACGAGATTTCCCGCGGCATCGTTAACAATTTGCGGCTGAGACTCGGCCGCGGCCGGCGTCGTTATGAGATCAGCGCCGAAGCCTACGATCTCTACCTTCGCGCCCGTGCTTTGCAGATCCGGCTAGGGATTCGCGGCTTTGCCCGAAGTATCGGCCCGTTGGAGCAGGTGATCGCCACGGATCCCTCGTTTGCTCCCGCCTATGCGAGTCTCGGCACGAGTTACGCGGTCCGGTCGATCCAATTCGCCGCAGATCATCCCCCCGATGAACGGGCAAGAATGAAAGCCGCGGCTGAGAAGGCCGCTGAGTTGGATCCCCTATTGCCGGAAGCTCACGAGGCTCTCGCCCTTGTGTACGCACGCGACGGCCAATGGGAGCAATCGGAAAAGAGTTTCCGCCGTGCGATCGAGCTCGACCCCAATCGCTCCAGCACGTACGCCAATTTTGCCACCTGGGTCCTGTGGGCGCTCGGCAGGAACGAGGAGGCCCTGCGCCAGTTGCGGGCTGCCGAGAGAGTGGACCCGCTTTCGCCTGAGGTTCACGCCAGTCTGGCCCTTGTACTCCTTTCGACCGGCCGATACGATGAGGCGGCCGCGCATTGCGCGAAGATATCGGCGGACAACGACAAGTGTCTGGCTCGCGCTCGACTCGGCCAAGGCAGAATCGGGGACGCGATCCCGCTCCTCGCCAACCTTCCGACCCTGGCCAGAGATTTTGAGGGCCGGGGCCTTCTCGGCTACGCCTATGCCCGATCGGGCCATAGTGAGGAGGCCGAAAAGATGCTGACCGTTTCGGATCACCCGAACGAACAAGCCCTGATCTTCGCCGGTCTCGGCGACAAGGACCGCACCTTGGAAGCTCTCGAACGAATGACTGTCCTGGGGCCACAGCGTGTCGGCATGTACTTGAATTCTCCAGAACTTGCATTGCTTCGGGGGGATCCGCGTCTGAAGGCTTTCCACAAAAAGGTCGGCTTGCCAGAGTAGCGCTCGCCAATGGAGCGAGACAGCGGCCTGCTACGGTCTGTAGGTCTTCCCGCAGTCCGCCCCCTTCGACTACCCTTTCTTGATCCACACCCCAGTGGCCGCCTGTCGTGATTGCGCAGCGATTTAGGCCGTGAAAATGTGACTGACCAACTACTGAGAGCTGCGGTTGTCCGGCTTGACAACTAGTTTGACGATCTCGGGCGTGGCTCACGGGACGCCAGCAAAGGGACCGCACTGGCTGCTGAATCCGAACGGCAGGCGCGAAGGAGCGGCGGGTAAGGCCGCTCCTTCGCCCCACGGCCGGCTTACGCGGCCAACTGCTTCGAATCCCCATTCTGAGTCGAGATCGAGATCTGCTTCGGCTTCATCGCGCTCGCCACCGGGATCCGGAGATCCAGCACGCCGTCGTGCAGATGCGCCGCCAGTTTCTCCACGTCCAGGCCGGCCGGCAGGTCCAGCACCTGCTCGAACTTCCCGTAGGGGATGGTGGTCCACACATACCCCTCCTTGCCGAAGTTCTCGGGAGCCTTGCGCTCGCCCTGCACATAAAGCTGGTTCCCCTGTACCGTCACCTGCAAGTCCTTCTCGGTGACCCCGGGAACCACCAACCGCAGGTTCAAGTGCTCGTCGGTCCAGCCGGACTCGACCGGGGGCAGAAAGGTCCACTCCGCCTTGGACCGGGTGGACCGGGCCGGAGCAATGTTCCAAACGCTGTCAATAAGCTGGTCAAACGACCGCCGCAGGTCGTTTCCATCGGTCAAGAAGCTTCGAGTCAACATGTTTATTTCTCCTTCATGTCTAATCTATCAAAATATATGATGTCTGTCAACTAAGATTTTATTAGCGTACACTTGTGGTACGCAAATTTGCATACCCCCAGAAGAATCAATTACTTGCCGTTACCGCCAGACAGATCCGGTCGATCAGACCCCGAATCGGAGCGTTCTCCCCGAGGTAGTTGTTCACCAAGACCGAGAAAGCGACCGTCCGTCCCCCGGTCTCCAGGTAGCCCGAGAGGGCGCTGACGTGGGTCAGAGTACCGGTTTTGGCCCGCACTTGTTCGGCCGCCGGAGTGCCGACGAAGCGGCCATGCAGGGTCCCATCCACCGCCCCCACCGGCAACGTATCCAGCCACAACTCCCGCTGACGCGACTTCCAAAGGTGGCTCAGCAGCCCCACCACGGCCCGCGGGGAGACCAGATTTTGCCGCGACAACCCCGACCCGTCCCGCAGGAAGTAATCCCCTTCCCCGATCCCCGCCTCCCGCAGAAAGGTCTTCATCTCGCTCCGCGCCGCCTCCAGCGACCCCAACCCCCGCCGCACCCGCGCCACCTCCCGCAGCGTCATCTCGGCGTGCAGGTTCTGGCTGACCTTATTGGTTACCCGCAGATCCTCGGCCAGCGGCCACGACGACCGCGAGGCCACCGTATACCCATACGTCCGCGCCTCCCCCACGTCCCACGGGACCCGGTGCCGGCTGGTCGCCGGTCCCAGCACCGTGATCCCCTGCCGCACCAGCGCCGCGCGCAGCGCCTCGGCTGCATACCGCGCCGGATCGTCGATGGCCAGCAGCTCCGCGTGCCCCTCGCCCAGCGCGCCCCACACGTGCACCACTCGCTCTCCCGGCTCCTTCTTCACCTGCAGCCGCCCGGCCCCCGGCCGCGCGCGGTTGTCTATCTCGTAGTAAGGCACCGCCGGATCCCAGTCCACCGTCCCGTCCCGGTGGATCCGCAGCGTCACCAGGTTATCGTTGACCCCCAGCGCGGTGACCGGCGCCCCGTCATCACTCGAAATATCCTCCACCGCCCACGTATCCGCCCACCGCTCCCACATCCAGTGGCTGTCGTCCCCCACCACGTTCCCTTCGATCCGCCGCACCCCCGCCGCCACCACCTCCGCCGCCAGCTCCTCGATCGCCCCCAGGCGGTCTGGCCGAAACTCGCTCTTCCTCTCATAGGGCAGCACCCGCGACGAGAGGTTGGGGTCGCCGCCCCCTACCAGCACCAGGTCCCCGGCCACGACGCCGGCTTCGTCGGGCGGCGCTTCGGTAGCCACCCGGGTCACATACCGATACTCCGGACCCAGCCGGGTAAGACCCAGGGCCGTTGAAAACAGCTTGGTATTGGACGCCGGCACGAACAGCCGGTCCTGGTTGAGCTGATACAGCGTGCGCCCGGACTCCAGATCGACCACCTGGATGCCCCACAGAGCCCGCCGCGCCACCGGTCCGCCCAGAACCTTCTCGATGCGCTCGGCCAGACTCTGGGCCAGCCCTACCGGCGACGCCACCAGCAGCAGCGCGGCCAGACCCTTCACAGCTTCCTCGCCGCCTCTTTGGCGAAGTAGGTCAGGATCAGGTCCGCCCCCGCCCGCTTGATCGCCGTAAGCGACTCCCACATCGCGCGCTCCTGGTCCAGCCACCCGTTCCGCGCCGCCGCCACGATCATCGAGTACTCGCCCGACACCTGGTAGGCCGCCACCGGCAGCCGAAACTCCTGCTTGGCCCGATAAATAACGTCCAGGTACGGCAGCGCCGGCTTGACCATGATGATGTCGGCGCCTTCCTCGATATCCAAGGCAATCTCCCGCATCGCCTCCCGCTGGTTGGCCGGGTCCATCTGATAACCGCGCCGGTCGCCGAACTGCGGCGCCGATTCCGCAGCCTCGCGAAACGGCCCGTAGAACACCGAAGCGTACTTCGCCGCGTACGCCAAAATCGGAGTCTGCGCGAAGCCCCGCCCATCGAGCGCCCGCCGGATCGCCCCCACCCGCCCGTCCATCATGTCCGAAGGAGCGACCATATCGGCCCCCGCCTCCACCTGCGCCAGCGCCGCCCGCGCCAGCAGTTCCAGCGTGGAGTCGTTGTCCACTTCCCCGTCCGCGATCCGGCCGCAGTGGCCGTGGCTGGTGTACTCGCACAGGCAAACGTCGCACACCACCAGCAGGTTCTTCACCTCGGCCTTAATGGCCCGCACCGCCCGCTGGACAATCCCGTCGGCGGCATAGGCCCCGGACCCCTCCGCATCCTTGCTCTCCGGCAACCCGAACAGCAGCACCGCCGGGATCCCCAACCCCGCCACCTCGGCGCACTCCTTCACCACCTCGTCCACCGACATCTGGTAGTTGCCCGGCATGGCCCCAATCTCCCGCTTCACGCCCTCCCCGGGACATACAAACAGCGGGTAGATAAAGTCGGTAGCGGCCAGCCGCGTCTCCCGCACCATCCCCCGCAGCAACTCGCCTTGCCGCAGCCGCCGCGGCCGCGTAATCGGAAAGGCCATACGCCAATTCTAGCGCACCCGCCGCCGGCCCTCGTCCAGCGCCTGCCGCAGCAATGTCTTGATTACCGCCTGCCTGCTGATGTTCAGACGCGCCGCCCGCGCGTCCTGCTCTCGCAACAGCCCTGGGTCAAATCCACGTTGATGCGACGCACCGGTCGAACCACCGTGAAGTTGTTGGTGAAGCAGGCGGAAACATCTTCGTTGTACTTTGACTCGATCGAATCGTTGCAGGCGGCAATGGCCTCAGCCGCCGGCCAGGCCACTGTGGCCCACGCCATCGAGATCTCGACCGGTGGTCCGCCTGTGGTCCTGATCGCAGAAGACGACAAGCCTGTTTGAGAGAGGCATCGCCCGGCGAAGGCGTTGCCGCGGACGGGCAAACAACGCCCGCCGCTGAACGCCCGAGTCGTTAGACACTTAATGGACCCAGCCGCTCCCGACTCCGAGACGATGGATCCGGTTCCAAGAGTTGCTGAGCTTTGAGACCATCGTGCAGTCAGCCAGGTTCGGAACGAAATGGCGGCGAACCGGAGGCATGACACTCCTGCGAATGTCCTTGAGCCCGCCAAACCAAGACCGAGCTGATTGTTTCCCCCCGGTCCACCCCGTCGCGGCCGGATCTTTTTCGAAGCGCCGCCAAGCCACAGGGCCCTGCGAGCTTTTCGCAACACAGTGTTTGGCTTGGTTGAAAATCACCCGTCGGAGGCAGGGCTGAACCTTCATTGAAAGGCTGAAGCTTGGCTGCAGCCCGCCCTACGGGGACGGTTCGGTGCTGCCCCTGCTTGCTTTCTCCAGTAGCTCCGCGATGCGCTCCCGCGCTAGGGCGGTAAGGTCGCGGGCGTCCCGGGGGCTCCTTCCTGTGGTCGGGAGGGGGCGGCCCAGGTGCAGCTCGACG
>JBGOUV010000485.1:0-4406 GCA_041477815.1 Terriglobia bacterium | reverse complement strand
GTGGTGCTGGCCAGCGGTTACGCCGCCGTGGAACCGGACGAGTTGCTGGCCCTGGGGGCCAAAGCCTATCTCCAGAAGCCCTACCGGCCCACCGAGCTGGCGCAAACCATTCGTCACGTCCTGGACTCCACCGGCCCGCGAGTGTAGGGCGGGCTGCAGCCCCGCTCCCCGCGGGTGATCTTCCACCGAGTGCCCCATGGGCCTGCGGCCCACCAAAGGTGATGAAGACGCGGCCGGTGCGGCCGGGCAGTTTCGCCCGTTCTTCGCCGCGTCTTCAACGGAGCGCGCTGGTCGCAGGGAATGGCTCTTATTGAAGAGCACGGACACAGCGTTGGTGTCCAGCAGAAGCGCATTCACTTCGGTTCCGGTTGGGCGGCGGGGTTCTGATCGCGAAACTCCCGGATCATCTGATTAAAGGCGTCCACTTCGGAGGCATCACCATCGTCAACAGGCGTGAAATCCCGCACCGGTGGCTTGAGTCCCGGAATAGTAATTTCCGGCTCGGGGAGCCTGCGCGGATCGACGACTTTCGCCATGACCTGAGTTTACCGTAATCGACCCGCGCTGTGCTCAACGGTTTGTCGAAAACTTACCCCCTGCCCTTGCCCAGGTACCGGGCGTTGGTATATCCCCTGGTACCAGAGAAGGGCAAACGGTTTGCGAAAAGGCCGAAGGTTGGCGAATGTTGGCGAAGCCCCGTAACTCGAGGATTACCCAAGCAGTTACAGCAGGACCGACACCCAGCCGCACACCGGAGTTCTCCCGGTACGCAAAAAATTTTCGGACCCGCCCAAGGAACGTACGCCGTCCCCTATCGCCATGCCCCGATCCCGGCCCGGCGCATCCGCCTCTGTTACTCTCTGTTACAATCGGTCGGTCATGCGCGCGGTGTGGGTGTGTTCGGTGCTGGCGGTCCTGGCGGCCTGTGGTGGGGACTCGCGCGACCGCAAGCTTACCTTGGCCGTCATTCCCATGGGCACCACGCACGAATACTGGAAGTCGATCCATGCCGGCGCCGTGAAGGCGGCCCGCGAAGAGGGCGTTGAAATCGTTTGGAAGGGTCCGCAGAAAGAAGACGACCGGGCCCAGCAAATCGCCGTCGTCGAAGACATGATCTCGCGGCGGGTGGACGGCATCGTGCTCGCCCCGCTCGATGGCAAGGGATTGCAGAAGCCGGTGGCCGAGGCGCGGCGGGCGGGGATTCCTACTGTAGTGGTCGACTCGGGCCTCGCCGGCGACGACTTCATCAGCTTTATCGCCACCGACAATTACAAGGGCGGCCGGCTCGGGGCCCAGCGTCTGGTGGACGTGCTGGGGGGCCAGGGGTCGGTGATCCTGATGCGGGTTATGGTGGGGGCGGAGAGCACCATGCGTCGCGAGCAGGGCTTCTTGGACGAGATCCGCAACCATCCCGGGATCCGCATCCTCAGCGACAACCAGTACGGCGGCATCACCACCGAGACCGCCTACCAGACCGGGGAAAACCTGCTGAATCGCTTTCCCACTGTGGAAGGGGTCTTTTGCCCCAACGAGTCGACCACCTTTGGGATGCTGCGGGCCCTGACCGACGCGGGCAAGGCGGGCAAAGTGAAGTTTGTAGGGTTCGATTCGAGTGAGAAACTGATCGCCGGTCTGCGCGAACGGCATCTGTACGGCCTGGTGCTGCAGAATCCGTTCCGTATGGGGGAGCTGGGCGTGAAGACCCTGGTCGGGCGGCTGCGGAACCCGGCGGCTCCGGTCGAGAAGCGGGTGGATACGGGGGCCACGGTGGCTACGCCCGAAACCATGGAGACGCCGGAGGTGCGCCTGCTGCTTTCCCCTCCTATCGAGCAATATCTGGGCCGGTGATGGCGTCTGCGCGCATCGAGATGGCTGGCGTGCGCAAGTCGTTTGCGGCGACGGCGGCGTTGGACGGGGTGGATCTGACGGTGGAGGCGGGGTCGGTCCACGCGCTGGTGGGGGAAAACGGGGCCGGGAAGAGCACCCTCATGAAGATCCTGAGCGGCGTGTACCAGCCGGACGCCGGCCGGATGCTGCTGGACGGCGAGCCCTACGCCCCGGCGAACCCGCTGGAGGCGCGGCGGCGGGGCGTAGCCATGGTCTACCAGGAGCTGGCCCTGGCCCCCCACCTGCCCGTGGCCGCCAATATTCTGCTGGGGATGGAGCCGGTGGCCCGGGGATGGATCCGGCGCGGCGAACTCGACCACCGGGCCCGGCAGGCTCTGGCGGCTCTGGGGCACGAAGAGATCTCGCTCGCAGAGCCGGTGGGCAGCTTGAGTGTGGGGGTACAGCAGATCGTCGAGCTGGCCCGGGCCCTGGTGTTCGACGCCCGGGTGGTGGTGCTCGACGAGCCGACCAGCAGCCTGGCGGCGGCCGACGTGCCCCGTCTGTTCGACGTAATCCGCCGCCTCCGGGACCGCGGCGTGGCGGTCATCTACATCAGCCATTTCCTGGAAGAGGTCGAGCGGATCGCCGAAAGATTCACCGTGCTGCGCGACGGGCGCACGGCGGGGAGCGGGCGGATCGGAGAGGTGGGGCTGGACCGGATAGTGGAGTGGATGGTGGGGCGCCGGATCGCCGAGATGTTCCCGCGCCTGCCGCACCAGATTGGCGACCCGGTGCTGGAGCTGGCCGAGGTGGCCGCGCCGGGGGTGGAGTCGGCGAGTCTGGTGCTAGGTCGAGGGGAGATCCTGGGGATCGCAGGCCTGATCGGGGCGGGCCGGACCGAGCTGGTACGGGCAGTGTTCGGGCTGGCGCCGGTCACAAGCGGAAGGATCGTGGTGCACCGCGTAGGCGTGGGGCTGCTGAGCGAGGACCGCAAGGGCGAGGGTCTGGCTTAGGGATTGTCGGTCACGGATAACCTGACCTTGTCGCGACTGGACTCCTATGTGCGCTGGGGGTGGCTGGACCGAGGCGCTCAGAAACGCGGCGCGGCGGGCTGGATGGCGCGTCTGGGGATCCGGGCGGCCTCGCCCGAGGCGCCCGTGGTGTCGCTATCGGGTGGCAACCAGCAGAAGGTGGCCCTGGCGCGGTTGCTGCACCAGGACTGCGACGTGCTGTTGCTCGACGAGCCTACCCGGGGCATCGATGTGGCCAGCAAGGCGCAGATCTACGAGCTGATCGGACGGCTGGCCGCGCAGGGTAAGGCCATTCTGTTCATCAGCTCGTATCTGCCCGAGCTGTTGGGCATTTGCGATAACCTCGCGGTGATGCGACGCGGGCGGCTGGGGGAAAAGGCCCCGGTGGCGGAGTGGACCGAGCACGCGGTCCTCAGCGCGGCCACAGGAGCGACGCGTTGAGAAGGCTGGGACCGCTGGCTGGACTGGCCCTGGTATTCGCGGTGTTTTCCCTGTGGGCCGGGCCGCCGTTCTATTCCCGCTACAACCAGGTCACCCTGCTCACCCAAAGCGTCATCGTGGCGGCGGGGGCCCTGGGAATGACCTGGATCATCCTGGCGGGAGGGATCGACTTAAGCGTCGGTTCGATCATCGCCCTGGTGACGGTGGTGATTGCCCGGCTGCTGGAGGCCGGATGGCCGCCGGTGATCTCGGCGCTGGCCGGGGTGGCCGTAGGCGGCCTCTGCGGGGCGCTCAACGGCCTGCTGGTCACCCGGCTGGGCCTGGTCCCGTTCATCATCACGCTGGGAACCCTGCTGGTGTATCGCGGGGCGGCCACGGGTCTGGCGCACGAGCAGAAGATCGACGCGCCGATTACCTGGCTTAACGACATGCTGACCAAGTTCCCCGAGCCTCGCTGGATGCTGGTGGCGAGCGGGGTGTGGCTGGCGCTGCTGCTGGCCATCGCCATGGCCGTACTGCTGGAGCACAGCGTGCTGGGCCGGCATGCTTTCGCCATCGGTTCGAACGAACCCACGGCCCGGTTGTGCGGGGTGCGGGTGGAGCGGGTCAAACTATACGTTTATCTGCTGGGCGGGCTGTTGACCGGGTTCGCCGGGCTGATGCAGTTCAGCCGCCTGACCGTGGGAGACCCCACCGCCGCCAAGGGCATGGAACTCGATATCATCACCGCCGTGGTCATCGGAGGCGGCAGCCTGTCCGGCGGGCAGGGCAGCGTCGGAGGGTCGCTGGCCGGCGCCCTCCTGATGACCGTGATCCGCAGCGGCTTGAGCATGAAGGGCGTTCCCAACTGGGTCCAGGACGTGCTGACCGGCGGGATCATCGTCGGGGCCGTGGCCCTGGACCGTTACCGGAGAGGCAAATGAATCGACCGAGTCTGGCTGGTGAGCTGATCGCAGAGTTCCTGGGGACCATGATCCTGATCCTGTTCGGGACGGGCGTGGTGGCGATGGTGGTCCTGTTCGACAAGGGCGGCTACACCAACATTACCGTGGGATGGGGCCTGGCCGTCACCATGGGGGTATACGTGGCGGGGCGGGTTTCGGGCGC
>JBGOUV010000357.1:0-7378 GCA_041477815.1 Terriglobia bacterium | reverse complement strand
GCTTGACCCGGTCGGCCGTCACCTCGCGCGCGAGGATCGGGTAGTAGCGGTCCTCCCGCGCGATGACGCCGATGTTGGCCGTATCGCCCTTGTCACCCGAGCGGGCGTGGGCCAGGCGGCTGAGCGGGACCTTCATGGAACCAGTATAATCACTCCATGCCTACCACCCGACGGAATCTCATCAAGGGATCGCTGCTCTCGGCGCTGCCGGTGCGGGCCGCCCGCACTACGCGGTCGAGCGGCGGCGTCTATCAGGACCTGGGCATCCGCCCGGTCATCAACTGCCGCGGCACCCACACCGTGCTGGGCGCCTCGAAGAAGTGGCCCGAGCTGGACGCGGCCATGGCCGAGGCCTCGCGTCACTTCGTCCTGCTCGAAGAGTTGCAGGAGAAAGTCGGGGAGCGGCTGGCTAAGCTGATCGGCGCCGAGGCCGCCATGGTTACCACCGGCGCCGCCGGGGCCATTGCGCTGGGCACCTACGCGTGCCTGACCGGTCCCGACGTCAAGCGCGTCCGGCAGCTTCCCAATCTCGACGGCCTGAAGACCGAGGTGATCATCCAGAAGATCCACCGCAACGGCTACGACCACGCGGTGCGCAGCGCCGGAGTCAAGATCATCGAGGTGGAGACGCGCGAGCAGCTTGTCGCCGCCGCCTCGCCCCAGACGGCCATGATGTATTACCTGGGCGGCACCACTGGTGACTGGACCTGGGAGAAAGAACCGCTCTCGCTCGAGGAGTGCGTCGCCGTGGGGCGCCAGGCGGGCTTTTCGGTCCTGGTGGACGCTGCGAACATGCTCCCGCCGTGGGAGAACCTCCGCAAAGTGGCGGCCGCCGGTCCGGACCTGATCGCCATCAGCGGCGGCAAGCATCTGCGCGGCCCGCAGTGCTCGGGCATCCTGGCCGGGCGCCGGGACCTCGTCGCCGCCGCCATGAAGAACGCCAGCCCCAACTCCGACTCCCAGGGGCGTCCCTTCAAGGTCGGGCGCGAGGAGATCGTCGGGGTCTGGCTGGCCGCCGAGAAGTATTCCCGGCTGGACTTCGCCGCGCTCGACCGCCAGTACCGCGAGCAGTGCGAGTACCTGCTCGGCGCGCTCAAGAAGGTTCGTGGCCTGACGGTCGGGTACATGCCGTATGAGCGGGTCCGGAAGATCCCGCGCGTGTTCGTCCAGTGGGACGAGAAGGCGGTCGGCATGACCACCCGGGAGTGCATGCGCAAGCTCCTGGACGGCGATCCCCGGATTGCCGTGCTCGCGCACGAGCGCCAGGGGTTTTATCTCACCATGATTATGGGCGACCCGGGGGATGAAAAGGTGGTCGCCCGCCGGATCCGGGACCTCTTCCAAGGCGCGTAGCGATACAATAGAGGCATGAAGTCTCGCCTGGCCCTGGCGTTCTTCTGTGCCGCGCTGGCGGTGGCCCAGTCCACGCTCACCTGGCAGCAACTGCGCAGCCTGATCGATTCTTCGGTGAAGCTGCAGCAGAAAGACAAAGAAGTCGCCACCTACCTGCGCCGCCAGAAGCTCACCTTCTCGATAAGCGACCGCCTGATCGAGGAGTTGCAAGGGTTGGGCGCCGGACCCCAGGCGGTGCAGGCCCTGCGGGAGCTCCAGAGGACTTCCCAAGGTCTGCCGGCGCCGGTCCAGACGCCGGTGGTCGCGGCCCCTGAAAAGGTTGTCGAGCCGCCCCCCTCGCCCGAAGACCAGAAGCGCATCATCGAAGAGGCTCGCACTTACGCGCTGTCCTACACCAAGCGTCTGCCCGACTTCATCTGCCTGCAACTCACCCGGCGCTACGTCGATCCCACCGGCCTCGAGATGGACTGGATCAAGTACGACGAGATCAAGACCCGGCTCAGCTACTTCGAGCAGAAAGAGGACTACAAGGTCATCAGCGTCAACGAGCAGCTCACCAACCGCTCCTACGAGTCGCTGGGCGGGGCCACGTCCACCGGCGAGTTCGGGAGCATGCTGGCGGAAATGATGGCTCCGGAAACCATGGCCGAGTTCGCCTGGGACCGCCACAGCACGGTGGGCGGCCGCAAAACGTATGTGTTCCGGTTTCGGGTCCGGCAGGAGCGGTCCCACTGGCACATCAGCTACCAGAAGCAGCAGGACATCATTGCGGGTTACTCGGGCCTGTTGTACGTCGACAAGGACACCAGCATGGTCCTGCGCCTGAGCATGATCACCGAGGGGATACCGCATGACTTCCCCATCAACGAGGCCCGCTCCACCCTGGAGTACGGCTTTACCGGCATCGCCGGCCGGGACTACCTGCTGCCCCGCCGGGCCACGGTGCGGATGCGGGAAGCGAAGGTATTGACGCGCAACGAGGTCGAATTTCGTTTGTATCGCAAGTTCAGCGCCGACGCCTCCATCGCCTTCGAGGCGGACGCCGCCGCCAAGCCGGAAGAGAAGCCCCCCCCGCCAGAACCCCCGGATTGAGCATCGTTCGTAGTAATAACTTTTATCGCTACTTTCCCGCCCCAGCGCCATCTCTCCCAGTAAGGGAGAGCGGTGGGCTATGGGGGAATTGGCTTTGTTCGTGCTCTTTTTACAATTGCCGGGCGATCTGGCGGTGCTGGCGACGGCGGAGGCGCGGCAGGATCTGCCCTGCCGGGTGACGCCGGCGCGGGCGGCGCTGGGCTTCGATTTGGGGCTCCACGCCGGATACACGGTTCGGATCCCCCGGCAGGACCTGCCGGCAGGCCGGTTGCGCCTCCTGATCCGGATCACCCCGCTCGACCACCCCGGCGATCCCGTCTACCTTAACGATCGCGTGGACGTTCCGCCCACGAACGAGGACTTGGTCCTCCAGGGCCGGTTCGCGGTGCGGGAGGGCAGATACCAGGTGGACTGGCTGCTGCGCGACCAGAGCGAACGGGTTTGTTCGGCACATTGGGAGGTTTCCGCCCAAGCCCCGCGCGGCGTCGAGCTGGCGGCGCACCTGGACGAGGAGGCCCCCGTGGCCAGGGAGGGCTCGCTGCACCTGCGTGTGCTGCTGCCACTGGCTCCACCCTACGTGATCGAGGACCTGGTGACGATGCTTCGGGCGATCACCCGCGAGCCGCGGTTCGGCCGCCTGAGCCTGGTGGCATTTCAGCCCGCCGAGCGGCGCATCGTGTTTCGTCAGGACGACACCCCGCGCCTGGACTTCCGGGGTCTGCGCGACGCCCTGGGCCGAGCCGACTTTGTGCGGGTGGATTACCGGAGCCTGCTGGCGAAGCAGGACGTTCTGTCCGGCCTGCTGGCGGAAGGTCCCTACGATGCCGTGCTGGTGCTGGGACCTACTTTGGTGTACTACCCTCGGAGGAAATCCTACCAGGTGTCGCGCCCGGTGGACTTTGCGGCGGCGTGGCGCGACATTCGCAGCCGGCTCCCTACGCTCCCAATTGGCCGGAGATGATGTCGACCAGGCGCGTGGCGTGGCGATCCACTTCTTCCTCGGTCTCGGCCTCCACCATCACCCGGATGAGCGACTCGGTGCCGCTGTAACGCACGATAATGCGGCCGCGGCCGTTCAGCTCGCGCTCGCCCCACTGCACCGCCTGGTGCACGGCCGGAACTTGCTCGAGAGGGGTGCGGCCTTTCACCCGGACGTTGCGGATGATCTGGGGATAGACGGGCAGGCCGGCGGTCAGCTCGTCCAGAGTGCGTCCGGTGGCGAGGACCATTTCCAGCACCTTGAGGGCGGTGAGGAGGCCGTCGCCGGTAGTGGCCCAGCGGCGGAAAATCACGTGTCCGGATTGCTCGCCTCCCAGCTCCGCGTCCCGGCGCAGCATCTCTTCCAGGACGTACTTGTCGCCGACCTGGGTCCGAATCATACCAATACCCTCGCCCGCGAGAGCCTTCTCGAGGCCCAGGTTGGCCATGGTGGTCGAGACGACCAGGGGCGTGGCCAAGTGCCGGGCGGCCATCCAGAGCACGGCGTCCCCGTTGATTTCGCGGCCCGTGCCGGAGATGAAAAGGGCGCGGTCGGCGTCGCCGTCGAAGGCCACGCCCAGGTCGGACTTGGTTTCGAGGACCCGGCAACGCAGGGCGTCCAGGTGGAGCGAGCCGCAGTTCCGGTTGATATTGCGGCCGTCCGGCTGATTCCCGACGAACTCGGCGGCGAAACCCAGGCGCTCAAAGAGGCGCGGCGCCACCTGGTAGGAGGCGCCGTTGGCGCAGTCGACGACCAGTTTGAGCCGCGGCGAGCCCGGAGGTCCGGCCCAGCAACCGGCCAGAAAATCGATATAGCGGTCGGCGAGGGTGGGGTCGATCGACAGTTCCCGGACTGCCGCCCGGCCGCCGCGCAGACGCCCGATCCCCTCCTCCACCTGTTCCTCCTGCTCGTCGGGCAGCTTGTAGCCGGAGTGCGCGAAGATCTTGATCCCGTTGTCCTGGTAGGGGTTGTGGGAGGCCGACAGCATCACCCCGGCCACGAAGTGTTCGGCGTGGGTGAGGCGCGCCAGGCCGGGCGTGGGGATCACGCCGGCGAAGCGGACGGGCACTCCGGCGCGCTCCAGGCCTGCGGCCATCAGGCGCGCCAGGTGCGGGCTGCTCTCCCGGGTATCCATTCCCAGCACCACTTCGGGATGCGGATCGAGCTGCTCCACCAACTCTCCCAAGGCGCGCCCGGCGGCGTATACCGTGCCGTCATCCAGCGGCGGCTCGCCCGCCACCCCCCGAATCCCGTCGGTTCCAAACAGCTCTCGGGCCATTACTTCTTCTTCATCTCCACGTGGACCCGCACCGATTGCAGGTTCTCGAAGCGCAGGTGCGGATCTTCCAAATAGGCATTGCGCGGATAGCTGGCCGTGCCGACCAGAGTGCTGAGGTCGATAGGATCGGTGGTGACATAATCGAGCAGCGCCACCCGGCTCTCCGGACCCACCACCTTCAACATCGGCGGATCGATGGCATAGCTGGCTACGCCGTAGCCAGTCATATAGGCCCCGGTGAAGCGCGGCAGGACCCGCACCTCGCGGGTGAGCCGCTTCTCGAAGTTCAGACGCACCTGCGAGGGGATGGCTCGTATCAGCCGGACGCCGCGCGGCAGGACGACCTGCGAGGTGTCCAGCGTGAAGGTCTGCGCGCCCGCCTGCCGCACTCTGTACAAGTCCAGCACTACGGCCACTTCCGAGCGGTTGATGTTGCGCACCTTCCCCGAGGGCCCCCGCACCATCAGGTAGACGTTGGGCGTTTGCTCGGAGACCAGCTCCAGCTCCTGGGGCATGTTGTGGAACTCGAGGGGGACGCTGATCGACGTTTCCAGGTCCGGCTCGGCGCCTACCAGGGCCCACAGCACCACGGCGCCGGCCAGCGACAGCACCTTGAGGCCGAGGTTGTTCAGGACGTAACTCTGTAGCAGGTTCTTCACCGCTCGATTTCTCCCGGCTCCCAAGCGGCCTCGCGGACGACCGCCGGCTGGGCGGTGGGACTTGGCGAGGCCGGTCGCCCGAACCAGCGGACCACCCGCTCCCGCAGCTCCTCGGCCGGCACGCCCTGCTCGATCTTGCTGCCCGCGGCGATGGAGATGCGGCCGGTCTCCTCGGACACCACGAAGGCCACGCAGTCGCTCTCTTCGGTGACGCCGATGGCGGCGCGGTGGCGCGTCCCGAGCTGGCTGGCCAGGGCCGGATTGGTGGTCAGGGGCAGAAAGCAGGCGGCGGCCGCGATGCGGTCCTGCTGGATGATGGCCGCCCCGTCGTGCAGCGGGCCCCCGGGATGGAAAATGGCCAGCAGCAGGTCGTAGGAAAGGCGCGCTTCCAGGGGCACGCCGCTTTCGATGAAGGTCCGCAGCCCGATGTCGCGCTCCACCACGATCAGCGCTCCGGTGCGGGACTCGGCCAAGTGGGCGATGGCCAGCAGCACGTCGTCGTAGGCCTCGCCGCGCGCCACCTGGGTCCCCCGGAAGAACGGCCGCCGCCCCAGCCGTCCCAGGGTGCGGCGGATCTCGGACTGGAACACCAGCAGGATGGCCAGCATGGAGTAGGGGATCAGGTTGGCCATCAGGGTGTTCAAGGTTTCAAAGCCCAGCCACCGGGAGGCCCAATAGAGAACCCCCAACAGCGACAGCCCCAGCAGGATGTGGGCGGCCCGCGTCCCCCGGACCACCAGCAGCAACTGGTAGATCAGGTAGGCCACCAAGAGGATATCGACCGCCGCCGTAGTGGTCAGCTTGGGCAGATGGGCGGTAAGCAATGAAAAAAGCCCGGACAACATGAACGAGGGTCCTGCCTCGGTTTATGATATCAGGTGTCGGGTCCCCGGGGAGGCCGCTCATTCGCCTACTATTGATAATTTGCGGGACCGCCGCCGTGCTGGCCGCCCAGCAGCGCGTGCCGCTGTCCTGCCGGGCGGCGGAGCTGGAGGCCGCCAACATCCAGTGCTCCAACGAGGAGCCTTGCCGCGTGTTTATGGAACTGACGGCGGTGGAGGCGGTGAGTCCCAAGATCCTGCTGGCGGGCAACCTGCACACTCCGGCCGCCACGCTGTCCTCGATCGCGCTGTGGAGCGACGACGCCGGCGCCACCTGGCGGGAGCCGGTGGCCCGCATTCCGGCCGCGGGCTTCGAGTCGATCCAGTTTCTCAACGACCAGCACGGCTGGATTGCGGTGCAGCCGCAGGACCAGTTCCCCCACGACCCCTACCTGCTGGTGACCACCAACGGCGGACAGACCTGGGAGCCGTTGCGCATCTTCACCGAGGAGGGCCGCCAGGGTCTGCTCCAGCAGTTCTACTTTGACAGCCGGGACCACGGCTGGGCTCTGATCGACCGCTCGTCCGAGGGATTTGAGATGTACGAGACGTTGAATGCGGGGATGAGCTGGATGCTCCGCGAGACCAGCTCGCGCCCCATCACACCGAAGTGGGCGGTCCGGCGGGCGTCGGACTGGCGGCTGCGGGAGGACGCCAAGCTGCGGACCTACGAGGTGGAGCGGCGGGTAGGAGAAACCTGGCGCCAGGTGGCCGACTTCCGCGTGGAAGTCGGAGTATGTAAGAATCCCGAGCCGGTGGCGCCGCCCCAGCCGCCGCCTGAGAATCCGTGAAACTGGCGGTTGCGGGGGGCCGTCCCTAGAAGGCTAGGGGCTAGCCGGCGCCGAACCGCGACGGTAAGGGAGCGGATGGCGTGGTTGGCTGCAAAAGGAGGTAATCCATGAAGGGGCTGAAGATAGCGGTCATCGGGTTGGTGGTCTTGGTCGGCGTGCTGTTATTCGCCGTCCGCCGGCTGACGCAGCAAGTGGCTGCCGGGCAGGCGCAGGAGAGCGCTGCGGCCCCCCTGGCTCAGACCGCCCCGGCCGCACCCCAACCGCCGCTGGCAGCGCCACCACCACCGGTCGCCGCGCCCGCAGAGCAGCCTGCCAAGCCGTCCCCGGTGCGAAGCACCACGCGG
>JBGOUV010000173.1:0-13659 GCA_041477815.1 Terriglobia bacterium | reverse complement strand
GCGTCGAAGTTGTTGGTCGAGATGTTCACCGTCTCGATCGACTCCATGGGCGGAATGTAGAACGTGTGGTGCGGCAGCCACGTGAAAACGTTGGCCGCGCCGTCGATCCGGGTGTTGTTCGAGTTGCGCGCCGTGCCGTTGACGTTGGTGGTCAAGGCCCGGGCCGGAGAGTCCGTGGAGGCGTTTTGAAACGCTCCCGGAGTGGAGCCTGGAATCAAGTCGATCATCGACTGGAAGTTGCGGTAACCGGCCACCGCCACCTGGGTCAACTGCTGGGTCGAAATGTCGGTATGGACGTCGGACTTGTCGGTCTGCAGTTGGGTGATCTCGGCTCCGACGGTGACTACTTCGGTCACCGCGCCAACGGTGAGGGGAGCGTCCACGCGGGCGATGTTGTTCGCCTGGATCGCGATGTCCTTGGCCTCAAACGTAGTGAAGCCGCTGGCGGTGATGCGGATGGTGTACACGCCCGGCGCCAGATTCCGGACTTCGTAGGCGCCGCGCTCATCCGACTTCGCTTCCGTCGAATACCCGGTGGCATTGTTCTTGACGCTGACCACCGCGTTAACGACGGACGCCTGCTGCGGGTCCGTCACGTTCCCCACCAGGTTTCCGTACAGCACCTGGCCGATAGCCAAGCCGCTCAACAGACACAGGGCCACCACCAGCGTGACCGCAATCGTTCCCAGTCTCATAGTAAATTCCCCTCCTGAATGTGAGTCAAAGGCTTTCGGGCGTTCCGCCCCCGGGTTTACAGCGTGCACTGCACCATCCGACATCGTTTCATGAATGCGAGACTCCTATGTGACACTAGTTTCCCCTGAAAGTGCTGCATTGTCAAGGGCCTCGCTGTTAATTCTAATGCTGACTATGCTGGGCCTGATTAGCGGTGTGTCCTCGTGGAGGTGCCACGTT
Source organism: Terriglobia bacterium (assembly GCA_041477815.1). GTDB lineage: Bacteria > Acidobacteriota > Terriglobia > Bryobacterales > JACQDG01 > JBGOUV01. The sequence goes on along the minus strand of JBGOUV010000173.1, from coordinate 12,744 downwards.
TCTGTTTCCTCCTGTGCCTGCTGCCCCTCTCGCAGCCCGCCCGCGACCCCCTCCCCGAAGACCGCGGCGCCGCCGGGCGGTGGCAGTCCCTGAAGCGCCTGCAAACCACGGCCCGGGTCATGTACCTCACGGCTCACCCGGACGACGAGGACGGAGGCATGATGACGCTCCTCAGTCGCGGACAGGGGGTCGACGTCACCCTGGCCGTGCTCACCCGGGGCGAGGCTGGGGCCAACCTGATTGCGGGCGACTTCTTCGACTCCCGGGGCGCTCTGCGGACGGCCGAGCTGCTGCGCGCGGCCGACTACTCGAAGAATCTGGAGGAGACGTTTCAGAACTGGGACCGGGAAGCCGTGCTGAGCGACCTGGTCGGGTTGATCCGGATGGAGAAGCCCCACGTCTGGGGGGGGGCAAGTTGGAGGCGAGCAGGCGCCCCGCTGCGACGAATACCGCTCCCCGACATTGGGATCTCTACCGCAAGAGCTTCGCGCAGCGGGGCGCGCTTAGTTTCCAGAACGAATCCTCAGGTGTCGTCTGGACACCTTCGCGGCCCGGTGCGAACGGAGTGTTACACTGGCGGTCAGGTCTTCGGATGCACCGGCGAACCGCCCGCCTTCTTTCGCGCTACATTTTCCGCGAGATTGTTTCCAGCGCGCTGATCGGGGTGGTGCTGTTTACCTTCGTGCTGTTCCTGCGGAGTGTCGGGCAGCTCTTTGAATTGCTGGTGCGGCGGACGGCCTCGGCGGAGATGGTGGGATACCTGTTTCTGCTCACGCTCCCCCAAACCCTCACCTTCACTATCCCGATGGGAGTGCTGGTGGGCATCCTCATCGGGCTCAGCCGCATGTCCGCCGACGGCGAGGTGCTGGCCATGCGGGCCGCCGGCATCCCTACCCGCCATTTCATCCTGCCGGTCACCGTGTTCGCCCTGGTGGGTCTGGGGGCCAGCGCTTTTGTCTCGCTCTATTTGAGTCCCCGGGCGTGGCGGGAGTTCTACCGCCTCCAGAACCGGCTGCGGTCCTCGTACATCTCGGCCGAAATCCAGCCTCGTGTTTTCGACGAAGGTTTTCCCAATACCATAGTCTACGTTCGGGACGTCGTGCCCGGTCCGGTGGTGCGCTGGCGGGGCGTGTTCCTGGCCGACCTGCGCCCGCCCGAGGACCGCTCCTCGGTGAGCGTGCGCAGCAAGGTCACCGGCCCGCGCGTCACCGTGGCCGAAGAAGCCATTGCCATTCCCAACCCGGAAAAGAACCAGCTCCAGTTGCACCTCATCCGGGGCGGCACCCACGAGCAATCGAGCGACGTCACCCAGTACGACGTCTACAACTTCACCCAGACCGACCAGATCCTGGAAACCGCGCCTGCCAGCGCCGCCCGCGCCCGCCGTCCTTACCAGGAGGTGAACACCGGAGAACTCCCCTTCCACGCGCGGTACAGCCCCAACTGGGTGGAGGCCCGCATCGAGCTCTACCAGCGGCTGGCCCTGCCGGTGGCCTGCCTGGTCCTGGCCCTGGCCGGCATTCCCCTGGGCGTCTCCTCGCACCGCTCGGGCAAGTCCATGGGGGTGGTGGTGACAGTCCTGCTGGTATTTGTTTATTACACCTTACTCATCAGTGGTATTAACATGGCCCGCGAGGAGAGGGCGCCGGTAGGGCTGGCCGTGTGGAGCGCCGACGTGGTCTTCGCCCTCTTCGGCCTCTTCCTGCTCTCCCGCCTGGACGCTCCCGGCGACCACGACTTCACCTCCTGGCTCCGCCGGCTGGGGGCCCGTCTCCGCAGCCGCTTTGCGGCCGCCGCCTCGCCCGCCGGCGTCCGCAACGGCGCCCCCCGCCGCACCCCGCGGCTGCTGTTCCTGTTCCGGCTGGTCGATCAGTACGTGCTCGAGAGCTTCCTGTTCTATTTCGCCGTGCTGCTGGCTTCTTTCGTCCTGCTGTACCACGTCTTCACGTTCTTCGAGCTGCTCAGCGACATCCTGGCCAATCACACCCCCCTGGCGCGGTTTCTCACCTATTTGTTCTACCTGACACCCCAGCTCATCTACACCACCGCGCCCATCAGCGTGCTGGTGGCGACGCTGGTGGCCTTCGGCGTGCTCACCAAACGGAACGAGATTACCGCCTTCAAGGCCTGCGGCATCAGCCTGTACCGCCTGACGCTGCCGGTGCTGGCGGTGGCCCTGGGCGTGAGCGGGCTGCTGTTCGCCTTCGACCATTATGTTCTGCCGGAAGCGAACCGCCGCCAGGATGCCATCCGGAACGAGATCAAAGGGCGCCCGGTCCGCACCTACCTTCGCCCCGACCGCCAGTGGATCTTCGGCCGCCCCGGCAGCAATCGTATCTACTACTACAGTTATTACGACCAGACGCGGGGCGTGATGGGGGGGGTGAACATCTACGAGTTCGATCCCCAGCGGTTTCAGCTCATCCGCCACATCTCCGCCGAGCGCGCCGAGTGGCAGGAGTCGCTGCAGGCCTGGATCTACGAGCAGGGCTGGACGCGCGAGATTCGGGGCGGCCGCGTCACCGGCTTCGAGGCCTTCACGGTGAAGACCTTCCCCCAGCTCGACGAGCCCCCCAACTACTTCCTGAAGGAAGTGAAACAGTACCAGCAGATGAACTTCCGGGAGCTGCGCGAATACATCCTCGACCTTACCCAGAGCGGCTTCGACACCGTGCGGCTGCAGGTCCAGTTGCACAAGAAGTTCTCGTTCCCGGCGTTCGCCTTCATCATGGGACTGCTGGCGGTGCCTTTCGCGTTCCTCACCGGGAACCGCGGCGCGCTGGCCGGGGTGGCGGTGAGCCTGGGTGTGGCTATTGCCTATGTAGCGGTAAATGCCTTATTCGAGCAGATGGGCAACGTGAGCCAGCTCGCGCCGGCCCTGGCCGCCTGGTCCCCGGACGTGATCTTCACGTTGGCGGGGACGTATTTTCTGCTGCGGCTGCGGTCGTAGGCGGCGCTCCAAGTATGCTGGTTTCCGACTTCGACTACCCGCTTCCCGCAGACCTGATCGCCCAGGAGCCGCCGGCCGATCGCGCTGCCGCCCGCCTGCTGGTGCTGCACCGTGACAGCGGGCGTCTGGAAGACCGCGTCTTCCGCGATTTCCCCGACTACCTCCGCCCGGGAGACTGCGTCGTGGTCAACAACACGCGAGTCTTCCCTGCCCGGCTCTACGCGCGCCGTCCCAGCGGCCCGGCCCGCATCGAAGTACTGCTGACCCGCCAGCACCACGAGGACTCCGCCGTCTGGGAGGCCCTGGTCCGCCCCGGCCGCAAGGCGGGCAGGGGCGCGCGCCTGATCTTTTCGGAAGACCTGCAAGCCGAGATTGTGGGCCGCGGTGAATACGGCGAGCGGACGCTGCGCTTCTCCGGCGCGGCCGACCTACCGGCCGCGCTCGACCGCCTCGGGCGCATGCCGCTTCCGCCCTACATACGTCGTCCCGATGCCGCCGCCGACCGCGAACGGTACCAGACCGTGTTCGCCCGCCGCCGCGGTTCCATCGCCGCGCCCACGGCCGGACTGCACTTCACTCCGGAAGTCCTGGCCCGCCTTCCCTGCCTCGTGGAGATAACCCTGCACGTGGGTCTGGGAACCTTTCAAGCCCTCCACACCGCAACGGTCGAGGAACACCACCTGCATCGCGAGTGGTTCGAGATCGGCGCGGAAGCCGCCGGGGCCATTCACGCCGCCCAGCGCGTGGTGGCCGTGGGCACCACGTCGGTCCGCACCCTGGAGCACGTGGCCCGGTCCGGTGCGGTCGAGGCGGCCTCGGGCGAGACCGATATCTTCATTTATCCCGGCTTCGATTTTCGGGTGACCGGCGCCCTGCTGACCAACTTCCACCTCCCCCGCTCGACCTTGCTCATGCTGGTCGCGGCCTTTGCGGGGCGCGAGCCGGTTCTGGAGGCGTACCGGCATGCCGTGCGCGAGCGCTACCGCTTTTACTCCTACGGGGACTGTATGTTGATCCTGTGACCCGGGACAAATATCATATCTTTCACGATGTGATATCATATACAATGTGAGATTGGTGCTCGACACCGATGTGGTGGTGGCGGCGATGCGCAGTCCGGGAGGAGCGTCCGCTGCGATTCTCGGGGCTGCCCGGCAACGCTGTACGACACTATTGGTGAGCGTCCCTCTGGCCCTGGAATATGAAGCGACTTGTTGTAAAGCGGAGCAGCGGCTCGCGGCGGGACTGTCCCACCGGGAAGCGGAGGTTTTTGTGACCGCCGTAATCGCCCTGGCAGAGCCCGTGGAAACGCATTTTCTGTGGCGGCCGCAACTGCGCGATGCGGGCGATGAAATGGTGCTGGAAGCGGCCGTCAACGGCCGGGCGGAGGCCCTGGTTACCTTCAACCGGCGGGATTTCGGGACGGCGCCTTCCCAGCTCGGGGTGGAGGTTCTCCTCCCGCGGGAAGCTATAGCGAGGATCAGACCATGAAGGAGACACGGACCTACCCTCTGCGGTTGCCGCGATCGCTCAAAGACGCGGTCGCGCGAATCAGCAAGGAAGACGGAACGAGCATAAACCAGTTCGTGGCCATGGCCGTCGCGGAAAAGGTTTCCGCTCTGCAAACGGCCCGGTTCTTCAGCGATCGGAAGGCTCGGGCCGATTTCAAGGCTTTCGACAAGATCCTGAAGCGGCGGGGGGGCAAGCCGCCTCGCGAAGGGGATGAAAAAGAAGCTATTAGTTGTTAGCTATTAGCTGTCAGCAACCAGGATCAGCACGCCCGTGCGATACTGGTGCTGCGAAAGGCCGATAGCCAACAGCTTCTTCCTATGAGTACTCTTGGACTGGTCGAATACGGCGATGCCGGCCCTGAGGTGCGCGCGGTGTATGACGACATCATGGCCACCCGCAATACGGACTGGATCAATAATTTCTGGAAGGCTCTGGCGCAGGACCCGGTCACGCTCCGCCGCACCTGGCAGAGCGTCAAGGAGATCATGGCTCCCGGCGCGCTCGACGCCGTCACCAAGGAGATGGTCTATCTGGCGGTGAGCGCCACGAACCAGTGCGCCTATTGCATCGCCTCGCACACTGCGGGCGCGCGCAAGGCGGGGATGACGGACCAGATGTTCGCGGAGCTGATGGCGGTGGTGGGTATGGCGAACGAGACCAATCGGCTCGCCAGCGGGTATCAGGTGGACATCGACGAGCGGTTCAAAACCCCTTATCTGTAGTTCGAAAAAATAGCCTTTCTAACCTAGTCGACAGGGGCGCGCGGAACATGAGATGATGCCCTCGCCTGACCGAGTCAGGGGAGGAAAAGATAAAATGGAGAGCCGCCGTACCTTTCTGAGAAGCGCCGCCAGGCTCGCCGGCCCGCTGCTGGTCTTGCCCGCGCGAGCCCAACGGAGGCCGCCGGCCGTGTCTTACGCCTATGTCGGGTGCTTTACCACGGAGCAGCGGCGCGCGCGGGGTGACGGCATCCACGTCTACCGCATGGACCCGGCGACGGGGGCGTGGAGCCACCTCCAGCACCTGGGGAACCTGGTGAATCCCTCCTTCCTCATCCTGAGCCGAGACCAGCGGTTCCTTTATGCGGCACATGGGGATGAGAAGTACGCCACGTCCTTCACGGTGGATGGCGACACCGGGCGCCTGGCGCTGCTGAATCAGGCGGCGACGGGCGGCGGCAACGGCGCGCATCACGCCCTCGACCCCAGCGGGAGATTTCTGGTGGTGGCGAATTACGCGTCGGGGTCGGTGGCCGTGCTGCCGGTGAAGCCCGATGGGTCGCTGGCGGACCATATCCAGGTTATGGATCTGCCTGGGGAGCCCGGCCCGCACCGGGTGGAGCAGACCAGCTCCCACCCGCATGACGTGGTGTTCGACCCGTCGGGCCGGTTTGTGGCGGTGCCGGACAAGGGCCTGGACCGCATTTTCGTATTCCGCTTCGACCGGGCCACCGGCAGGCTGAGCCCGACCGCGCAGGGCTCCGTCCGAACGCGGCCGGGCTACGCGCCGCGGCACGCCGCCTTTCATCCGACGCTTCCCGTCGCTTGGGTCATCAACGAGATCGGCAGCACTACCACAACCTATCAGTGGGACGCTGCGGCCGGCGCCCTGCGGCCGGTGCAGATCCTGCCCTCCACGCCGCCCGATTTTACCGGCAACAACACGGGCGCCGAGATACTCGTCTCCGCCAATGGACGCTTCGTCTATGGCTCCAACCGCGGTCATGACAGCATCGTTGTTTATGCGACGGACCCGCAGACGGGGCTGTTGACCGCCATCGGCTGGACGCCTACACAAGGCCGGGGACCGCGCTTCATCAGCCTCGATCCCTCTCAGCGATTCCTATATGCCGCTAATGAGCAGGGCGACACGATCGTGACCTTTCGCGTGGATCCGGCGACCGGACGACTGACGCCGACCGGGCAGGTGGTCCCCACGGCCAGCCCGGCGACCATTGCCTTTGCCGCCCGCGCTTAGTTTGGCTGGGCTACCCTGACACCCCACACCAGCCGATTTCGCACTGTGGAAAAAAGGGATCGTCGCGTGCATATTTGTCCGGTCACGGGATTGGCGCGGAGCCCAAACGGAAGCTGCCGGAAAGACAAAACTGTTTAGATTCTATCGGTTATGCGGAGACTCCACTCGGACCCCGAAGTGGCCGGGGAGTTGCTCACCAACCTGAGAGGTTCGTGATGACCGGGAAACCAATTTCATTTGTGACATTTCTTCCAATGATGATTCTCTGGATTTTGGGCGGCGTCCTGCCGGCGCAGGGTCCGCCTCCAGGACGCGGACCCGTCAGCGGAATCCACCTCACGCCGGACACCGTGTACTTCACCAAGGCAGGCAACGAAACCTCGCTGACCCAAACGGTGCAGGTGCGCCAGATGGGACCGCCTAGTGCTTCCCCCCTGTCGGTGGCCACGGCAGTGACCAGCATCTCTGGCGGCAATTGGCTGGGCGTGAGCCCGCTGAGCGGTGGCGCGCTGACCCTTACCGCCACGCCCGGCAGCCTCGCAGCGGGTCTTTACGAAGCCAGGGTGACGGTGACCCCTTCCGGGTCAGGGGCGACGGCTCAAACGATAGCTGCTTTCCTGCGCATCATCGGCGTTCCGGGCGGACCGGGCGGACCGGGCGGACCCAGCGGGTCGGGCGGACCGGGCGCCGGGCCGGGGTTCATGGTCCGTCCGAGTGCCTTGACGTTTCGCATGACAACAGGCGGCGCCAACCCTCCCACCAATAATTTGCACGTGTCCAGCCCCGGCGGCGGCGCTTCCTTCCCCTGGACGGCGAGCCGGACTATTACCACCCCGCCAGGGGGCTCCTGGCTTCAGATCGCCAACACCTCCGGAACCGGAAATGGCCACCTCCAGGTTGCGGCAAACGGATCCGGATTAGCGGTGGGACAATACGCCGGGATCATCACGGTGGGCAGCGGAAGCTCCAGCGTGCCGGTCCCGGTCACGCTCGAAGTCACCAGCCAGGGAAGCACTTCCGGCCAGGAAGCCAGAGCGCTGGTAATTTCTCCGGCCGCGTTCAACTTCATCGTCCTGCCGGGAGCGCCTCCGCCGGCTCCGAAGACGTTGCGGATCCGGACGACGCGCAGCACACCGGTGAACTGGACTGCGGCGGTGGTCCCCGCCGGCTGCAACTGGCTGTCGGTCACGCCGGCCAGTGGCGCGACCCCGGCCAGCCCGCCGACGGGTGGCACGGTTTGGGCGACGACTCAACTTGCCGTCACTCCGGGATCGCTGGCGCGGGGCAGTTACGAGTGCAGTGTAAAAGTCACGGGCGGTGGCGCTACCGAAACGGCCCGGGTATTTCTGCGGATCCTCGGCCCGCCCGCGGCGACACCGACGAGCGGAGTGTCAGGCACTACCGGCTCTTCGGCGGTGCAAATAACGCCGCCGGTCATTGAATTTTCGAGCACGGGGGGAACCGTCTCCCCAGCCTCGGTGACCGTACGGCTGAATTCCCGGGTGAGCGGCTTGACCTTCGCCTCTATCGCCAGTACCGCCCAGGGCGGGGCGTGGATGAACATTACGTCTCCGTCCAACACCATCCCGGGGACAATTCTGGTCACCGCGACCGCCGGAAGCCTGACGCCGGGCATATATACCGGCCTGATTACCGTGAACATAGCGGGCTCGGTGACCGAGCAGCGCTTGATCCTGGTGACTTTCAGAGTCACGCCCCCAGGAGCCACGCCACACCTGATCGCTCGGCCCGCCGCGGTCGCCTTCCAGGCGACGAGAGGCGGCGCCAATCCGGCGGCGGCGCAAGTGTCGTTGGAAGCGCGCGGCGCCGCCAGCATCCCGTACCAAGCCACCCTGTCCACCGCCAGTGGGGGCCCCTGGTTGGCGGTGAGTCCGGCCACGGGAACGGCGCCCCAAAGCCTGACCGTAAACGTGAACATCACCGGCCTGGCGGCGGGCCGGTACACCGGCGAGGCGGTCTTTCAGGCCACCGGAAGCCCAGGCGCGATTCCGGCCACCCTGCAGGTCGTGCTGACGGTCATGGCCCCGCGCGGCGCAGCCGTAGCAGCGGCCGAAACCGGGTTGTTCGGTTTGTTCCTGGACCCGCCGGCGGACTTCAGCGCCACCGCCAATTCGCCGGAAGCGGTACGCGTGATGCTGATCGATGCGAGCGGCAATCCGGTGGACGGGGCCGAAGTGACGGTTACTTCCAGTGGCGACGAACCGCCGTTTACGCTGGAACCGAGCGGCGACGGAACCTACACCGGAGTGTTCCGAAGCCTGCGGGGAGGCCCGGTATCGCTAACCGCTGCGGCGGCGACCGACGGCGGGACGCCGGTGGACTTTGCCACCGGCGGCGACGTGGAGGGCGCCGCCCAGCCCGCGCCGCTGATCTTCCAGGAAGGTATTGTCAGTAGCGCTAACTTCGCTCCCGGCGCGACGCCCCTGGCGCCTGGATCGATTCTCAGCCTCTTCGGAAGGAACCTCACGGCCTCGACCCTGGCGGCCTCCGCCTTGCCGCTGCCGAGACAGCTCGGAGGCGTGAAGGTGCTGGTGGCGGGCCTGGAGGCGCCGCTCGTCTCGGTGGCGGCGGGGCAGGACTTCGATCAAATCAACTTCCAGGCCCCGGTGGAACTGGCGGCGCTAAACCGTGCCGACGTGGTCGTTTCCAACAATGGCGTCCTGAGCAACCCCGAGGGGATCAGCATCGCGCCCGGCGTGCCGGGCATTTTCACGTCCAACCAGCAAGGGACCGGCAGCGCTGCGGCCTTGCATGCCGATTTCGCCTTAGTGACTCCGGCCCGGCCGGCGCGGTCGGGTGAAACGATCCTGCTGTTTGCCACCGGGCTGGGTGCAGTCCAGCCTGCCTCCCGAACCGGCGAGCCGGCGGGGACGCTGGCCGCGGTCTCCGGGGAAGTTGAGGTGAGAATCGGCGGCAGGCCCGCTGCCGTTCCGTTTGCCGGTCTGGCTCCCGGATTTGTGGGCCTCTACCAAATCAACGTGACTGTGCCGGTGGGAGCCGCGCCGGGCGACGCGGCGGTAGAAGTTACTGTAGATGGAATCAGCGCCGGGGAAGGGGTGGTGGTCCCGGTGGGGTAGGAAGTGGGGGAGGGGGTCAGTTTCCGGAAAGGGCGTTTCCGTCCGGTTGACTGGGACGCCACGACGGTTCGGCGATTCCCCAACACTGGGCGACTGATCGCAGGTGATCCGAGGTCGGCAGGGGCGCCGCCGCGCGGCAGGGCACGCCTTGCGCGAAGCTGTGCACGTGTAGGAATCGGGAGGCGTTCACCAATTCACTCAAAGTCCCTCAAATGGTGTCTTGAGGGCCAAAGCGGCGGTCACGGCGGTAAGAATAATATTCCACTCTCGAGCCACCGGGCTGGCCTGGGCGGTAAACCAGCAGCCCGCCAATGGCCATCAAGATAAACATGAGGTATAGGAAGTAACGTATTGTGCAAAAGGCATTTTCCAGAACTCAGTCGGTCGCAGCGGGCACCGCGGCGACCCGCTTCTTAGGCAGCACCGCCGTCCGGAGCCGCAGCGCCAGGATCCCGGAGAGCAGGGCCAGGACGGCGCTGCCGTAGAAGGCCGCCGACCAGCTTCCGAAGCGCTCAAACAACTGGGCGCTGAGGTATCCGGCGATGATGGAGGCCACACCCTTGGCGGTATATAGGAAGCTGTAGTTGGAGGCGGCGTGGCCGGCGCCGAAGTAATCGGCGGTGACGGGGGGAAACAGGGAGAAGACCTCGCCCCAAGTGAAGAAAGTCAGTACCAGGGTCACGGTAAACATGGCGCCCGAGAAGCGGCCGAAGACCATGATGCTGAGCAGGCAGACGGCCTGGAGCAGGAAGGCAATCGACATCGTTGTTTCCCGGCCCAGGCGGTCGGAGACCCAGCCCCAGAAGATGCGGCTGGCGCCGTTGGCGAGAGGGTTGAGGGTCAGGGCGGCGGTGAGGGCGGCGGCGCTGATCCCCCACTCCCGGGCCACCGGAGCGGCCTGCGCCGTGACCAACAGTCCGCCGGTGGCCATCAGGACGAACATGACGTAGAGGACGTAGAAGTGCGGCGTGCGCAACATTTCGCCGGTGTTGAAGACCTCCGTGTTGCGCCGGGCCTGGAGCCTGGGAGCCACCGCCGCGGTCTGCCCCTTGCGGAACTCCGGTCCGGGGTGGCGAAGGATTTGGGCCACCGCCAGGATCACCAGACCTTGGAAAATTCCCGTGTATCGAAACGCCGTCCGGTAATCGTCATGGCGGATGATATAGGCGATGATCGGAATGAACAGCGCGGCACCGCAGCCGTAGCCGCCGGCGATGATGCCCGCGGTCAGCCCGCGCCGGTCCGGAAACCACTTGAGCGCCGAAGCAATCGAGCCGCTGTAAACAAAAGCCGCACCGACTCCGGCCAGGGAATAGAAGAAGTACAGACCCATCAGCGTATGGACATAGGCCAGGGCCGTCCAGCCGATGCCGCACAGCACGCCCGCGATCGTAATGAACAGGCGCGGTCCGATGCGATCGATGAGCCATCCTTCCAGGGGCATGACCCAGGTCTGAAACAGGATATAGAGGGTGAAGCCCAACTGGACCTCCGAAAGCTTCCACCCGGTGGCCTGCTGGAGCGGCCGGACAAACAGGGTCCAGGCGTATTGGAGGTTCGCGATCATGATCATCGCGATCAGCGAGCCGACGAGCTGCACCCAGCGGTTCTTGGTCATGGGGTCCTTACAGTGGCGAAGGACGTTCGTGCATGTCTTCTGTTCCACTTGTTGCCGTCGGAGCCCACAATGTCCCCGATGCGAACCGCAGGCCGCTGCGCGGACTCCTGGCACTTGTCAAGGTCTTCCGTGGGAGCCTGGTGCATTTCGGGGGCTAGGTTAGCTACCAATGCAACACTTTGAATGGCCCACGCACTCCCCGCTACGATATCACATATTCAGTACACCGACAGCCAATCGTCCCCACTATTCGCGATTTCATGTCGGGCTCCCGGGCTCAAGATAATGCATCCCCTCGACGCGTTGCCTTTGCGGGGATCCTTATCCTTGTAGTCTCCATGAATCAGAAGGTCCATTCGTTCGTGCGCATCATGCCAGACCGGTTCGAGCTCCATTGTAAAAGGGGTCGGACCATTGTAGGGGCGACTGATCCGATACAAGCCCCGCGGAATGGGTCCTAAATTTCGGAAACTTTCCGCCATCGATTGATTCTGGTAGGGGATGGCGCCCGAGTAGCCCTGCCCCAGGATTCTTCCCGGAAGTCCATCAGAATCTGGGACACACTCCCACGGGCTCATTCTCGGGTTCCGGGTCCTGAGGAAGAAGTCGCATTCAAGGATTCTTCCGTGTCGCGACATAATACCTGTACATTGCTCATACATCCACATTGCTCGAGCCTCCCGATACCGTGGAATCCTTCCCGTAAATTCCCGTTCGCGCTCCAAACACTTACATGACTAAGTGCATATGACTGGATCGCGCTGTCTTTCCTCTCCCTGTCATCGGTTAAGTCGATTGGTTGACCGGTTCCCAGTTCCATCCCTCTGTCTGCTCTGTGCCTTTAACTTTGCGCTCAGCACCCGAACATACCTGGATCATCAGAAGCTCGCTCGGACCGGCTGCGAGGTCCCCTGTTCGTTCGTCAAAGTCACTGATACCGAACTGATCGCGTTCAAATCCCCCTGGATCGTAAACGGTTGCGCAAACGTGAACAGACCACCAAACTGCGAAGAAGCAGGGTCCTGGTACCACCTGGTGAACAGCCCGCTCACATCGAGTGTCAACTCCGTGGTTTGCAGGTTGCTGCCGGCCGCCGGCGTCAACCGGAAGGTCGCTTGCGTGATCTGCCGTGGTGTGGAGTAACCGCTGAGCAACACCTCAAAGCCGGAAATGATTCGGTTCACCCGCATGCCGGTAATCACCGGCGCCGACCGCTCGATCCGGATTATCCGGGTGGGCGGAGGCGACGGCGTGATATCCTTCCCACCAGCCTGCAACCCGACCGATAGGGTGATCGTCCCTGCGACCGTACCTGTCTGCACAGCGACTGCCGGAACACCGAAATCTGCCTGCGTGCCGTTAGCGGGGATCGTGAAATTCACCCTTCTTCCGCCGGTGGAGAACTGCACTGCCGGATCATCACTGGGATTCACTGCGTCGGGCGCAAACGTCAGATTGATCTGACCCAAGATGGGCACTGGGAAACTTCCAGTCGAGCCCACAATGATATCCGGCTGCTGGGCCGGCCCCACCGGGGGGTTCGTCGGGCCACCGCCCGGCGGACCCGGTAAGGTCACCGTCACCGACGG
>JBGOUV010000572.1:0-3141 GCA_041477815.1 Terriglobia bacterium | reverse complement strand
CTTGAACCCGCGCAGCGTGCCGGTGAGGTTGTAGACGCCCACCGGAAGTCCGCGCAGGAAGTACACCCCCTGCTCGTCGCTGAAAGCGCGAAACGGCGCGTTGGTGCCGGTGTTGAGGGCCACAACCTCGGCCCGAGGCACCACGGCTCCGGAGGCGTCCGTGACCACGCCCGTGATCGTGCCGGTAACGTCGGCCCAGGCGGCCGTCGAGAATAGAAGAACCGCAAGCAGAAGACGCATAGGATACCCCGTCGAAACAGTCTGACCACAGTATAGGTCGCGGCGATTTCCGGAGTCAAGGCCACTTAGGACTTGAGGCGCTTCAGGTCTTTCTTGGCGGGGTCGAGGTCGGGCTTTAGCTTGACGGCGGTTTCCAGCGAGACGATGGCTTCGGGCTTGCGCCCTTGTTTTTCGAGGACCAGGGCCAGCCGCCAGTGGGCGTGGGCGTGGGAGGCGGAGCCGGGCTCGGGTTCCTGGGCGAGGTAGTGGCGGAAGTAGCGCTCGGCGCGGGGGAGGTCGGAGGAGTCGGCCAGGAGCCGGTTGGCGGCGAGGTAGTGAGGGGCGCACGCGAATCGGGGCAGTTCCGGTCGGCTGGGGCGAGGATCCTATCCAGGCCGGCCCACCGGCTTTGGCGGCCGTAGAGGGCGGCGAGCAGACCGTAGGCCGGAGCGCGGGCGGGGTCCCGGTCGAGCGCGGCGCGAATCCCGTAGATGCCGTGCCGGTCACGCGCCGACTGGGGGTGGCGTTTCGTCCTTTCAGGTGAAACCACTACCGAATCAGCCCTTGAACAGGGTACAATATCGGCCATTGTCAAAGGAGGTTACTTGTATGGGTTACGATCCGCGCGGGGTACGCTTTGTCCTAACGGCCCCGGAGACGGAAAGCACCGAGCAGGGGTTCAGCCCTTGGAAACAGATGGTTTATGCATCCGTACCGGCGCGATTTGCGCCGCGGTTCCTGTACAAAAAGTACCTGAACTCGGAGAGCTACCCGGACGGGACGGCGAGGGTGATGCCCCTGGGGTTGCGGATCGTGGAGGACATCCTGCGGGAGCACTACCCGCAAGAGGACGTGGTGCTGTGCCATCCGGAGAACCTGGAGAAGTTCGTCGGGCCGCGGACGCGGGTGGTGGGGGTGGCGGCGCACAATCCGATCGGGGTGGCGTTCTCGACCGGGGTGTACAGCAGCATTTTCGGGTCGACGGCGACGCCCATCAACTCCTACGAGAGCACCCGGGTGTACCACAACCCGGCGATCCGGAAGCACCGGCCCACGGTGATCGTGGGAGGGGCGGGAGCGTGGCAGATCGAGAAGATGGGGGCGTTTGAGCACCTGGGGGTGGATTGCGTCATCGTCGGGCGGGCCGAAAGCGTGATCCTGGACCTGTTCCGCCAGGCCGACGAGGGAAAAGAACTGCCGCAGGTGGTGCGGGCGCCGGAGCCGAAACTGCACGAGCTGCGGGTGCCGGCCCGGCGGTCCACGTACGGCGTGGTGGAAATGACCCGGGGCTGCGGGCGGCAGTGCGCCTTCTGCTCCCCGACGCTGGAGACCCGCGTGTCGCTCGAGCAGGACGCGCTGATCGAGGCCGTTAAGGCCAACGTCCGGGAGGGGGGACGGTGTATCTTCCCGGTGTCGGAGGACATTTTCATTTACGGGGCGCCGCCGCCGTTCTACATACCGAGAGCCGATGCCCTGGTGAATTTTTACGAGTCGGTGGCCCGCGTGCCGGGCGTGGACTACGTGCCCCTGTCGCACGCCACCATCGCTCCGGCGCTGGTAAATCCGCACCTGATCAAGGAGCTGTCGGGGGTCCTGCTGAATAAGAGCGTGCTGCGGAACCCGGCGTCCACGCACCCGGCGAAGAACTTCATTTCACCGCTGATCGGGATCGAGACCGGATCGCCGCGCCTCGCCGCCCAGACCATGTCGGGCAAGGCGCTGCCGTTCGATATTCGCGATTGGCAGGACATCGTGGTGGAGGGCATCAACATCCTGAACAAGAACAACTGGTTCCCGGTGTGCACGTTCATCGTGGGACTGCCCGGGGAGACCGAGGACGACATCAGGCAGTCGCTCGATCTGCTGCACCGGCTGCGGAAGATGAAGATCCTCTACGTGCCGTCGATCTTCACGCCGCTGGAGGATACGCGGATGGCCGCCGGGCATGGCCTCAAGCCCCGGGAGCTGACGCAGTTGCAGTGGGAGTTCATCCTGACGGCGTGGCGGCAGAGCCTGGACTTCTCGGTCGTCCGCAAGCAATCGAACCTGGCCTGGAAAGTGGGGATGTACGGGTTCTACTATCTGCGGGGGAAGTGGATCCACGGGCCGCAGTTCAAGTATCCGGCCATGCGGTTCGCGGGGGTGGCGGAGGAGAAGATCTCGCCGCATCTGTATTTGAAGTGGGACGGGTCCCAGGTGCGGCCGGAGGTGGCGCCGAAGCCGCCCCGGTTGATTGCCAAGCACGCCGATACGACGCTGGAGCAGATGAATTCGCGGCAGAACACCAACCCCTTCCCGATCCTGCAGCAGGTATAAGGCGGTGTAATGCAGCGTGCGTAATCCTTCTACCACGCCGTCATAGAGTCTCGGTCTCGGGAGCTGGGCGATCAGATTTCGTGGTAAACGGCTGAGAACAACGCCATCTCTTCCGATAAGAGCAAGGGGAGAATGTGGTGAAGCCAACTGAAGAACGACGAGACAACCGCCGGGAGCTTTGCGCGGACTTTGTCCATATCACGTGGAACGACCAGCAGGGCCGGCCGATCTCCTCGGTCGGCCTGCTGGAGGACGTCAGTCCCGGCGGCCTGGGGATGAGCTTGGACCTGCCTGTTGCAGTCGGCCAAGCGGTCCACTTGCACACCAAGGGCTTCGAGGGTGAGGCCTTAGTCTGCTACTGCGAGCTGGGAGACTACGGCTACCTGGTAGGCGTGGAGTTTCAGGGGGGCTGCTCCTGGGACCGGGAAACGTGGAAGCCGAAGCACTTGCTCACTTTGCCTTAGAAGGGTCCCTCTTTCGCCGCCGGACGGCCCACCCGGGCTTCACCGTCTGCCGGCTCCGGCCAATGGCCAGCGCCCCTGGCGCGACGTCTTCGGTGAATACCGACCCCGCCGCCAGGTAACTCCCCGCCCCCACCCGGAGGGG
>JBGOUV010000539.1:0-3673 GCA_041477815.1 Terriglobia bacterium | reverse complement strand
TGAAAACTAGTATACACCCGTTTCAAGTTCGATGGAATCCCCCATACAGTAGTATGACTCCTGAGTTTGTCCAGTGTTCAGAAGCCCTTGCCGGAGTCCAGCAGCAGCGTCACTGGGCCGTCATTGACCAGCTCGACCTGCATCATGGCCTGGAAGACACCCGTCTGTACCGGGATACCGCGCCCCCGGAGGGCCTCCACGTACCGCTCGTAGAGGGCGCGGGCGAGTTCGGGCGGGGCGGCCTGGTCGAAGCTGGGCCGCCGGCCTTTGCGGCAGTCTCCGTAGAGGGTGAACTGCGAGACGACCAAAGCTTCGCCCCCGACGTCGGCCAGGGAGCGGTTCATCTTGTCCTCGGCGTCGGGGAACACGCGGAGTCCGGCGGTTTTGTCGGCCAGGTAGTCGGCGTCGGCTTCGGTATCGCCCTTGCCGACGCCCAGCAGCACCAGGAAGCCTCGGCCGATAGCGCCGGTGGTCTGGCCGTTGACCGTGACCCGGGCACGGGAAACGCGCTGGAGTACGGCTCGCATGAACGGCCCAGTATAAACCGGTGTATCCTGGTATCCGCGTCTCTATATGATCGAAACCTACGCTTATGCCCGGGCGGGATTTGTCGGAAACCCCAGCGACGGCTACTTTGGCAAGACTATCTCCTTTATTATCCGTAACTTCCGGGCGCGCGTCCTGCTTTATCCGAGTTCCCGGCTGGAGATCAAGCTCTCCAAAGCCGATACGCCGGTGTTCGAGAACCTGGAGGAATTGCGCCGAACCACGCGATGGCGCGGCTACTATGGCGGCATCCGCATCATCCAGGCCCTGCTGATGCGGTTCAGCGACTACTGCCAGGAGAGGGGTATCGAGCTGCCCGACCGGAACTTCACCATCGAGTACGAGTCGACCATCCCGCAGCGGCTGGGCATGGGCGGGTCGAGCGCCATCATCACGGCGACCCTGCGGGCCCTGATGCGGTACTTCCAGGTGGAGATTCCGCTGCCGATCCAGGCCAACCTGGTGCTGGAGACCGAAACGCGGGAGCTGGGGGTGCCGGCCGGGCTGCAAGACCGGGTGATTCAGGCGTACGAAGGCGTGGTGTACATGGATTTTTCCAAGGACCTCTTCCAGCGGCAAGGGTACGGAAACTATGAGCCTCTGGACCCGGCCCTGCTGCCCAACGTGTACGTCGCCTATCAGACGTCGCTCAGCGAGGGTACGGAGGTGTTCCACCACAACGTCCGCGAGCGGTTCAACTCCGGGGACCCCACCGTGGTGAACGCCATGAAACAGTGGGCGGCATACGCGGAAGAGGCGCGAGCGGCGCTGCTGGCCCGCGATTATGAAACGCTGGGAAAGCGGATCAACGCCAACTTCGATCTGCGGGCGAGCCTCTACCGGATCAGCGAGGGGAACCTGGCCATGATCCGGGTGTCGCGGCAGGTGGGCGCGACCTCCAACTTCGCCGGGTCGGGCGGGGCCATCGTGGGAACCTATCAGGACGAGGCGATGTACCACAACCTGGTGTCGGAGCTGAGGCGGATCGGTGTGGCGGTGATCCGGCCGAAGATTTGAGAAATCTGAGAATTTGAGGATTTGAGAATTGACGAATTCTCAGATCCGCACCGCCTGGTATCCGCCTCTCGCCTTGTAGTAGAAGAACAGGGCGCCGAAGACCGCGACCAGAATGACGGGCAGCACTCCTACATAGCGGAACGCCGCCGCCGCTCCATAGTTGTCATACCATCCGCCCATGACGGGCAGGATGAAGGCCACCGCCAGGTTGCCGGCGCCGCCCATGATGGCCAGCAGCAGCGCGCCGCCTTTGGGGAAGCGCTCCGAGGTTACGCCCAGCATCACCGGCCAGAAGAAGGTCTTCCCCGCCCCGAACAGGGTGGCGGCGACGAAGGCCTGGGAAGGGGTGTTGACGCCGCTGAGGAAGAACAGGCCGAGGGCGGAGAACACGGCCGACAGGGTGAGCAGGCCCAGGGGGGAGAAACGGTGGGCCAGCCGTCCGCCGAAAAAGCGCAGCACGAACATGATGCCCGCCGTGTAGACCAGAATCAGGATGCCCTGCATGCCCGCCAGGTTGGTGATCAGCGAGCCGACCCACTGGTCCGGACCCAGCTCGGTGGAAGCGGTCATCCACATGCAGACGAACCAGAGAAGGAACATGGGCCGCAGCGCTTCGCGGAACATGTCACCAGTGGAGATACCGGCGGCGACGCGTTCCGTGGCGGGGAAGCGCTGTCCCCAGGTCAGGAGCATATAGAGGACGGCGGGGACGGCAATCAGGGCGAGCTTGAGCTGCCAGCCGAAAGTGATGGCGGCGGGGGTGAGGCCGGCGGCGTCCAGACCCCGTCCCTTGGTAATGCCGTAGGCCAGCAGGCCGCCGATGATCAGGCCGCCGGGCCACCAGGCGTGAAGCACATTGAGCCGATGTGTCTTCTCAGTGGGGTAGAGGGTGGCGATGAGGGGATTAATCACGCCCTCCACCAAGCCCTGGGACAGGCCCAGGGTGAGCATGGCGGCGTAGAGAATCACAAAACCCGGGTCCGTGTAATAGGGGGTGACCGGAGCGGAGGGACGGGGGGCCAACAGGATGGCAAGGATGGCGGTAAGATAGCCCCCGCCCGAAACCAGCAACAGGCGGCGCATGCCGAGAAAGTCGACCAGCGATCCGCCGATGACGATCGACAGCGTGAAGCCCCAGAAGGCCGGGCTGAGGAGGACGCCGGTCTGTTGTTTGGTGAGGTGAAAGTCGGCGCCCAGGGCGTCCAGGATGTCGCCGCGGATGGAGAACACCATCGAGGTGGTAACCAGCGCTACGCAACTGGCGACGAACAGCCGGCGGGGATTCATAAGCCGCCCAGTATAGCGGGAAGTTTGATAAGCTTCCACTCATGGGAGAGCTGAGCCGCATCGGGGTGGCCATCGACGCCGAGCTGCTGGAGAAATTCGACCGGCTCCTGGCGCGCCGGGGATACGAGAACCGCTCCGAAGCCTTTCGCGACCTGATCCGGGACCAGTTGATCGAGGAATCCTGGAAGTCGCCCGAGGCGCCCGTGGTGGGCACCGTCACCTTGCTCTACGACCACCACGTACGCCTGCTCAGCGAAAGGCTCACCGACCTGCAGCACGAGCACCACAAATCGATCCTCTCGACCCTGCACGTACACCTGGACCACGACCACTGCCTGGAGGTCCTGGTGGTGCGAGGCAAGGCGGCGGCGGTGCAGAAGATCGCCGATACCTTGATCAGCACGAAGGGGGTCAAGCACGGGCGCCTGATCATCGCCGCGGCCGGGGGAGAGATCTGAGAATTTGAGGATTTGAGAATTTGAGAATTGTGGGGTGTGGGGTGGACCTGGCGGAGGTGGGACGAATTGGGGAGGCCGTCTCGCGGTATGGGGAGCGGTTTCTGGCGCGGGTGTTCACGCCGGGGGAGCGGGCCTATGTGGAAGGGAAGAAGAACAGGTATGAACGCTATGCAGCGCGGTTTGCGGCCAAGGAAGCGGCTATGAAGGCCCTGGGGACGGGTTGGAAGAACGGTGTTACGTGGCAGGACTTCGAGGTGACGAACCTGCCGTCGGGGAGGCCTACGCTGCGGCTGTCGGGCAAGGCGGCCGAGATCGCGGAGCAGTTAGGGGTGCGGGTGGTGTCGCTGTCGCTGTCGCACACGGAG
>JBGOUV010000435.1:0-5444 GCA_041477815.1 Terriglobia bacterium | reverse complement strand
TTCGGGACCACCAGCTCCATCTGGGGCCGGCAGCACGACATCGTGTGGGCGGTCAAAAGAATCGCCGCCTTGGGACTGCAGGGCATCGAGCCGTACGGGGACGCCATTGAGAAATATCGCAAGAATCCGCTGGAGCTCAAGAAGATTTTCGATGCGGCGGGCGTCACCTTCATCGACGCGTCCAATGGCGAGAGGGGGCAGTCGACGAATTTCATCGATCCGGAGCAGATCCCCAAGACTATTGCCGATCATGTGGCCTTCGCCCGCGATTTTCTCCAGCCGCTCGGCTGCGGCCATTGGAAGGTCAACATGGGCCAGCGTCCGCCCGGCGGTCCGAGCGACGAGCAGCTTAAGAGACTCGCCCACACGCTGAACGAGATCGGCCGGCAAACGATGGCCATGGGAATCCGGCTGGCGCCGCATCCCCACATCTGGGGGCCCTTAGAACGGGAAAAGGATATCCGCCGGACCATGGAGCTCACCGATCCGAAATATGTCTGGATGACGGCCGACACCGGACATCTGGTCTTGGGCGGCGCCGATCCGGTGCAAATCATCAGCGATTATTTCCCGCGCATCGCGGAAGTGCATCTCAAGGACACCTACGCCAAATATCGCGGCAACACCTCCACGCCGACGCCGGAGGAACACCGCGCGGCGAGCGTCTATCACAATCTGGGCGGCGGCGGCGTCGACTTCCCGGCCGTCTTTAAGGTGCTGCGTGACCGGCACTACCGGGGCTGGGCGATTTTCGACATGGACGGCCCCAGGAAGGGCGACGACGGCTTCGACGCCATCGGCGGGAACCTGGATCTCGCCGTCGATGATTATCTCGCGCACAACATCAACTATCTGCGCGTCATTCTGGGCGTGAGGCTGCCGCCGCACGGTTGATATGGACGGAAGCTCCCTTCCCGCGTACTGGTTTGCCATCGTTTATTCCCTGCTCGGTGTCAGAACACTGTGATCTAATCACAGCATGGATGCTGCGAATCATTTCGTCCCTCCGCTACAGGCGCTCCACCCGCGCGCCGCCGCGGTGGCCGAATTCCGAGTGCAGGCATCCCACGCGATCCTATGGCCGGCCCCACCGCTAACCAGCCACAGGACGGGAAAACGCTCTACCTCCGGCTACCAGACCTCCGCCCCGCTGGCCGCCCTCCTCCTCCTCGCGGCGCTCCTCCTGAGCCCGGTGGTAGGGGCGCAAAGCCCTCCGCCGGCCCCCTCCCCAGTAGACGTCAGGCAAACCTACGACAAACTCTGTGCCGGCTGCCATGGCGCCGACGCCCGCGGCACGCAGCAAGGCCCCGGGCTGGCCGGAAATCCCTGGGTGCGCCGGCGATCCGTGCAGAACCTGCGGAACATCATCCTGAAAGGCCTCCCCGCGGCCGGCATGCCGCCGTTCGATCTGCCCGCTCCCACCATCGATGCGCTCGCCGCTCTGGTTGTATCGCTCAATGCATCGGCGGGGGAAACCACCGTCCCCGGCGACCGCGCGGCCGGCAAAGAGTTCTTCTTTGGCCAGGGACAATGCGCCTCCTGCCACATGGTCTTCGGCGCCGGCGCGCCCATCGGCCCCGACTTGTCGAACGTGGCCCGCGACCGGACCGTCGATCAGCTTCGCGAAGCGCTGCTCAACCCCGGCGCCAACATCGCTCCCGGCTACGGTCTGGTCACGCTCCAACTGCGCGATGGGCGCACGCTGCGTGGATTCGCACGCAGCAGAACCCGTTTCGACATTGCCATCCAGGACCTGGAGGGCCGCTTTCATCCCCTCTCCCTCGATCAGGTTGCCCGTATCACCGAGGAGAAATCCTCGCCGATGCCGGCCGTGAAAGCCTCCGCCGAGGAGCTCCAGAACGTCATCGCCTTCCTGAGCGGGCTGACCGGAGTGAAGCCTCCAACCACCGCCGCGCCGCGCTCGGCCGCGCCGGGCGGTATTGATTTCGCCAGCATCCTGAACCCGAAGCCAGGCGAGTGGCTGACCTATAACGGAAACCTCAGCGGAAACCGCTACAGCCGGCTGGAGCAAATCCACACGTCCAACGTCAACAAACTCGCGCTCAAGTGGACCTTTTCCATTCCTCTGTGGACGCAGTTCCTGCCGGATACCCCTTACTACCACGAAAACATGCGGTACTTCGGACTGGAAACCGTTCCCCTCGTGGCCGCCGGCATCATGTACGTCACCGGACCGAATCAGGCCTTTGCGCTCGATGCGCGCACCGGGCAGCAGCTCTGGCACTACTCGCGCCCCCGCACTCCCGGCCTGGTCTCGGATCCTTCGCTAGGCAGCAATCGTGGCGTGGCCATTCTCGGCGACAACGTCTTCCTGGTCACCGACAACGCCCATCTGATTGCCCTCCACCGGGTCACCGGACGCCTGGTCTGGGAGGCCGTCATGTTCGACGAGCCGCAGCGCTACGGGGGAACCGTCGCCCCGCTCGTCGTAAAGGATATGGTGATTGCCGGCGTGGCCGGAGGCGACTGGGGAATCCGCGGATTCCTGTCCGCCTATAAAGCCACTACCGGCGAGCGCGTCTGGCGGCACTGGACCGTTCCCGGCCCCGGCGACCCGGGGATTGAGACCTGGAAAGGCACCGGGTACACCCTGGGCGGCGGCAGCACCTGGCTGACTGGTTCTTACGACCCGGCCACCGATACTCTGTTCTGGGCCACCGGCAATCCGTGGCCGAATTCCGACGACCGCGAGCGGGGCGGCGACAACTTGTTCACCGATTGCGTCCTGGCGCTCGATCCCGCCACCGGAAAACTGAAGTGGTACTACCAGTTCACGCCTCACGACCTTCACGACTGGGACGCCACCGAGCCCAACGTCCTGGTCGACGCGGACTATCAAGGACAGCCGCGCAAGCTGCTCCTGCACGCCGACCGGAACGGCTTCTTCTACGTCTTCGATCGCACCAACGGCCGCCTGCTGCTCGCCAAACCGTTCCTGCAGCGGATCACTTGGGCGAGCGGAATCGGCGCCGACGGCCGTCCCGTGCCGCTGCCGGCGACCGACCTGAGCTGCCCCGATCACGCCACCAACTGGAATGGCACCGCCTTCAGCCCGCTCACGCGCCTGTATTACGTCATGGCCACGGAGAAATGCACGGTGAGACTCTTACCCGGAAGCTGGAAAACCGCGCGCCCCCCGGAGGACCCGGGCAAGAAATATCTGCGCGCCCTCGATATCGAGACCGGAAAGATCGCTTGGGAAATCCCGCAGGTCGGGCCGGTAGACGGCAAGAGAGTAGCGGGCATCCTGGCCAGCGCCGGAGGGCTGCTCTTCTATGGCGATCCGAGCGGCTACTTCGTGGCCGCCGACCAGCGCGACGGCAAAACGTTGTGGCGCCTCCCGCTGAACGCCACGATCAAAACCTCCCCGATGACCTACTCCGTCGGTGGAGACCAGTTCATAGCTCTTGCCGTGGGATCGAACATTATGTCCTTCGGCCTGCCGCAGTAGCGTTTCTGATGGTCCCAGTCTGGGAGGGTCAAGCGCCCCGCGCGGTAAGCTTGGGGGCCGGCAGAATGCCGACGCGGCGCACCGGGTGTTGGAGATTCACCCGCACCAGCGCCAACCAGGACCAGGCGCATGGCAGTGAGGCGAAGGACTAGGATTCGTGGCGGCGGTCGTCCGCAGGGGCGCCCTCCGCTGCCAAGCTGGGTTGGCTGCGCCGCGGTCTGCTCTCGGCGTGGCCAAGTCGCACAGCCGCCCCTACGTCTGCGACGGCCATCCGTTCTCGGAGAGCCAGTTCCAGACTATGAAGGACCGGCCCGAGTTTCCCGGACCGCTTCGGCTTGCTGGAAGACGCCCGCGCCCATGGTCTGGGCTTCTTGCGCCGGTACAACCTCGAACATCACCACAGCGGCATCGCCATGCTGACCCGCACCTGGTCCGTTAAGGGACTTGCCGCCGATGTCCTCGACAACCGGCAGGGCGTCATCGAAAAAATTCCGCAGTGCAGCCAGGCGCCGCTTGCGGGGTCGTCTGACGGGAGCTGACAATAGGAACATGACTCGACTCGCCGTCTTGCTTCTCTTCGCCCTCGGCGCTCTCGCCCAGACTGACAGTGCCGGACTCGCTCCCACTATCCGCGACATGCCTTATGGCGAGCATCCCAAGCAGACCCTCGACTTCTACCAGGCCACGTCCGACCGCCCCACACCGCTGGTGGTGTTCATCCATGGCGGCGGCTGGACCGCTGGGACCAAGAACACCGTCGCCGGACTCAAGCAGTTTCTCGATGCCGGAATTTCGGTAGCGTCGGTGGAATACCGCTTCATTCAGGAGGCCATGGCGGCCGGTGTCGAGCCGCCGGTGCGCGCTCCACTCCATGACGCCGCCAGGGCGATCCAATTGCTGCGATCGAAGGCTCGCGAACTCAACTTCGACAAGACGCGCGTCGCCTACATGGGCGGCTCGGCCGGCGCCTGCACCTCGTTATGGCTGGCTCTTCATGATGATCTCGCCGATCCTTCGAGCTCCGATCCGATCGCCCGCGAGTCGACCAAGCCCACGCTGATTGCCGTAACCGGAGCGCAGACGTCGCTCGACCCGCTGCAGACCCGATCCTGGATTCCGAACATGGGCTACGGCGGTCATGCCTTCGGCTTTCGCGCGGAAGGCCGCACGCGGCCTCAGGAGTTCCAGATGGCCTTCGACGCACGGGAGAGAATTTTACCGTGGATCCGCGAGTACTCGCCGTACGAGCACGCCAGCGCCGGCGATCCTCCCATTTACCTTGACTATCCCAACCAGAAGGAGCCGGTGGTTCCGGGAACCAACCAGACGGACCCCACGCATTCGGCAATCCTGGGTTTGAAGATGGCGGAGCGGCTCACCGAGGTCGGCGTGGAGGTGCACCTGAATTATCCCGAGCGTCCCGCGAACATCAAGAGCGCCCGCGAATTCGTTCTGGCCCGCCTATCGCGGCCGGCGGCCCGGTCCGCGGCGGCGAAGTGAAGCAAAACTGGGTCCACACCGCTCTGCCGGCGGACGACACGGCGGATGCGCTTCCCGTGGGGACCGACCTCGACCGACAACGGCAGCCCTACAAGGGCGGGCGTCGCGTCGTCTTTCACCACCGCATTCAGTGGGATTAGAACCCGCGAAACTGGTTGGGCCGCTCAGTACACGCTTCCAGAAGTACGCTCACGTCTTCCGAGGACCTCGTGGCCATCGACATTCCGCGCGCCGGCCACTCGGCCGTATCACGCCCCATCCGTAGCAGTAGATCCGGACGCGGCAAGTCCGGACAGGTGCGACTGGCCAGTGCCGCCGGCATACGCCATGAGAGCCAGAGGGCCCTGTGGGCGCCCGGCTGAAGAAGAGGGGAGGCTGGTCAGGGCGAGACGTAACCGCTGATTTCGCAAGGAGATACCGAGCGCAAATTTGCGCTCGGCGGAAAATGGGCGCCGCCTGGTGGGAAACGCCC
>JBGOUV010000553.1:0-3400 GCA_041477815.1 Terriglobia bacterium | reverse complement strand
CGGGGCCCCGTGCCCGGGCTTCCTGTTTAGCTTTTCATTCTCATCGCGGGGGGGGGGGCGGGGGGGGCCCGGGGGGGCCCCCCCCACTTCTCCCTCCGGGTCGCGGATCGCCACCGTAAAGCCCAGGTAGCGCTCGAGGTAGTACTTGCGAGGACACTGGGAGAAGACGGCGACCGACGTGGCGGCCACCGAGGTGTCGGATTGGTCCTCGACGTCGGGACGCTCGACTACTGCCGGGGCAAGCGAGGTTGTTGGCGTGGGCGGAGGCGCGTCAGCCAAGGCCGGCTCCTCGCTGGTTTGCAGCAGGCGGAAGCGAAGGTCACCCAACTCCACCTCGCGCGGGCTGTTGTCGAACGTCTTCAAATCAACGCTGAGGTTCTTCAAGCGCGCGATCCAGTGCTTGGCTTCGACTTTCGGACCGAAACTGGCGCTGAGAACCAGCCGCTGCTCGGCCCGAGTGATAGCTACGTAGAACAGGCGCTGCTCCTCCTCCTTCTGGCGGCGGTGCTGTTCGCCGGCGATGGCCAGGGCTATGGCGTCCGGCTGATCGTCGCCCAGGTCCGGGTCGCGCCAGTGCATCCCCACGCCTGAGCCGGGCAGGAAGACCACCGGATCATGGTCGCTCTTGGGCCCCCGTCCCAGAGCCGACACGAAGACCACGGGGAATTCCAGCCCCTTGGCTGCGTGGATGGTCATCACCTGTACCGCGTCGGCCGACTGCTCCGGCGGACGCGCGTCCGACTCGCGGGCGTCCTCGCGCCGCAGGTCGTCCACCCGCTCCAGGAACTCGCCGAGTCCGACCAGGCCGCCGGCCTGAAACCGCCGGGCCAGGGCCAGGAGTTTCCGGACGTTGGCGACGGCGTGCGCGCCGCTGGGTTGCTCGAGCAGCCAGGCCTCGTAGCCGGTCTCGGCCAGCAGGCGTCCCAGCAGGCGGTCCAGGGTGGTGTAGTCCCGGCGGGTACGAAAGCGCAGCAGCCGTTCGTAGAGCGTCCCCAGCTCCCGCTCCACGCCCTCGATCAGCGAACCGTGGGTGACTTTCAGACGGAGCAAGGTGTCGTCGTCGACCCCAGCCAGCGGAGAGCGCAGCACCGCGGCCAGGCTGATCTCGTCCTGCGGATTCAGCAGGACGCGCAGGAACGCCAGCAGGTCGTTGACCTCGCGGGCGTCGTAGAAGCCGCGTCCTTCGGTGACCTCGCAGGGAACGGCCTGCTCGCGCAGGGTTTTCTCATACAGCCGTACCAAGGCCGAGGTACGTAGCAGCACTGCCATATCGCCGTAAGCGAAGGCGCCTTCCGCCACCAGGACGCGGATGCGCGCCGCCACGTGCCGGGCTTCGAGCGGACCGGCTTCCTCGCCGTCACCCGCCTGGACGGTGAGGACCTCCAGGCACGCACCGCCGGCCGTATCGAAGGAGCGGCCCGCTACCAGTTCCTGGGCCTCGATGCCTTCCGCGCCGTTGATCAGGCGCCGCACCGCCCGCAGGATCTCAGGACGGCTGCGAAAGTTCTCCAGCAGCTCCACCACGTGGCCACCCGCCTGGCGGGTCTGGTCGCGGTAGTCCCGAAAGACGGTCGGATCGGCATGTCGGAATCCGTAGATCGACTGGTTGATGTCTCCGACGGCAAAGAAGTTGCCACGGCCCCGCAGCAAGCCGGCCAGCCGGGCTTGAAGCGGGTTGGTGTCCTGAAACTCGTCCATCAGCAGGTACGAAAACGCCGCCCGCAGCCGCCCGCCGGCCGATTCGAGCAGCCGGATGGCTCCTTCTTCCAGATCCGAGTAATCCAGAGCCCCACCGGCCCGCTTGGCTTCCCGATAGAGGCGGTCGGCCAGGGCGAGGGCGTCCAGAAACCAGTCCCGGTTGCGGCCGTGACGTTCCAGCAGCACCGCAGCGCGCCAAGCCGGCAGCAACTCGTCTCGCACCGACTTCAGCAATTCCGACTGCCGGCTGCCGCGCTTGATCTGGTTGAGGTTGACGTGCAGCCGGGCAGGGTCCTGCCGCAGGACCTCCAAGAGCGTCTGCTGGTGATCCATCTTCCACCCAGTAGTAGGCAGAGATCCCACTTCCCGCAGCGTCTCCTGCACCCGCTGCCAAAGGACCGCCGCATCGGGGCCACTGCCGCCTCGTCGCGCCTCCTCGACCGTGACCCCGGCCGCCCGCAGGGCCTGGTAGAGGGAGTAAAGAGCCTCAGGTACCTCCTTTGCGCCGAACGCCCCCAGAAACTCCCGAACCCGCTCGGGCCGGGCGATGTACTCCTGCTCCAGGGCCTGATCGATGGCCCGCTGCAGCTCAAAGTCGGCCTCGAACTCGTCCAGGACGCGAAACTCGGGGTCCACGGCGGCCTCGACGGCGTTTTCCCGAATGAGGCGGGCGCAGAAGGCATGGATGGTGGAGATATAGGCCCGTTCCACCGCCTGACGCTCCGGGCTGTCGGGCGCGAACGACTCCACCAGCCGCCGCCGCATGTTAGCCGCGGCCTTCTCGGTGAAGGTAATGGCCAGAATGCGCCGAACCGGGACTCCCTTGGCCTGGACCAGCCACCGGAAACGCTCCACCAGGACCCTGGTTTTGCCCGACCCGGGTCCGGCGACCACACACACATCTCCTTGATTCCAGGACTCTATGGCCTCGCGCTGGCGGGTGGTGGGCGGCGCGGGTCCGGGTTGGGGGTGGAGTTCGTTTGGCAATTTGATGTTGGCGCTTTCGGTGGTCCCCGCCGAAGGTGCGTCCCCTACCTCCATCATACAGGGAGGGCAGTGGATTGCAGAGAATGGGGAGAGGTAGGTAGCGTGTACTTCATGTGATTCTCCTCAATCGGATCGACTCAATTACGGAGATTTACAATCCGCAGGCACGACTGGCACGACTAACGAAGTTACTCTGCAAGATCACCTTTGTTACCACTAAATAAGGGCTACTGCTTCCGGTCGTCGGCCATGAGGGCGTCGATCTTGGCATCGGCGGCATCGTAATCGAGACCAAGAGGGTACCATGACTTCACACCCTTCTTACTTCCAGACCAAGCCAGCATTTCACCTGTCTGACCGTCGTGTAGATACCGAAAATGGTAGTCCTCATACTTGCTCAGATCTGCCATGTGGACATCAAGTTCGACGTAGCAACGATTTGTTTTTGGGTCGTAGTGTGATACTTGCACTTGGGCCAACGCTGATCCGATTACGTTTTCTTCCAGAATATTCTTGCCAAGTTCAGCACACTTCGATCTCAGAATAAAAATCTCACTGGCGGTGGGCTTTTTAAATGATGCCTCTTCCACAACGGACTTGGGCGTAGACGGCTTCTGACACCCGAAGCACAACAAGAGAATGCAGAAAAACAGGCCTGTCTTCGTCAGCGTTGAAGTCATCGTGAGACACACTTTTCGGTCATTTGCTTATGCGT
>JBGOUV010000262.1:0-9958 GCA_041477815.1 Terriglobia bacterium | reverse complement strand
GTGTCGGTGTTCGCGGCCAAAGAGATGGTATTGACAGTGGGCGGGAAAACGATTCCCATCCACGAGAACGACACCATCGACCTGTTTCAGGGGACGCAGCCGCCGCGCCAGAAGATCATTCGCACCCAGACCTTCGCCCGCAACGTGGAGACGCTGTTAACGTACCTGGCGGCGAAGCCGTGATGTATACTATACACCATGAGGCGCACGCAGCTCTATCTGGAGGAGCCGGTGTGGAAGTTGCTGCATATTCTGGCTCGCCAGACCGGCTCCACGGTCTCGGAATTGGTCCGCCAAGCTGTCCGCGAGAAGTACGTCAAGAACCCTGAGCAGAGGAAAAGGGTTCTGCTGTCCGCCCTTGGAATTTGGAAGGACCGCACCGACCTCCCGGATACGGAGACGTATGTCCGAAGACTCCGCAAGGATACCCGATGGAAGAGACTCCGGCGATAAGCGGGGTGCTGGTGGACTCCGATGTGGTCATTGAGGTCTTGCGCCGCCACAA
This sequence comes from Terriglobia bacterium, assembly GCA_041477815.1. Taxonomy (GTDB): domain Bacteria; phylum Acidobacteriota; class Terriglobia; order Bryobacterales; family JACQDG01; genus JBGOUV01. Next base: position 9,453 of record JBGOUV010000262.1, on the reverse strand, counting down.
CCCGGGCGTGGAGGCGCAGTGGACGGAGGTGGTTGCCAGCGGCGCGATGGTGCTGTACTCACCGGTGAGCGCCGCGGAGATCTGGCACGGGCTCCGGCCGGCTGAGATCGGCGCGATCGAGGCGGTGTTTTCCGGGATGACCTGCGTGCCCATTGATGCGGAGATCGGGCGGAAGGCGGGGGAGTACCTGCGCCGGTTCCGGGCCAGCCACGGACTCGACCTGGGAGACGCCCTCATTGCGGCGACAGCGTCGGTGCACCAGGTGCCGCTGTGGACGCGAAACCGGAAGCATTATCCGATGAAGGACTTGCGGCTAGTGTGAGCCGCCAAGCGTGGCCAGCCAGATGTTGCCGCTGGTCTCCTCGAGGCTGAGCGCCATGCGGCCGCCGCCGATGGACAGGCCGGTCAGTTGAGTGTTGGGGGTGCGCATCCCGAGGCGCGCGCCATGGAAATGGTACACGGGAAAGGCGTCGCCCTCAGGTCTCTTGGTGGACGGGTGGAGACGCTGGGCCCAGAGGCAGCGGGGACCCTCCCGCTCGCTGGTGAAGTACAGCAGGTTGCCGTCGGGCGACCAGCGCGGCTCGCGGTCGAGGAAGTCACCACTGGTAATAGGGATCCACTCCCGTTCCGGGACCTGAGCTTCCGGCCGGAACGGCACGACAAAGATGCGCCGGGTCAGCCCGCTCTTGCGGACGTGGAAAGCAACCCAGCGGGAGTCGGGGGAAGGGGTGGGTGACAGCAGGCTATAGTCGGGATGCTGGAGGAGCGTGCGGAACTTGCCGGTGGCGGCGTCAATGAGGACGATGCCAACGTCGGTGCTAAACGAGAGCAGGCCACGACCTTGGTCGACCCAGTCGTGGGGATTCGCGCAACCCTGGCACAGCCGTTGGGCGACGCCCTCGCCGGACGGCATGACGTAGAGGACGGCTCCGGTCTTTTCGACCGCCTGGTAGGCCAGCCTGGAACCATCGGGACTGAGCAACGGGAACATTTCGCCCCAAGGCGTGGAGGTGAGGGCCCGCCGGCGGCCGGTAACCAGGTCGCGGCGCCAGATGTCGCGGTTGCCGGAACGGTTGGACACATAGAACAGGGTCTTGCCATCGCTGGAGAGAGTGGGAAAGATTTCCTCGGAGGCGTCCAGGGTGATTCGTTGGATGTCGCCGGTGACCTTTCCCCGGTTGGGCTCGAGCGGGAGGCTCCAGATGCCGGTGGAGGAGTTCAAAGCGGCGAAAACCGCGCGGCGGGCTTGGCCGGAGAACGTGACCGAAGGGTGGGTTTCGAGGCTCGCGCCGAAGGTCAGGCGCCGGGGTGGTCCGGTAACTTTCCCTCTGCGGGCGTCGACGGCGATCTGCCACACATTCGTGCTGTCGCCCAGCTTCGCGGAGAAATAGACCTGGTCGCCGATCCAGTCCGAGGCGAGGATGGGGAACTCGGTCGTGGGAGCGAACCGAAGGTTATGGCTGCGGAGCGCGGCTAAGGCGCCGGTGTCGGAAGCCGCGGCGCCGTCGGGCGTGGTGGTCCACCAGTCGTAGGGGTAGTCGTGGCCGGGGTTGCGGCGGGTCCCGAAGAACAGGAGGCGTTTGCCGTCGGGTGACCAGATCGGATGGCGCGCCGCCGCCAGGTCGACCGCCAGTTGCCGCGGCGCGCCGCCGGTGGCCGGGACCACGAAGATTTGGGAGGAGTAGATGACCTGCTCATCACCCACGTCGTAGGCGATCCAGTTGCCGTCGGGCGAGAAGCGGGGATGGCGGCCGCCTTTGGCGAGCAGCGTGGGGTCGCCGCCCAGAACTGGGATGACGTAGAGGCCGCCGCCGTCGCGCTCGGAGCGGTAGACCAGCTTGCTGCCGTCCGGGGAGAAGGAGGGCTCGAAGTCGTCGGCTTCGTCGCGGGTGAGGCGAATGGAATCGCCGCCGGCGAGCTGCTGGACCCAGATGTCGAGGCCGCCGTCACCGGCGCGGTCGGAGGCGTAGGCGACCAGCTTGCCGTCGGCCGAGAGGGCCGGCGTGGTGCTGAGGCCGGAATCGGAGGTGAGGCGCGTGAGGACCGATTCGGCGCCGGAGTCGGCGGGACGCGAGCGCGCGATCCACCAGCCGGCCGCCAGGGCGGCGACGATGAGGGCCGCTACCATCGCAGCGTTGCCCAGGCGCGGGCGGCGGGCGCGCGGCGGGACGGCGGTTCCGGCGAGCGACCCGGACTCCGTCTCCAGCTCGAGTTCCCGGAGTGCGATCCGGAGGTCCGCGACGTCCTGGAAGCGGAGGCCGGGGTCCTTGCGGAGGCAGCGGCGGATGAGGCGCTCGAGCTCGGCGGGGACGTCCGGGGCGAGGTCGTGGACGGGTTGCGGCTCCTCGCGCAGGATGGCCGAGAGCGTGGACAGCCGGGTCTCGCCGTGAAAAGGACGCCGGCCGGTGACCATCTCATAGAGGACGGAGCCGAAGGAGAACACGTCGGAACGGGCGTCGACCTTGCGGCCCTCGGCCTGCTCGGGGGACATGTAGGCGATGGTGCCGAGGATGGTGCCCTCTTCGGTGCGGGGCTGCATACTTTGGGTGAGTCCCACCTGCGCGTCGGCGGGCTCGACGAGCTTGGCCAGGCCGAAGTCGAGCACCTTGACGATGCCGTCGTCGGTGACCATGATGTTGGCGGGCTTGAGGTCGCGGTGGACGATGCCAATGGCGTGGGCCTTGGCCAGGGCGTCCGTGGCCTGGACGGCGTATTTCAGCGTCTCGCGCAGGGTGAGCCGGCCGTGCTCGAGGCGTTGTTCCAGGATCCGGCCCGGCACGAACTCCATGGCCATGAAGTCCACGCCGGCGGCGGCGTCGATGTCGTAGATGTGCAGGATATTGGGGTGGTTGAGGGCGCTGGCGGCCTTGGCTTCCTGGACGAAGCGGCGCTTGCGCTCGGGGTCGGCGACGCGGTCCGGCGGCAGGACCTTGATGGCCACGAAGCGGTCCAGGTGGGTGTCGTGGGCCTTGTAGACCACACCCATGCCGCCCTCGCCGAGCTTCTCGAGGATCTGGTAATGCGAAAGAGAACGGCCCACCAGGGGGTCGGACATGGCGGTGAGAGGGATTATCGCACGGCGCGATCCGATCCGACTAGGATAAACTGCCCCTGATGACCCGAAACGGGAGCGTCCTTCTGGTGGTGGCGCTGGCGGCCGGTTGGGCAGGCCTGTGGCGGCTGTCCTCTCCACGACCGCCGTCGGTGACCCGGGCGGCCGAGCCCGAGGAGGCGGCCGTACTGATCCGGTTCGGGGCCAACGACGTCATGCCGCGCCCTTGGGACGGTAGGGTTCGGATGGAGGGCGGGCGTATCCTTTCGCTCGACGGCTGGCAGTTTGCCGCCGGCGACGAGATCCTGCCCGGGGACGCCTGGCGTTGCGCCACGCGTGAAGAGTCCTACTGGTATGCACCGTGGGAGCGCAGCCTGTTCCCGACCAAGAATCTGACCAAGACCACGCCGAAGGGCCTGGTGCTGCGGACGACGCTGGCCGGACGGGTGACGGTGGAGACCACGCAGGGGAAGTTCGAGTTTGCTCCGGCCGAGGTGACTTGGACCACGCCTCGGGAGTTTAGCGGCGGGAATATGACGGTGAGCCGCGCTCCGGCGTCGCTACGTCTGACTACGGCGGAGTCGGCCGAGGATTATCCCGCGCTGTGGGAGGCGCCGGACCAGACGATGTGGCTGAGCTATCAGACCTACCAGGAGGGCGGCGACCGGCTGTGGGTGCGGCGGGGTCTGGGCGCCGAGCCGGAAGCCCTCACCGACGCCGGGGCCGACCTGTTTCGCTCTGCGCTGGCGGGCAACTGGGCGGTTTGGGCCCAGTATGTCGACGGGAACTGGGACCTCTACGGACGCCGCTTCGACGGCCGCCGCTGGCTGGCGGCGGAGCGCTTGACGACGTCGGCGGGCCCCGACATCTTCCATGCTTTGGCGGCGGGACCGCAGGGGCGCGTGTACCTCGCCTGGCAAAGTTTCCGCGACGGCCAGTCTGATATCTACCTGCGGGTGTGGGACGGCCGGCGGTGGTCGCCGGAGATTCGAGTGTCGGACGACCCGGCCAACGACTGGGAGCCGGCGGTGGCGGCGGCGCCGGATGGCCGCGTCACGGTGGTGTGGGACACTTACAGCCGCGGCAACTACGACGTCCGGCTGCGGCACTGGCGGGACGGAAAGCTCTCGGCGGTGGAGCCGGTGGCGGCGACGGCGGCGTTCGAGGCTCGTCCGGCGGCGCTGTACGACAAGCGGGGCCGCCTGTGGCTGGCCTGGGACGAGGGCGACGCCGACTGGGGCAAGGACTACGCCCTGAATATCAAGAATGCCGGCATGGGACTGCTCATGCGGCGTCAGGCGCGCCTGGCCTGCTACGAGGCCGGCAAGTGGCGACAGTTGCCGGGCGATCCCGGGGCCGGGCTGCCGCCAGAGGAGCGCCAGATATTCCAAAGACCAACTGTGGCCCTCGATGGCAACGGCAACCCGTGGATGCTGTTCCGATTCCGCACCAACACGCCCCAGCGCCAGCGTGGCGGGGGCGAAGAGGCCGGGGGCGGCTTCCGGGCCATGTGGCGGCTGGGAGCGGTCAGTTTTCAAAACGGCGCCTGGACGAAGCTTATCGAGTTTCCCGCGGGCTACGGGCGGCAGGACGCGGCGGTGGCGGCGGTGACGCGGAAAGACGGCGCCATCCAGGTAGCCTGGAACTCCGACGGCCGGACCTTCGCGGCGCCGCGTCCGGTGAACCAGGACCTCTACGTCGCCACTCTGTCTCCGGGCCCGGCGGCCAAGCCGTTCGAGTGGCAACCCCTGGCGCTGCCGTCCGGTCTGGCGGCCAACCCCCATCCCACCGAAGCCGCCGACGTAGCCCGGGTGCGCCAGTACCGCGCCACGATCGCTGGCCAGACCTACCGCATCGCGCGCGGCGACATGCACCGCCACACCGATCTCTCGTGGGACGGCAACCGCGACGGCACCCTGTTTGACGCCTACCGCTACGCCCTGGACGCCGCCGGCTTCGACTACATCGGCGTGGCCGACCACCAGGCCGGCGAAACCGAGTATACCTGGTGGGTGATGCAGAAAGCGGTGCGCCTCTTCACCGTACCCGGCCGCTTCGCGCCGCTCTACGGCTACGAGCGGAGCCTGTCCTACCCCAACGGGCACCGCAACATCATGTTCGCCCGGCCGGGCGTGCCGGTATTTCCCATCCCCGAGGCCGAGCGCCGCGGCCAGGAGGGGGCGGCCAAGCTCTTCGAGCACCTGCGCGCCGCCGGCGGCATCTCCATGCCCCACACCTCCGCCACCGGCGCCGGCACCGACTTCCGCGACGCCGACCCGCAGGTCGAGCCCCTGGTCGAGATCTACCAGGGCTACCGCCACAGCTACGAGCACGAAGGCGCCCCGCGCTCCAATCCGAAGATGGAGCGTCCCGCCGGCTTTGTCTGGAAGGCCTGGGCCAAGGGCCTCCAGCTGGGCGTCCAGTCCAGCTCCGACCACGTCTCGACCCACACCTCCTACGCCGCCCTCTACGTGACCGAGATCACCCGCGAAGCCATCCTGGAGGCCATCCACGCCCGGAGATCCTACGCCGCCACCGACAACGTCCTCCTCGACTTCCGCGTAGAAGGAGCCGTTACCCCGCGCCTCTGGGCCCATATCCACGGCACCTCCCCCGTCCGCAAGGTAGAGGTAATCCGCAATAACCAGTACATTCACTCCCACCCCGCCTCCGGCCCCGTCGTCGATTTCACCTATGTCGACAACGAGCCCCCGGCCGGGGAAGTCTACTACTACATCCGGGTGGAGCAGGCAGACGGCCAGTTGGCCTGGTCCTCTCCGGTTTGGATGCAGAGGTGATGCCATGCTGAATCGTCGAGAGTTCCTGGCGGCTGCTGCCGGGGCGGCTGGATCGCAGATCCTGCAGCCCTGCCCGTGTGCCGCAAGCACCTGGCGCCGGGCTCGAAGTTCTTCGAATAGGATATGAAACTCTGCACCTGGGAATACCAAGGCGCCACGCACGCGGGCCTGGTACTGGATACACGGGTACTGCCTGTCTCCGAGGTCAACGCCCGCCGCGGCACCCGCCTGCCCGACGACCTGCTGGCTTTCATCCGGGCCGGCTCTCTGGAAGAGCTGCGCCAGTCCGGCCCCGCCGATCTGGCTGCGGCCGCCCTCCCGCTTTCCGAGGTCCGGCTCCGTTTGCCCTACCCAGTACCGCCGAAGATCTGGTGTATTGGTCTGAACTACCTGTCCCACGCCGAGGACATTCAGGCCAGCCAGCCCGTCGGCGAGCCGGGCAGCTTCATGAAGCCGTCCAGCGCGCTGTTCGAGCCGGGGGGCGAGATTCAGCTCCCACCGGTCGAGACCGCCGCCGAGGTGGACGCCGAGGGAGAACTGGGCGTCGTCATCGGACGGGAGTGCCGCGACGTCCCGGTCGACCTGGTTCCCGAGGTGATCTTCGGCTACACGACCACGCTCGATATGACCGCCCTCGACGTACTGCGCCGTAATACCCGCTACCTCACCCGTGCCAAGAGCTTCGACACCTTTTTCAGCTTCGGCCCGGTGATCACCACTGCCGACGAGATCCCCGACATGCTCGCGGTCGAGGTCATCACCGAGCACAACGGGACGCCATTCTCGCGCGACTACGTGCGCCACATGGCCCACCAGCCGTTTGAGTTGGTGAGCTTTCACAGCCGGGTGTTCACGTGGCAGCCGGGGGACGTCCTGTCCACGGGCTGTCCCAAGGGGGCGCGGATCCAGCCGGGGGACCGGGTGGCGGCGCGCCTGGATGGCATCGGGAGGCTGGAGGCGCGGGTGTCGCGGCGGCCGGCGGGGATGTACATCGCGCGGTAGCAGAGCCATGCAACTCTTTCCCGGCGCCGGTGTCTAAAGCTCGCCGGAGGCCCTCTACCACCAGGCGACTTATCGCACTTTGCACTCTCCTCACGGCCGCACTCGCCGCCGACGTCACCGGCACGTGGCGCGGAACCATCACTACGGAAATGGCCCGCGACAGAAATGGCGGGCAAATCCCCGCCTATATGGCGCTGCAGCAGTCGGAGGGGAGAGTCACCGGCAGCGCCGGCGGGAGCGAAAAGATGCTGTTCAAAATCCGGGAAGGCAAGATCGAGGGGGATCGGCTGACCGTAGTAGCTTCGCCACAGCCAGGCGCGGTACTGCGGTTCAATCTGACGGTGAAGAGCGATGTGCTGGAGGGCGACGTCGAGGGGAACGGCCGCAGCATCGGAGCAGCGAAACTGAAACGGGAGAGCTGACGCCCCCGCACGATCCAATTGGTTGGTTCGTCACGCCGCGTCGCGAACCTCCCGCTAGGGATAGATCGAGATGCCCGGCGTGATCCACCACGGTACGGCCGAAGTCGCATCGCTGCCCCCGGCCGAGCGCATAGCGAGCCTTCGCCTTCGCTCCCAACGCTCGAGGATATCGGATCCCCGGGTCTCGAGCTTTCGCGGCGCGAAACCAGATTCCAAATTCAGTTCGCTCTTGCGCTTGACCCGCACGCCGCCCGAGCTGGTGGTTGCGATCGCTTGGCCGGCAAAGACCTGCAGCAGTTGCTGCTTCCCTTCAGCAAGAAGGAACTGGTACACGCCAGGGCTCCTGAGTTCAACGGGAATGTCCCGCGCAAGCAGCGTAATCGAGGCGAATCTATCCGGTACGTAGACCTCAGCGATTGCAGAACCATAGATGAGCCGGAGGCGTACATCCGTAAATCGGCTGGAGAGCAGTTCCAACTGCGTGTCCTCTGCGACAAAAAGAAGCGCCTCGGGAGTCAGAAACACAGCGACTCGACCTGACTCAGTCCGCAGATTTCCCCCTTCCCTCACCTCCCACAACGGACTCAGGCCCTCGAGGATCTCTCCGATGGCATGTTCGTTGAGCAACACGCGGCCTTGCGAACGCGCAATCAGCCCAGCTCGAGCCGGGACAAACTGCTGGGCGAGATTCGCCCGCGAAAACAGCACACCCCCGAGCACCGCGATCCACGTCCACCGAAGCATCTGGCGAAAGACTCCGCGTCTCACTTATCCGCCCGCAGATCGTAGCAGAGCAGTCTCGGCTGCGTTTGCCGCTGGAAATCGCGGGAGTGCTGGCTGACGTAGAGCAGCCCGCGGCTCACCACCGGCGGCGACCACGTCTCGCGGGCCGCAAACAGCCAGGTCCGCGCCAGTTGTTTGTAGCCTTGCGGCGTCAGATCCAGCCACAGCAAATAGCCCAGCTCTCCCAGGCACAGAAAATTCCCGTCCACGGCGAGGAGCGTTCCGCGATAGGTCCCAAAGCGCTGCCGCCGTTCGGCGCCGTCGAAAACGAGCGTTTCTTCCCACTCCGGGTTCACCCGCCACATCACCTTGCCCGTCTTCAGCTCCACCGCCACCAGCGAGGCGTCCGGCTCGTTGCGTCCGTCAAAGGCGTAGAGGTATCCATCTTTATGGATCGCCGTATTGAAATGGGTGCCGATCTCCGGCGAGGTCCAGGCCACGCTGTGTTTTCCCCCCGGCAGCAGGTTGAGCAGCGCGCCGCCGGTGTTGTAACTCGCCGAAATGAACACCTGATTCCCGGCGATGACGGGCGAGGCGGCATTCACCGACTCGTAGCTGCGGCTCCGCCACGGGAAGGCGAAATCGATGGCGCCGTCGGCGGGATGGATCGAGAGCAGACCGCCGGCGGGAGGCTTGCTGTCGCCCCCGGCGAACACAAAGACCCGCCGTTCTCCGTTTACTGTCGCAGGTATGGGCGAGGCATAGCTGGGTCCCCACTGATCTCCCGCGCCCCACACCATCTTCCCGGTGAGCTTGTCAAAGGCCGCCACCGAAGGGCCGCGCGGGGCGCCCACGTTGAGGATCAGCAGATCGCCTTCGAGCAGCGGCGTCGACGCCGTGCCGAAAAAGTCCTGCGGAACCTTGAACTCCGCCGCAATGTCGCGCTTCCAGTAAACCTGTCCGGTCTGGAGCTTGAGGCAATGCAGCTTGCCTTCGGCGCCATAGGTATAGACGCGGTCTCCGTCGATCACCGGGCTGGCGCGCGGCCCGTTGTTGTACCCGTAGCGGTCCTCGAACCGCGTGGGATACTGGAATTCCCAATACCTGGCGCCGGTTTCCGGGTGCAGGCACACGACCTTCTCCCGGTTGCCCTCCCGATGGAGGTACACCAGCCGGTCGCCGGCGATAGCGGGCGAGCTGTAGCCGGTGCCCTTGCGCATCTCCCAGAGCAGCTTGGGGCCGCCTTTCGGCCAGTCCCGCAGCAGCTTGGTTTCGGTGGAGATGCCATCGTGAGTGGGGCCGCGAAAGGATTTCCAGTCATGGGTGACCGCGCCGGGCGGCAGCGGCTTGGGTTTGGCGTGAAACACAACCTCCGGATTCGGCTTGGGCGCAGGCGCCGGCATCGCGGGCAGGGTCTCCAGCACGGGAGGCGCGGGATCGCGAAAGGATTCGGCCG
>JBGOUV010000476.1:0-4594 GCA_041477815.1 Terriglobia bacterium | reverse complement strand
CTCCTCTGTTGGACCCTCACCTTCCGGGTGAATCGCTACCAGGGCTCGTTCGTCGCTCATGTTGAACAGTATCAGCTACTTCACTGCTCAACCGAAAGGGCGACTGCCGCTTCTAGGATCAATAGACTGTAACCCTGCCATGCGTCGGCGCTGGGTCGCGATCGCAGCTCCGTTACCGTCGCGGCTGTGCGGCCCCATGCGGCTCAGGTCCCCAGCCACGCTGTGCCTTCCCGACGCCGGACCAGCTTCGGCTCGGCCTGGGCGTTGGCCACAAACACGACCACCTCGCCCCAACGCTGGTGGGAGCCGGCCCAGTGGGAGAAGCCGCGGCGTTGCAGGGCGGCGCTGCGGCAGACCACGCCCTCCGCTCCGATCGAGTGCCACTCCACCGCCGACCGGCGGGTTTGCTCCTTGCGGACTCCTTCGGGATAGTCGCGCGGGTAGCCGGCCGAGGCGACCCCGGCGGCGGAGGCGGCGTCGATTACTTTGCCGCTCCACTCTATCTCGACCAATTGGGGGCGCGTGCCCGGCTGCACGTCGCTCAGGTCGACTCCGGCGAAGCGCAGGTGGTCCAGGGCGACGGCCCGGGCCACCCATTCGGTGCGGCAGCAGTACAGGGCGGGAAACTCCGGGGTATTCCAGCGGTAGTCGCCGTGCCGGCGGCGGCTGTGCGAGATGTCCAGGGGGTCGGGACAGCTTTGACGGACCACGCGGTAGAGGGGGCGGTGGGTGTGGTCTATGGTGAGGGGCATAGGTCAGCCTTGGTAGGAGAGGGCTGTGTCGTAGCGGCTGGCGACATCGGCGATGCGGCCGCGCAGGATCCAGTCGAGGGCCTGCTCCTTTTCGAACAAGTCGGCCTTGCGGCGGATCACCTGGGGGAGCCGCTCGGGGCGGAACAGCTCCAGCAGCCGGTCGAGGGCCTTATCGGCCAGGAGGAGCTCGGCCCTCCGGGGGGCCGGCACCTCGCCGTGGCCGCGCTCCCAGAGCCGGACCGTGTCGCCCGCTACCTCGAACATGCGGGCCAGATGGTCCATACTGAGACCCAGGTAGGCTCCCAGGCGCCGGAGGATGAGGCGGGCGTGGGCGTCCTGCAGGCGCGTGGCCAGCAGCTCCGATACCGCCACGTTGTAGGCGGCGAGGAACTCGAGTTCGCGGGGATCGGGATCCATGCAGGGCGGTTGGGACGGCGCCTCCGGACCGCCCGCCAGCGCCTGCCACTCGCGCCGGATCCAGTCCGCCGTCGACTCCAGGTCTCCCCGCCGATACCAGACCAGCGCCGGAAACGACCCCTGCAACACAGCCGCCCGCAGAAAGGCCACCAGGGTTTCGTCGCCGGCCGCCTCCCGGCTCAGCTCCAGCACGCAGTCGTCGATCAGGCAGACGAAGGCCCGCAGGCCGTCCAGGTTGGGCTCGCGCAGATTTCGCAGAATTTCCGGGCGATGCGCTTCTAACTCAGACAGCAGGCTCACTGCTTACTAACGGCTAATTCCCGGCTTTTCTTTACATCGATGTTCAGCCGCTTGATCTTCTGGTTGAGGGTGGAGAGCGGGATGCGGAAGCTTTCTGCAGGCGACGGCTCTGGTCCACGAGGTACCTGAAGTGGACGCAGCAGGAGGCTCAGGCCTGGTGGGCGCGCTGCGCTCCGGGACTGCTGCGCGTTTGAGCCCAGCGCAGCTAAGAACTGGAATGCTAAAGCGTTCGATCCTGGTGGCGGTGGTGGGACGGCAACTGCTATCCTACGTCTTAGTAATCGCCAATTCCCGGCGTTTCTTTACATCGATGTTCAGCCGCTTGATCTTCTGGTTGAGGGTGGAAAGCGGGATGCGGAAGCTTTCCGCCGTTTCGGTCTGGCTCCAGTTGTACTTCTCGAGTTGCTCCAGGATCACCCGGCGCTCGAAGTCCTCCAGGATGTCGAACAAAGAGGCCTCCGGGGGACGCTCGAACACCGGCATCTGGCGCTTGATCGGGATGCCGCTGGCGGTGAGGATGGTGTCGGGCAGCAGATCGACCGGCACCACCGTATCGGTCGCCAGCACTACGGCCCGCTCGACCACGTTCTCCAGCTCGCGGACGTTGCCCTGCCAGTGGTAGTCCATGAGCATGCGCATGGCCTCGGGGGCGAAGTGGAGGCGGGAGTGGCCGTCGGGGTCGAGGAACTTTTCGTTTTCGCGGCAGTACTTGGTGAAGAAGTGCTCGACCAGCAGCGGGATGTCCTCGCGGCGCTCGCGCAGGGGCGGCAGGTCGATCTGGATCACGTTCAGCCGGTAGTAGAGATCCTCGCGGAATTTGCCTTCCTCGACCAGCTTGCGCAGGTCGACGTTGGTGGCGGCGACGATGCGGACGTCGACCCGGATGGTCTCAAGACCCCCCAGCGGGACGAACTCCCGCTCCTGGATCACCCGCAGCAGCTTGGCCTGGGTTTCGAGACTGATGGTGGAGATCTCGTCCAGGAAGATGGTGCCGCGATCGGCGACTTCAAAGTAACCCTTCTTGTTCTGGATGGCGCTGGTGAAGGCGCCCTTGAGGTGGCCGAACAGCGTGGATTCGAGCAGATCGGTGGGCAGCGAGCCGCTGTTGACAGCGACATAGGCGCGCTCGGCCCGCGGGGAGTTGGCGTGGATGGCCTTGGCGATCAGCTCCTTGCCGGTGCCACTCTCACCGTGCAGCAGGACGGTGGAGCGGCTGGTGGCGACCTGTCCAACCAGCTCCAGCACCTTGAGCATCGGTTCGCTCTTGCCGACGATGTTGGCGAAGGTGTAGCGCTGCTTCAGCGCGCGCTTCAGGTGGACGTTCTCGCGCTCGAGCTGCCGCCGGGAGATGGTCTTCTCGATCTCCAGGAGCAGCTTGTCGTTGTTCCAGGGCTTGGTGACGAAATCGGTGGCGCCCCGCTTGATGGCGGCGACGGCGTTGTCCACGCTGCCGTAGGCGGTGATGACCGCTACCGGGGTTTCGAGGTCACGGCGGCGGATCTCCTCGAGCACCTCCAGGCCCGGCCGGTCGGGGAGCATCAGATCGAGCAGAACCAGGTCGTAGGCTTTCGATTCGAGCGCCGCCAGGCCGGTGGTGGCGTCGGGCGCGGTCTCCACCTCGTAGCCCTCGAATTCCAGGAGGGTTTGGAGGCTCTCCCGGATTTCGGCCTCGTCGTCGATGACGAGGATCTTGCCTTTAAAGAAGCTGTTAGCTATTAGGTATTAGCAACCTCACTGCCCACCGCCTGCCCACTGCGCACCGCCAGCCGCGCACCACCCACCCGCACCGGGAAGTCCAGGCGGAAGGAGGCGCCTTGGCCGGGGTGGCTCTCCACGGTGATGGTTCCGGCGTGCTCGCGGATGATGCCGTAGGTGACGGCCAGGCCCAGGCCGGTCCCTTTTTGAGGGCCTTTGGTGGTGAAGAAGGGATCGTAGATCCTGTTGAGATGCTCAGCGGCGATTCCGGCGCCGGTGTCGCTTACCTCGACGTGTACGGCGGGGGGGGTGTGGTGGCCGTTGGAACTGGTGGTTCGGACGGTGAGAACGCCGCCTTTGGGCATAGCGTCGCGGGCGTTGAGGAACAGGTTGAGGAAGACCTGTTGCAGCTTGCCGCTGTTGCCCTCGATCTCGGGGAGGCGGGCGTCGAGGTGGGTCTCGACCTGGATGCCGTTCTTTTTGAACTGGTGGTCCAGCAGGGCTTCGGTCTCTTGGATCACCTGGTTCAGGTTTACGCGGGCGAACTCGGTGGTGGAGGTACGGGAGAAGTTCAGGAGGGAATTAACGATCTCGCTGGCGCGGAAAGTCTGGGAGGCGATTTTGTCGAGGAGGCGGGCCTTTTGCTCGTCCTGCGAGACTTGCTTGGCCAGCATCTGGGCGTAGGTGGAGATGACCGCGAGGGGCGTATTGACCTCGTGGGCCACGCCGGCCGCCAGCAGGCCCAGCGAGCTGAGCTTCTCGGCCTGGACCAGCTGTTGCTCCAGCTCGACGCGGTCGGTGACGTCGTCGAAGATGATGAGCCGGCCGATGCGGTCGAAGTTCTTGGCTACCAGGGGCGCTATGGCCAGGTTCAGGATGCGGTCGCTCTGGGGCTCGGCGGGCGGCTGCGGGAGCGCCGCCGGGCGCAGCCGGTACTTGAAGATATTATAAATGCCGGTTTCTTCGCGGACGCGCACGAACTCCTTGACCAGGTCCTCGGGGAAGAGCTCCTCCAGGCGCTTGCCCACGGCCTGGTCGCGGGAAATGCCGTACATCAGCTCCAACTGGGTATTCCAGCTTTCTACGCGGTCTTCCAGGTCCGCGGCCAGGATGCCGACGTGGATCGACTCGACAATGTTCTCGCTGAAGTCCTTGAGCCGCTCGTATTCGCCTACCTTCTGCTCGAGGGACTGGTAGAGGCGGGCGTTCTCGAGGGCGATGCCCAGGTAGCCGGCCAGGGTCTGGAGGAGCTCCAGGTCTTCGCCGGTGAGGTAGTCGCGGTTGGCCGCGCGGCCCAGGCCCAGGAAGGCTACCGTGCGGCCACGGGCCAGGCAGGGCAGGTAGTAGGTGAGGTCCAGGTCGGCCACCGTGCTCCGCACCGCGGCGGGGGCGTTCATCAGCCAGCGGGTGCTCTCGAAGAACAGGTAGGG
>JBGOUV010000325.1:0-7926 GCA_041477815.1 Terriglobia bacterium | reverse complement strand
GTGTTGGGTGTTGGGTGTTGGGTCTTAGGTGTTGGGGGCCGGGGCCTTCGGGCTCCGGCTCCCCGCTACCTAACCCGGCGTAGCCGGAACCAAACAGGACCAATTTTGGAAAAGTTGGGGGCACTGCCGAATTGCCCCCGCAGGCCCGTAAACATTGGTGCAAATGCGCATCGCGAAAGATATTCTGCCAGTTTCAGCACGAATCTGACTACGTAGGTACTTACGGTCGCGGCTCGGTGCCGCTGCGAGCGCGCACCAGCATTACTGCCGATGCGGACGCCATCGACTCGTAATACCTGCTGAACCGGCGGGTCTCCTCCGCTTCGTACGGCCGCAAATTCGCCGCCCAGCGATAGGAGACCGGTTGGAACCAAAGCTCGACCTCGATCTGAAACGGACCGGTCGCGTCGCCCAGCGCCACGACATATCGCACGCGGTCTCCCGCGCCGGTGAAGTCCTCGTCCTCCGACGCCCCACCCACCACCGCGATATCCAGGTCCGCCGTGCGCTTGTCGAAGCCGCGCGGCAGCAGCCGGTTATCTTTCAGGTAGCGCACGGCTGAGAGCAGCCCGGTGGTCACCTTGCCGGCCTGGTCCGCCATGATGGACTCATAGATCTGAACCTGCCCGGCGCTGGTGATCTCGGTGTAGTGCGGCTCGAAGCGCGCGGCGTCGGCGTCGTTGTCATTGCCCTCGATGGCGCCGGCCGCGGTCCGCGCGCCCGACTCGAACACAGTTCGCTGGTTCCCGTCCCGCACCACCACGTGCAGCCAGACCCGGCGCGACGGGTAGGCCGTCGGCAGCTTGTGGCCGCCCAGGTTCTGGACCGAGACCTCCGCCTCCAGTTTGCCGGCGCGCACTTCGATCCGGTCGACGGCGAGGCGGGCCGTTTGCGACTGCAGGTGAGCTACGGTCCGCTCCGCCGCCGCCGCCAGTTCCGGGGGCAAAGCTCCCACGCTCAGCTCGTTGCGATAGCGGTTCAGCAGGTTCAGCAGGAAGAAGTTGCCGCCGACAAATACGTGCCGCGACACTCCCTCCCGAGGCTTGCCCAGGACGTTGGTGATACGCACCTCGCCCGGGACCGCCGGCATGTGGCAGGACTGGCAGCTCTGCTTTTCCCGGTAGTCGCTGTGCAGCCACTCCTGATAGGGCACCTGCTCCGGCAGCTCGCCGAGGACCTTGCCGCCCGGTCCCAGCGCCTTGGTGTAGAGCGTGTGACAGGTCGCGCAGACCTCAGATTGCCGGACGTGCTTGCCCTCGGTGGGGCGGAAGCCGCGCGACGACGATCGCATGATCCGGGTATGGCCGGCGTCCACCTCGTAGGGACCGTATTCGGCCCGATACCCATCAGAAGCAGGCGGATCGATCACGAATCCCCCGACAAAGCTCTCCCGCGTTCCCAGCTTCTCCTTGCCGATCTGGTGGCACAACGAACAAGACACGCCGTCCGCGGCCAGGCGATCGCCGGGCTTTCCGGGGTCGAACGGGAGATGGGAGAACACCTCGCCCCGAGCCATCGGCAAGTGGCACTTGGAGCACTCTTCCTCGATGGCCGCGCGCGCTTCGGGATGATCGGTAATTTCGCGCCGCACTCCCGCCTGCCAGTAGGGGTCGCGCGAGGAATTGGCCATCATGGTGGGGCGCCAGTCGAAACCGATGGACATGTCGTCGCCGGAGGGCGTGGTCAGCCCGTTGTGGCAGGCGACGCAACGGTCGGAGGTCTGAAAATGCGGCGTCGCCCGCGATTGCGGCCAGGCCGCCGGGAGTATCGCGGCCAACACCAGGGCTGCTAGGTGACGTGGCGCAAACTTTGCCATTTGTCGAATGCTGGCCACGATGTGGGGCGGCGCCCCCCCGCCGCGGCTGGCCCCCTGGCCAGCCTTTTCCCGTGAGCCGGCCAGGGGGCCGGCTGCGGCCCAGGGGGGCCGCCCCACAAGGGCATTTCTCACCCGGCCTCTCATTATCTCCAGCCCTCCCGAAGGCCCCCGTCGAATCGGTCCCACAGCAGGTAGAGCATCGCTTGCGTGGACCGGGCACTGGTCTGGTTCACCGGGAACCGGACGCCGAAGCTGAACCGTATGTGTTGCCTCTTGCTGAGGGTTATCTGGATCTGGGGCACGACGTCCCAGTTGACTTTCTCCCCGGTCACCAGCTTGCGGTCGGCGAGCAGCTCGACCATCGGCGACCACAGGCGGCCAGAGCCCCCTCCCGAGGTGAATTTCTTGCCGACCGCGGTTCGCCAGAACACCGCCCGGGCCGCGTCGTCGAGGTGCGTCGGCAACTCGACTCCGCCCTGGAATTGGAGGAAGCTATCCTGCGGCAGCATCTGCCCGTAAGTAGCGAAGGTCTCGAAGATGGTGACCCCGGAGCCCAGGCCCCTGGCCCGATTCCCAGTGGGCAGAGTGACCTCGCCGGAGAAGCTGAAGATCGAACCGGTTTGCAGACTGCTCCCTAGTACTCGCTTATACCCGAGCGTTATGTCCCCCACGCCCCCTAGCCAGGTCCCGGTCTCCTGGCGCGCGAAGTGGACCGGCACCGCCGCCTCTACCTGGTTCCTGATTCCGAAGCGCTTTTCATACACGAGGTCGTTGGAGAACCCGTGAGCGTCGATGGTGGTCGTAATGACCGACTCATCTTCCGGGAAGGCTTTGTCGGTGATCAGGGCGCGGGGGAAATTCAGCTCGCCGCGCGGCCAGGAACTCTCGAGGCAGAAGGTGCGCAGGTACTGGATGACTTTCTCGATCTCGTCCGGTAGCAGCGCCTCGGTGAAGGAAGGCATGATCTCGGAGAACCCCCGCACCGGTCCTCCCTGGTGGATGATGGCCCTCCAGTCGGCATTGGGCTCGCGGGTCGTGCCGCCGCAGTCGGTGAAATCGGGAAACGTGGACGGCGGCGTGAACCCTACCGTCGTTTGGGGCATTCCTTTGCCGTCCGGGCCATGGCAGCCGATGCAGGCCGCCTGGAAGATTTCCTTGCCGGTAAAGGGCTGGGCAAGAACGATCCCGTGCAGGGCCACCACGGCGAGGGCACACGTTTTTCCGTTCATACGCGGCATTCCAGGTTACCAAAGTTCATTTCCTTTGCTAGAATCCCACGTCATGAGGCGATTCATCCTAATCTTCGGCCTGGCCGGCGTGGCCATCGGCGCGGCGCAGATTCCCGAGCAGGATGCCCGGCATACCGTTCTCAGCTCGCAAACCCACTTCAAGATGCCGGAGTTCGCCACCCGGGAGGCCTGGCAGGAACATGCGGCGTTCTTGCGCAAGCAGATCCTCGCCAGCGCCGGGTTGCTGCCCCCGCCCGAGAAGTCCGGGCGGCCGGCGCAGGTCTTCGGCAAACTGGAGCGCGAGGGCTACTCTATCGAGAAGGTCCTGCTGGAGACGCTTCCGGGGTTCTATCTGGGGGGAAACCTGTATCGGCCACGCGGGCGCCGGGGGCCCTTCCCCGGGGTCGTCTCGCCGCATGGCCACTGGGACTACGGGCGCCTGGAGAACTCGGAGCGGGTGTCCGTTCCGGGGCGGTGCATCAACCTGGCCCGGCAAGGGTTTGTGGTCTTTACCTATGACATGATCGGCTATAACGACACCAACCAGGTGCCCCATCACTGGGGCGGGCCTCGCGAGGCCTTGTGGAGCCTCGGTCCCATGGGGATGCAGCTCTGGGACAGCCTCCGGGCGGTGGACTTCCTTACCTCTCTACCGGATGTAGACCCGAACCGGATCGCCTGCACCGGGGCCTCCGGCGGCGGCACGCAGACCTTTCTCCTGATGGCGGTGGACCAACGGATCAAGGCGGCTGCCCCCGTCAACATGATCTCGGCCACCATGCAGGGAGGCGTCTGCGAGAACGCGCCGAACCTGCGGGCCGGCCACACGGACTTCAGCAACATGGTGGTGGGAGCGCTCATGGCCCCGCGGCCCCTGCTGCTGGTCTCCGCTTCCGGCGACTGGACGAAGAACACGCCGGTCGAGGAGTTTCCAGCTATCCGGAGTATCTACCGGCTGCTGGGCGCGGAGCAGAACGTGGAGAGCGTCCAGGTGAACGCCCCCCACAACTACAACAAGGAGAGCCGTGAGGCAGTCTACAAGTTTTTCAACGCCCGCCTGCTGGACGTGCGGGACCCCGTTCCCGAGAAGAGCTTCCGCGTGGAACAACTGGGCGACCTGCTGGCGATGTTTGGCCGCGAGCGGCCGGCCAGCGCCGTGGCCAACCTGGAGCAGTTGACCGACCACTGGATCCGAGACGCCTGGCGCAGCACCGAGAGCCTCCGTCCGCGCGACGCCTCCACGCTGGCCACCGCCCGGGAGGCCTTCGCCGAGCGCCTGGCTTTCTCCCTGCTCGCGTTCCGCCCGCCGCCCGGCGAGGTGCTGGCGGAGCAGGCGGCGACCCTCGTGATCGGCCGGGCGGGTAAAGGCGACCGGGTTCCCGCCCTGTGGCTGGCGCCGCCGAAACCAAATCCGCAGACTCCTCCTACCCTGGTTGTTCACCCGGAGGGGATGGCCTGGGCAGCGCGTTCGGCGGAGAGCGCCACTGGGCTGGTCCGGACGATCTTGAGCCGCGGCGGAGTGGTCATGAGCCTGGATGCTTTCCAGACCGGCAGCGCCCGAGCGCCACGGGACAACAATCGAACGCCGTCCACCATCTTCAACAAGACCGATGATGCCAACCGTGTCCAGGACATTCTGACCGCTCTAGAATACCTGCGGGCCCGCACGAAGGCGCCCGTGGTGAACCTGGTGGGCCTGGAAATGGCCGGCGTTTGGTCCTACTTCGCTCGCGCCCTGGCCGGCGGCGGGGTGAACCTGGCGGCGGACCTGGTGCAGTTCCCCGCCGATACCGACTCGGAATACATCGCCAATTTCTCTATCCCCGGTCTGCGCAAAGCCGGGGACTTCCGGGCGGCCGCGGTGTTGAATTCGCGCGGGCGGGGGTTTCTCTATAATGCGTCCGTCCAGTTCCCCGCCGATTGGGCCAGGGAGGCCGCCCAGGCCGCCGGCAATCCGCTGGAGATTCGAACCGGCGGCGCCTCGGAAAAGGATCTAGCGTCCTGGCTGGCGCCCCAATGAAGTTAAGGTGAGGCGGGCGCGCTCGCCGGCAGCAGGAGGGAGCGGAGCGCCCGCCGTACGCCAGAACGGGTGTATATTTAGACACAATATGCGACCAACATTTTCGGTCCCCTGGCTGACCTGTCTTCTCGTTACCGCCGCCCCCCTCCTCCGCGCCGCCGCAGAAACCGAGCTCAAGGATGACACCGGCAAAACCATCATCCGGTACGTAGCCGAAGTGCCGCCCGGCATCGCCCCCGCCGGCACAACGGATCCGGCCAGGCAGGCCGGCCTGTTCCTCTGCTTCCCGGAGCACGACACGCCCACCGGCGCCGATCTGTTCCCGGTGCGCCAGTCACTCTGGCGACAAGGTCTCAGTGATGGCTACGTGCTGCTCGCCGGAGCCCCCCAAGGCCGGAAGTTCGGACCGGCCGACCACGAGCCGATCGAGAAGCTGATCGCCTGGGCCCGGAAGACGTATCCAATCAATCCGCGCCGCATCTACATGTACGGCAAGGGGGAGGGCGGGAAGATCTCCGCCGAGTTCACGGTGACCCATCCTCACCTGGTGACCGCCGCCATCACCTACAGTTGGGGCTGGTGGCTGATGCCCTCCGAGCTGACCGAGCCGCTCGATCCGCTGAACCGCGCCCCGGAGATCTACATGAACCTGGGCCTGCGGGACCTGGCTCACCACGTCACCACGGTTCGCGACGCCTACACGCGCGTGAAGGCCAAGGGGTACCACGTCATCTACCGCGAGTTCGAGGACATGGGCGCCCGCAGCTACTACCCACCGAGTAATGACGACGCCATCGCCTGGGCCACACGGCTGCGAAACAAGAACCTGGCGCCCTCGCCCCAGGAGTGGAAACTCCTCCAGCCACCCACCGCGAGCGCCGGCGGCTTGTTCCCGGCTCTGGCCCTGGTGGGCGGGGCGCCGGCAGGGGCCGTCCTGCAGAAACTGTTCGACTCCCCGGATACCAACCTCCGCGCCGCCGCGGCCGAGACGTGCAGCCACGGGTTATTCGGCGAGGCTACGGTGGCGGCCCTGGCCAAACGGGTCGCCGACCGTTCGCCGAAAGTGCGTCAGGCCGCGATCCGCGCCTTAGGGATCAACGCCAACTGGCGGTCTCCAGCCGCCCAGCAGGCCCTGATCCAGCTCGCTACGGACCTGGGCGCGGACCCCAGCGACCGGCTCCGCGCCGTGGACGCACTGGGCCAGGCAGTGAAGCTGCAAGTGCAGGGCGTCCGTCAGGACCCCCCCATGTTTCAGGCGTTGGTTTCGTTGCTCGGGGACAAAGATGAGCCGGTGCGCTCCACGGCCTCGGTCATCCTCGCGCCGCTCTACCAACCCGGCGATGGGACTCCTCCGCGGAAGGCCCCCGCCGGTGGCTGGCCGCAGTGGCTCGACGAGATGGCCGCCAAAGAAGCGGGTGATTTCAAGGATTATGAAGTCTGCGGCGCGGGGAAATCCGGCCAGGAAGCCAAGGAGCCGGTGGACCTTTTCTGCCAGGGCGGGGCCTCCCTCCTGCGGAAGGATCCCGTGGCCGCGTTCCAATACACACTCCAGGCCGCGGAACAGGGCTACGTCCCCGCCCAGGCGGCCGTGGGTATGCTCTATGCCAACGGCAAGGGCGTGCAGCAGAATTACGCCGAAGCGGGGAAATGGTGGGTGAAGGCGGCCGAGGGCGGGCATCTCCTGGCGGCCAACCACGTCGCCATTCTCTACCGGAATGGCGAGGGCGTTCCCAGAGATCCAACTGTGTCGAACAAGTGGGCAAAGTTCGTGACCGACCGCAACTCGAATACCACCCGTTGAGCCGGGGGGGTTCGCAGCCCTCTGGACCGGCTGCGGAAGCCGCTGTCGGTGGCGAGCGGGGGTGTTAGACTGACCGACCGAGCGGCCTCGGAGTGCGGAAGGAGCTTGTCGAATGACGTGGAAGTCGCGAGAAAATAAGGAGTTGCGATCACTACTACGCCTCCGGGGCAGTTTCGTCTTAGACTGTCCGGGAGGGTTCTTACGCTGGTCTAGCGAAACATGAGTTAGGCACTCGTATGTACCGAGGGAGGGCGGATAGCAGCCATGGATCATCGAGGACTCATGATCACAGGCACGGCGATCGAGGTGGCCGGCACCTTTCTTCTCGCGGTCGAGGCAATCAAGCTTCCCAACCTTCGGTTCGTGAGAGACCGAATCCTCAAGGTAGCCGCCTTAAAGGTCAACCCCATCATCCAGTTTGTTGACAAGGAGACCTCGGAAACAAGGGCCGCGGAGGTTTGGATCAAATCCCTGTTCGTATTCTTCATCGCTCTCGGCCTGTCGTTGTTCTACGCAGTCCTGCGACTCACCGGCAACTCAGTGAGCGATGTCTGGCGAGTGTTCTCTTCGGTCGTTCCAGGCCCGATTTGGTGCGACATCGTGGTGGCGGTTCCAGCCGTTTTCGTCCTCCTGGTTCTTTCCAGCGTCGGAGGTACTAGCGTCTACACCTTGGTCGTGGTCCTGTTGGATGGTGCCATCGCAATGCTCTCATTCATAGAGAAACACACCGCTTCTGGCATTGTGGGGATTTTGGGGTTTGTGACCTTTCTGTTGGGCGCCATGATCAAGATCTACGCTTACTGGAGGGGTGCCTAACGAAGGCATGCACCCGCCCGCCCACAAACCGGGCGGCGGGTGATGCCCAAGTCGTTAGACAGCTTGGTCAACGGCGGTAGACTTCCCGCCGGTGTCCGGGGTTGAGATTGCCCGGTAGCTCGTAGAAAGTAGCGACTCTCCAGCTCGGAGCCTTGGTAGGCTCAGAGCAGTTTTTCTTTGCCAAGAAAAGGAGAGTCGCTATGAAGAAACCTTACCAGATTGAAGCGCAGCGTGCCGTGCATCG
>JBGOUV010000491.1:0-4303 GCA_041477815.1 Terriglobia bacterium | reverse complement strand
TGTATCTGGCGGTGATGCGATAGGGGTTGGGTCCGGCTATCATGCCTGAGATCAGCAGATTCTTCGGCATTACGGTTTCAATAAACTACCGCGCAGGATCTCACCGCCCCCGGCATTTCCATGCCTGGTGCTCCGGCCGTCTTGAGTCAAATGCATGGCGGCATCTCCAGGCGCGAGCTCATCCGGCGGTTTCACGCTCTGGGGTTTGGTGGCCCTCTGCCCCGGCCTACCCCTGCACCACCCCGAGAAAGGCCTGCCCCGCGTACGATAGCGGACGCCGCCCCGGTTGCACCAGCCGGATCTGCCGTTCGACGTGGATCTCCGTCACCGCCACCTCCACCAGCAACCCCGCCTGCACCTCCGGCTCCACGCACATCCGCGGCAGGAACGCCACCCCCAGGTTCAGACCCACCAGCTTCTTGATAGTCTCAACGGTAGGCATCTCGATATCCATGTGCAGCGGGACCCCGTGCCGCTCGAAGGTTTCGAGCACCTTCTGGCGGAACGGCGACACGACGTTGTGGGCGATGAACATCTCCATCCCCAGCTCCTCGATCCCCACCTCGCGCCGCGTGGCCAACCGGTGCTCGGGCGATACCACGAATGCCAGCGCGTCGTGGTAGATCACGGTCGACACCAAGTCCGCCGCCCCCGGATCGTAACTGATCGCCCCCAGGTCGAGCGTCCCCGCCCGCAGCTCGTCCGGGATCTGGCTCGACAGGCTCCGCCGGATCTCCACCTTTACCTTAGGATATAGCCGCCGGAACTTCTCGATATGGGTGATCAGGTAGAGCGCCGTCGACTCGTTGGCGCCGATGGTGAGCTTGCCGGCCTGCTTGTCCCGCAGCTCCGATAGCGCGTTGTACAGCTCCCGCCGGAGGTTGTAGAAGCGACGGGCGTAGTCGAGCACCACCCGGCCGGCGTCGGTCAGGATCAGCTCCTTCGACGACCGGTCGATCAGCCGCTCCCCCAACTCGCCCTCTAACCGCTTCAGGGCCAGCGAGACGGCCGGCTGGGTTCGAAGCAGCCGTTTTCCGGCCCGCGAGAAGCTGCCTTCTGTCGCCACGGCAAGAAATGTATCGATCTGCGAGAGCTCCATAACTTAAACTTATAACATAAGAATATCTCATTGGACTGATGAAAACTATAAATTTGCTTTATCCAAAGGGTTCGGCTAAGCTGGTCAACATGCCCGACCGAGTCTACATCTTCGACACGACCTTGCGCGACGGGGAGCAGTCCCCTGGCTGCAGCATGAACACCCCGGAGAAGCTGCGCCTGGCCCGGCAGCTTGTGGAGCTGGGCGTCGACATCCTGGAAGCCGGCTTCCCGATCGCCTCGGAGGGTGACTTCGAGGCCGTCCAGGCCGTAAGCCGCGAATACCCCTGGGTACAGGTGGCGGCACTGGCCCGCGCCGTACCGCTCGACGTAGAGCGCGCACTCAAAGCCCTCGAGGCGGCCAAACGCCCCCGCCTCCACTGTTTCATCGCCACCAGCGACATCCACCTCCAGTACAAGTTGAAGAAGACCCAGGATCAGGTTCTGGAAGATGCGGTTAAGGCAGTGGAGCAGGCCCGCCGCTACGTAGATGACGTGGAGTTCTCCGCCGAAGACGCGACCCGCACCAGCCCCGAGTTCCTCTGCCTCATTTCGAAGGCGGTCATCGAGGCCGGCGCCCGCACCGTGAACATCCCCGACACGGTCGGCTACACCGTCCCCGACGAGTACGCCGCCATCATCCGCCGCCTGGTCGGCGAGATCGGCGACCGGGCCATTGTCAGCGTCCACACCCACGACGACTTGGGTCTGGCCACGGCCAACGCCATCGCCGCGGTCAAGGCCGGCGCCCGCCAGATCGAGTGCACCATCAACGGCATCGGCGAGCGCGCCGGCAACTGTTCGCTCGAAGAAGTGGTCATGATCATGAAGACCCGCCCGGACCAGGCGCCGTTCGAGACCGGCATCCGCACCGAGCTGCTCTACCCCACCAGCCAGATGCTCAGCTCCATCATCACCTTCGGCGTACAACCAAACAAAGCCATTGTCGGCCGCAACGCCTTCGCCCACGAGGCCGGCATCCACCAGGACGGCTACCTGAAGGAGCGGTCGACCTACGAGATCATCCGGCCCGAGACCGTGGGAGTGCCCGAGGGCCGGCTGGTGCTGGGCAAGCACAGCGGCCGCCATGCCCTGGCCGATCGCTGCAAGGACCTCGGCTACCCGCTCGGCCGCGCCGAGCTCGAGAAGGTCTACCAAGCCTTCACCGCCTTGTCCGACACCAAGAAAGGCGTCATGGATGAAGACATCCTGGGCCTGGTCCACCGCGAGCTGGGCCAGCAGGGGACGGCCTGGACCCTGGAATCCATCGCGGTGAACGGCACGGGCGTGCAGATCACGGTCGAAGCCAATGGCCGCTCGGAAACCCGCTCGTCCGCCCACTCCGACCCCGTCAGCGCCCTCGCCGAAGCCATCGGCCAGATCACCGGCGCCCAGGGCGTCATCGAAAGCTACCGGGTGAACCGCACCGACGGCCAGATCCATCCTCAGGTGGAACTGAAGGCCCGGATCGAAGGTCTGGATTTCTCGGGCTCGGGCGTTGGCCCGGAGCCCTACGCCGCCCTGGCCGCCGCGTACCTGGCGGCGGTGAATCGGTACCAGCAAACGGCGTCGCAGCCGGTTACGGCGGAGTGAAGTCGAAAGGCGCGCTTTCGACGCCGCCGCAGCGGACGAGGGGTGCGTCGAACCGGCAAGCGGATCGCTACTCCAAAGAACTACAAGAACGGTTGACAACCTTGTCCACCGGTGTTGTAATCAGCCCGGACGTCGCCGTCGCGACCGCTGGGCCTGTTCCCAGGCCAGCCGGCGCCGAGGGCTTTACGACCACATGGCGCCGCCGCACCGAAGAAGCCTACGTGCACTGGAGTAGCCGCTTTATCCGGTTTCACAGCGGCAAGCACCCCCGCGAGCTGTCAGAATCAGGCCCTGACCGCCTTTGACTGCTATGAACACAGCCTTGATGGAGCGACTGGCCCGACGCGGCGGTTTCGCCAAGAGATTCGGAGTGGAATACGTTGACGGGCCGTGGCCTCATCTCAACGTAGGCAGTCCAAGTGGTGTGGCAAGGGTCGTAGGCGAGGCGAAACGAGACGCTTATCCTGGCCGCGTGTTTGTACGAGGCCAGGCGTCGCATCACAATGCGATGTTTCCGAGCGTGTTTCGAAGAGCTCCGGCGGATACTGCCTGTCTCCGGTCCGCTGAAACCGAGTTTGTAGCGAAGGTCCGCGAGCAGATCAAGGTCCGCCGCTTTCAAGCCGCCAACACTGCGGCGCTGCTCCAGCACTACGGTTTCCGTACCACTTGGCTGGACGCGGTAGACAATCTCTTTGTTGCATATTGGTTCGCCGAGCATGAAGTCTCAGCAAACGCAGAGGGCTTCTTGAAGATCTGCAAGTCCGGAGAGTCTTGGGGCTGGTTGTTTCTTCTTCACCCGCCGATCAGGGCCCGTGTCGTGGACCTTCGGACCGAGCATCATCCGCTGAGTGCGCGGCCGCACGTTCAACATGGTGTGTCACTTACTGATCAGCCCGATGCCGATCCTGATCTCCGCGAATGGGTGGTAGCCACGGTCCGAACGCCCGTTGCGGACTCTACAGGGGGTACTCTCTTCACTGCGTCTTGCTTGTTCCCACCGGGTTCAGGTGATCACACCCTGCGGCTCCTGCTGAAGCACAAAGTGAATGAATTGGCTGCGGCGGTCGAGCAAGGGCATGGTCTGGCGCTAGAGACACTTGGGCGAACGTCGCAATATGAGGACGCGGCATAACAAGGCGCTGGACCCGTCGGCGGCTGTCATCGGGGCTCGCTTCCATGCAGGTTGCCGCCGCGGGGTCAGCGCCCATCCGTGTTAGACCGCCAGCAGCAGGCCCCAGCAGAGAACGGGATGGGCTATCCTATGTCCTTATGGCGACGATGAGCGCAAGATGCACGGCGAATGGCGCCTTCAGGCCCCTCGCGACTCTTCAACGTCTCGTCTTCATCGTATTGCTGACCTCAGTGTCCTGTGTTGCTCCTGAGCGCCCGAGGGAGGCCATTGAAGCCGAACGAAAGGAGTTCCGTCGCCGGGTGGAGGAGTGGAAAGCGAACGCATTGACTGCAACTGAACTGTGCCAGTATTACGCATCGCGAGATAAGGACACCAAAAACAGCGACCCACTGCAAAGCAAAGTCATTTCCGTGAAGGGGCAGATCAAGAACATCAAATGGGAGAACGGCACCGCGGAGGTGGCGTTGGCACCGGGTCCTG
>JBGOUV010000053.1:0-23487 GCA_041477815.1 Terriglobia bacterium | reverse complement strand
CGCCTAAGCTGACGCTCGACCTGGGGCTGCGTTTCTATTGGATTCAGCCGCAGTTCGACCAGGCCAAGCAGACCGCGTCGTTCAACCCGTCGCTCTACGACCCGGCGGCGCGGGCGGTGCTGATGCAGCGGGCCATCAATCCGACGACCGGAGCGGTGGGGTCCCTCAACCCGGTCACCGGAGAATACGGGGCGGGGAACCTGATTGGAACGCTGGTCCAGACCGGGCGGGGTTTCGTGAACGGACTCTACGCGAACGGCATGGGGCTGGCCGGACAGAACGGTTACCCGATCGGCCTGATCGACGACCGGGGCATCCACTACGCGCCCCGGATCGGCATCGCCTATCAGTTCAACGCGAAGACGGTGATTCGGGCCGGCAGCGGGGTGTACTACGACCGCTTCCAGGGCAACGACGTCTTCGACCAGATCACCAATCCACCGGCGACGATCCGGCCGACCTTCTACTTCGGGAACCTGACCACGCTCGGCAGCTCACGGGGGGTGTTTGCCCCGGCCACCGTGCGTGGTTTCGACCAGAAGGGCGAGGTGCCGACCACCTACAACTGGAACCTTTCCGTGCAGCGGGAGCTGCCGGCGCGCGTCCTGCTCGATGTCGCCTATGTCGGAATGCGCTCGCTGCATAACCTCGCCCGGTACAACCTGAATACGGCCCCCTTCGGCAGCGCCTGGCTGCCGCAGAACCAGGATCCGACCGTGGTCAATCCCGCCCTGGACGGCACCAGGACCAACAGCCTGAACTTCTACCGGCTCTACCCGGGTTATGGCGACATCAACATGAGCCAGTTCGGCGCGATGTCCAACTACCACGCCTTGCAGATGTCGGTTAGCCGGCGGTTCTCCAACAGCGTCGCCTTCGGCGCCAATTACACCTGGTCGAAAGCGCTGGGCACCGCCGGGTCCCGCACCGACAACCTCCACCCTACCAACTACCGATCGGCGAACTACGGGCCGCTGTTTTACGACGTTCCCCACACCTTCGTCTTCAACTACACCTGGAACCTGCCCAAGGGCGCTCGGGGTTTCATGAACAACCCGGCAGGCCGCGCTGTGTTCAACGGCTGGGAGATCTCCGGTATCACCAGCTTCTTCTCCGGGGAGCCCGACTTCATCAACATCGGCGACTTGCCCCGGCCCAACGGCACCGCCGTCTCGGGCGGCGAGCGGAACCGCATCTACACGGGGTCGGAGAGCGTCGGGCCACGGCCTTCCTTCAGCGGCAATCCGAACGGCAAGAAGGACATCTATGCCTGGATCGATCCCTCGAAGGTGGGGCCCGCCGCCATTGGCCGGAGCCAGGGCCTGGAGTCCGGCCAGAATCCGATCCGGAAGCCCGGCGTCAACAACTGGGATGTCTCGGTGTTCAAGAACATCCCGTTCGGGTCCGAGCAGCGGGTCCTGCAGTTACGGTGCGAGATGTTCAACACCTGGAACCACACGCAGTTCAGCGATTTCAACCGCACCGTCAACTTCAACGCGCAGGGCCAGATTTCCAATCTGCCGAGCGCGACCAACCGGTTCGGGTTCGGCGCCATCACCGCCGCCCGCGATCCGCGGATTATTCAGCTCGCGGCCCGGTTCCGGTTCTAAGGCAGGATAACCGCAGAGGACGCCGGGGCCGCAGAGGAAACCGAACGGTTCCTCTGCGCACTCTGCGGTGACTCCCCAGCTGCTATTCGACATAGATGCGGATGCGGTGATCGGTGAACTTCAGGTGCGGCAGCGGCGACGCTGTTTTCATATGACAGGGGACGCAGTTTGCCTTTCGCGCCCGCGGGCACGCTAACGCCGCTCGGGGCGCCCCGGCGTGGCACTGGAGGCACACGGCGGTATAGAACGGGTCCGCCGCCGGCCGCGGGTTTTGATGGGGGTCATGGCAGGTCACGCACGAGAACGTCTTGGACTGGCGAAAGCAGGCGCTCGCCTGAAACCCCACCGGAGCGAAGCGGATGGAGACCGGGTCGTCGAGCTCCGGCATGGCGGAGGGGAACTGCGGGTGGGGCGAGCGATGGCATTGCGAACACACCTCTACCTGCGCGCGGAGAGGGAGCCGGTGGGGGTTGAGAATGGTGTTGGCCGCCGCTGGGCGCGCCACGTGATCCCCGCCCGGCCCATGGCAGCGTTCGCAGGTAACGCCCGGGCGCATGCGGGTCAGGTCCGGCCCGGCCTCGACGCCCGTGGCATGGCAACTAAAGCACCGTGAGATCGTCGGCGGCGGCTGCGGGATCCCCAGGGCGGACTCGAGATCCCACGGAGCGGTCTCCGGGTGACCTGCCGTCAGTCCCAAGCGGCCCGTCTCCCGATACCACGAAACTCGGTGCTCGACATATTCGCCGCCCACCCGCCCGACCGGTGTGTAACCCTGCGATCCAGCTCCGAAGCACCACTCCAGCAGCATCCGCGCGCCGGCCGCGCCCTTGGTGGCGGACACTTCCACGCCTCCGGGGACCCGGCGGTATTGAAAAACCACGCCGCTGCGCTCGCGCAACGGCTCCCGCGTCAGTACATCAGCAAGAGGTGTGTCCTGGATCGGACGCAGCGCGCGGGCATGATGGGACGTGCTCTGCGTTTGGTACTGCTTCGCATGGCACCGGCCGCAGGCGGCCGCGCCGGTGAATTCCGCCGCGGACCCCAGACCCGCGGCCAGCAGACCGGCCATCAGCGCGCCGATTCGAAGAGGTCCTGGCTGCGACGCATCGCTTCCTGCGAGAGGCGCTTCACGGCGGCGAACTCTCTCGCCGCCTCCTCTTTGCGGCCGAGACCCTGATAGATCGACCCCAGCAGATAGTGCGACTCGCGATAGTTCGGGTCCGCCCGGATAGATCGTTCGAGTAAGGATATCGCCTCCTGCCCCTTAGACTGCCGCCATAAGAGTTTAGCCAACTGGTACAGGGCCATCGCGCTGCCCGGCTGCAGCGCTACGGCCTTACGCAGCAGCCGCGAAGGTTCTTCCGGGTCCGCCGGCAACGAAACCGCCAGCGCGGCGCCCAGCGTATAGTTGGCCTGAAAACTCTCCGGGTGCCGCCTCAGCTCCTGGCGCCACTGGGCCAGCGCCGCCTCCGTATCCTGCTGCCGCCAATATGCCGCGCCGAGATTCAGGTGCACCGTGGGCAGATGCGGGTTCAACTCCGCCGCGCGCTCCAGCGCCTTCTTGGCCTCGTCCAGTTGACCGTTCTCGATGAGGACCTGGCCCAGCAGCAGCTTCACCTCGGCGGTATCGCTTTCGAACAGCGGCGTCATTATGCTTTGCGCTTCCGCCGCCCGATCCAGGCGCAGGTACGCCGAGGCGAGGCCCAGGCGCACGTTGACGTCTGAGGAAGGCAGGAGCGCCGCGTAGTCTCGCGCCGCCTCCTCGTACCGCTCCAGTTCCAGCAGACACATGGCGCGAAGTTGCCGGGCCTGGGCATGGCCGGCCTGTTTCTCGAGGACCGCGGTAAACTGCTCGACCGCCGGAGCCAGTTGGCCCGACTTGAAATACGCCAGGCCGAGATTGATCCGGATCGGGAGAACTCCGGGAGCAAGCTGCAGCGCCTGCGCATAGGCGCCGATCGCTTCCGGAAAGCGTTCCTGCCGCACCAGTACCGCGCCCAGGTTGGCCAGGGTCTCCGGCTGAGGTCCGAAGCGCTTGGTGTGCGCGCGATAGGCCTTCTCCGCTTCCGCCCACCTGCCGGCCTGCTGCAGTTGGACGGCCTGCTCAAACAGCTGGTCGGCCGCCGGTTGCCCGGACAGGCCGGAGACCATTAGAAGCGACAGCGATACCACGACCGCAGAGTTGGGCCTCCAAACTATATGCATCCTACAGGTCCCACTCCGCTATCTTAACTCTTCCCGGACGAACGCTACATTGTGCCGGACGGCAAGGGTTCGACTCGAAATTTATCGTCGCCAGATGGCGCCGCAGCAACAAGAATCCGGGGGCCCGGTTGGCCGTCGGAACTAGCGGCAGGCGTCCCGACTAGGGCAGCGGCGAGCCCTTGTCGTTGACGAAGACGTCAAACACCACGAACAGGGCCGGGTCAAAAGCCACGAGGCTGGCGTGGTTGGTCACCAGAAGCGCCCCGTTCTGGTCGTTAAAAGCGATGTTGGCAGGATTGGCCCAGGGCACCGGGGACCCTGGGGGATTCTGCGCCGGTCCGGCGTAGACCGCCTGCACCGTGCCGTCAGGGTTGAGGACTTTGATGGTGCTCGTCAGCGCCTCGGCCACGTACAGCTTGCCGGACTTGCCGAAGGCGATGCCGTCCGGTCCGGTGAACAACCCAAGTGACGCGAATAGTTCCAAGTCTGTGGCCGCCGGGCTGGCCACCAGAGGCAGCCGGTAGATCACGCCGCGGAAGGTGGCGTCGACGGTCACCGAGACGTAGACGTGCGTGTTGTTCTTGTCGATGCGTATGCCGTTCACGCCGAAGGGAATGAGCGGGTTACCGGCGAGAGCCGGGTCGGTGAACCACACTGCGGGCGCGCCACCACCCGCGGGGACCTTGTAAATGGCCGCGGCGAACGAGTCGGTGACATATCGGTGACATAGAGGTTGCCGGCGCCGTCGAAGGCGAGGTCGTTGAGCAGGGACGGCCCGGTCGGCGTAAACGCCGAGTAGACCGACTGCGTGTTGCCAGGGTCGAGGTTCATGCGAATCACACCGATGAACGGCTCGATGACGTAGAGCTTGCCGTCCGGGCCGAAGGCGGCGCACGAAGCGCCGCTCATCTCCGCGAATGGGTTGGTAATGGTAATCGGATAAGTGGTTTCGAGGGCGCCCGTACGGATGTCGTAGGCACGGACGAACGCCGACCCGAGGGCCTGCCCGAAGGCGGCGGGACCGGAAACATAGAAGCGGTTGCCGCGGGTGGCGATGCCCTCCGGAAGGCCGGGGAGAGGAACTGGGGCGATCACCTTCGAATCCCCCAGGGCTTGCGCAGCGGCGGGGGTTGCGGTCAGGCCTAGTCCCAGCAGCGCGGCCGAGAGCAGGAACGAGAAACGGGACATGATGTGGAACCTCCTTGTGGATTATACCGAAGAAACCTGGGGCATCAGTTGCCCGGCTCGAGGGCGCCGGGGCAGCGCAGATTTCCCTCGGCGAGCCGGCGGCCGAGGTCGGCCATCGCCGCCCGGGTGCGGTCCACGTGGTCGAGTCCGCTACGCAGACAATGAATGGCCGATGGTGATCCGGTGGCCGTCTGCTGTTCGCAGCCCAAACTCGCGCATCTTCCAAGGCTTGTCCTCAATTGCTGAGAGCACATCGGCGCCTTTCGCTTTGAGATCGTGGTAGTAGCTGTCGGCGTCCGCAACCCGGAGATAAGCAAAGTAGCTGTGGCAGCCCAGCTCGCTCGGGTGCTTATCGTCCGGGCACTCGCCGAGCATGATCATGCAGCCATCCTTAGCCACGAAGATCCAGCCAGCAGGCTCAGCGACGATACGGAAGCCGAGCATCTGTACGTAGAAATCGGCGGACCGGCGCACATCGTGGACCGCGAGAACGTAGTGGTTCTGCAGTATCTGTGACATCGCTTGTCTCCAGAGGTCTAACGGCTTGGCGTTCACCGGCGCGCCGCCTTCTGGCGCGTCCGGTGCAACGCCTCCTATAAGGAACTAAAGCCACTGCCATTGGAAAACAAATGACTTGCCGCCCTTGTTCCTTGCCTGCAATCACTCCCTTCGGGAGTTCCCTGGCTCGTTAGGCCGCGCCCCGCCTGCCATGGAGGGCAGCGGCTACCGCCCCTGGATCCTTTGCGGCAACCCGTAAAAGCGCCAGGGCCGGACCGTCGGGCGTGCGACGCCCTTGCTCCCAGTTGCGCAACGTGCCCACACTGACACCGATCATCAGGGCAAATTCGCTTTGCGAGGCGCCGAGTTTCCCTCGTACCACCTTGACCTCCGTGGGACGGAACACCGTGGTCCGCGCCGCCTTCATCCGGCCCCGCCGAATGCGTCCAGCCTGCTGCACACTCGCAACGAGTTCCCGAAACGCTGCATCTTTCACTTGAATTCCTCCCGCACCAGTTGCCCGAGCGTGTGCGCCTGCCCCGGCGTCAGGTCGCCTTGCTCGTTCTTCGAGTACACGTACATCATATAGAAAGCGCTTTCGCAGGCGCCCAGTAGTAGATCACCCGCAAGCCGCCGCGCTTGCCCGCGCCGAGCCTTGCCCACCGCACTTTGCGAAGACCACCGGCGCCGCGAATGACCGGGCCCTGCTCGGGTCGCAACATCAGAGCAATCTGCAGGCTCCGGTACTCCTCATCGTCGAGCAGCCGAGTGATGACCCTCGTGAAGATCGGCGTCTCGACGAACCGCATTCTCAACTGTACGTCGCTGGCGCAGTGCCTGTCAAACCGGCAACCGAGCCAGAATGCCCCGCCGGCGGCCTGACGACTGGGCGTTCACCGGCGCGCTGCCTTTTGGCGCGTCCGGTGCAACGCCGTGTTA
Source organism: Terriglobia bacterium (assembly GCA_041477815.1). Classification (GTDB taxonomy): domain Bacteria; phylum Acidobacteriota; class Terriglobia; order Bryobacterales; family JACQDG01; genus JBGOUV01. The sequence goes on along the minus strand of JBGOUV010000053.1, from coordinate 17,047 downwards.
GGCCGGTCGCCCGAAAGCTGGTACTCGTAAAGGGTCTCGGGAGCGATGTCGGCGCCGTTCGGCCACGCGACCGTGCCACCGTCGAGAAAGAAGCGTCGAAAGTAGCTCGGGTTCTTTAGGGGCTCGAACACAGGGCCGTCCAGCCACTGACGAAAATCAATCGTCTTCTCGGAATTGTCGTTGAACGTCATGTGAATGCGATGACCACCCCGGTACTCAGCCCGTATCACGGATGGCAGAAAACTCATAGATACCTCACTCCAAGGGCCTCCGACTCAGCCCACGCCAGCGCGCCCGCATTCACCCTATTAGAACGCCGGTATCTCTTATATTGTCAACCCAATTGTCACGCATCCCTGAGAGTTGTCCTGTGTTTGGATCCTACAGGCGCAGCTTCCGGAGCAGCCCGGCGAAGCGGGGGTCGGAGTGGAGGGGGTCGAACAGGGGATCGGTCTTGAGCCAGATGACCGTGGCCGAATAATCCTCGCAGGCCTTCTCCAGCCAGTGGAACGCCGCGTCCGTTTCGCCCAGGCCCAGGTAAACAAACGCTTGGGCGGTGGCCGGGACGTGGCGTTCGAGGGCCGCCTGCTGGATCGCCTCGAGCGCGGCGCGGGCCTCCTGGTGGCGGCCGGCGCGCGCCAGGCAGTGGCCCAGCGCGCCGATGACGCCGGGGTTGTTGTTGAGGGCCTCGCGGGCCTTCACGAAGTTTTCGACCGCGCGATCGTGCAGCCCAGTCATCTCGAATACCTTGCCCAGCCAGTAGAAAGCCATGCCGAAGTTGCCGTCGAGTTCCAGGGTCTGGATCAGCTCGCGAATGGCGCGGTCGTAATTGCGCTGGAAGTACGCCACGATACCTACCGAGGAGCTGGGGGCCGGGCTGAGCGGGTCCAGGTCCCGGCTGTGGCGGGCCTGCTGCAGAGCCTCGTCCAGGCGCCGGACCGGCGACAGCGCGAACAGGGCGTTCCACATGGGGGCGTTGGCGTAGCTAGGGTTCAGCTCCTGCGAACGGCGGAAATGGCTCTCCGACTTGGTCCAGTCGTACTCATACAGAGCTGAGAGGGCGCCCAGGGAAGCATGGGCCTCGGCCACCAGGGGGTCTAGCTCCAGGGCCCGCTGGGCCGCCTCCCTGCCCTTGGGGTACACCTCCGCGGGGGCGGCGGCGTGGTAGTAGCCCGGCACAATGAAGCAGTCGGCGATACCGGCCCAGGCCGGGGCGTAGTCGGGGTCCTGGGCCAGGGCTTGCTGGAAGAACTCCATGGCCCGGCGGATGGAGCCGGCGACTCGTTGGTTCCAGTAGTAGCGGCCCTTGAGGTAGAGATGATAGGCTTCGAGATTGTCGGTGTAGCGCTTGATGAGCGGCTGGGGCTGGTCGCCCACCAGCTTGATCTTCAGGGCGCTGACGATGGCCAGCGAAATCTCGTCCTGGATGTCGAAGACGTCCTTCATTTCGCGGTCGAAACGCTCGGACCACACCTGGAAGCCGTCGGCGACGCTGACCAGTTGGGTGGTGATGCGCAGGCGGCTGCCCGCCCGCCGGACGCTGCCCTCCAGGACCACCCCCACCCGGAGCTTCTCGCCGACCTCGCGGATGTCCTGGCTCTTGCCCTTGAACTGAAAGGAGGAGGAGCGCGAGACCACCCGGAGGCCCTCCACCTGGGCCAGGGCGTTGATGACCTCCTCGGCCATGCCCTCGCAGAAGTAATCCTGATCCTTTTCCGGGCTCATGTCGGTGAAGGGCAGGACGGCGATGGCCGGACCCAGCATCGGCGAGGCGTCCCGCGACTGGGTGGTAGGAGTGCCGGCCTCGAACTCCTGGCGCACTTGCTCCAGGTCGGCGGCCATTTCGGCGGCGGTGTAGTAGCGCTCGGTGGGAGACTTGCGCAGAGCCTTCTGGACGATCCGGTCGAGGGAAGCGGGAATTCCCGTGGTCAGGCTGGAGAGCAGGGGCGGCTGCTCGTTGAGGATGGCATAGAGCACGGCCAGCTCGGAGCCACGCTTGAAGGGCAGCTTCCCGGTGACCATCTCGAACAGCACGATGGCCAGCGACCAGATGTCGGCGCGCGGGTCGATGGTGTCGCCGCGGGCCTGCTCCGGGGACATGTAGGCGGGCGTGCCCACGGTGGTGCCGGTCTTGGTGATCTTGGTCTGGCCGGAGAGCTGGGCGAGGCCGAAGTCCATGATCTTAGCCTGACCCTTCTCGGTCACCATGATGTTGGCGCTCTTGATGTCACGGTGGATCACGCCCTTCAGGTGCGCCTCGTGGAGCGCTTTGCCGACCTGGACGGCCAGCTCGAGCGAGTCGTTCAGGGTCAGCGTTCCGCCGCGAACGCGGTCCTTTACGGTATGGCCCTCGACGTAGGCCATGGCGATGAAGGTTTGGCCGTCCACGTCGTCGATTTCGTAGACGGTGCAGATATTAGGATGATCCAGCGAAGCGGCGGCCTGGGCCTCGTTCACCAGGCGGGCCTTTTCGTCGGCGTCGCCCACGGCCTGGGGGACGAGAAACTTGAGGGCCACGGTGCGCTTCAGCCGAAGGTCTTCCGCCTTGTACACCACTCCCATCCCGCCCTCGCCCAGCTTGTCGAGAATCCGGTAATGCGAGATGGTCTGCCCGATCATGTCCGCCCGATCCTGGTGGGAAGTTCCATTGTAGCGCGGGAACGCCTATAATTAAAGCATGGCGGCGAGAAGAGCCACGTCGCTGCTGCTCCTGGCTTGTGGGGCGGCGGCGGCCCAACGCGTGGAGCCGCGGAAGGGACCCGAGGAATATCCGATGCAGGCCGCGCTGAAAGAGGTCTCGCTCGGCGTGGAGTACCTGGTGCGCAGCGTTTCCGGAGCAAGCCGGACATTTTTCCTCAACGATTACCTGGTGGTGGAGGTGGCGGTGTTCCCGGCCCGCGGCCGGCAGGTGGAGGTAGCGCTCAGCCACTTCCGCCTGCAGGTGGGGGAGAAGAAGAAACGCGAGCTGCTGCCGGCAGTAGGTCCGCAATTCGTAGCGGCGTCGATGCAGTATCCGGACTGGACGCAGCAGCGGAACGTGGAGGTCGCCGGCGGTGCGGGCGATCAAGGAGTGATCCTAGGCCGTCCGCCGGCCACAGAACGGTTCCCGGGCGACCCGACGGGCCGATCCCGTCTGCCGGCCCCGCCGCGTGCGCCCGAACCCGACCAGGGAATCGAGCCGCCGCCACCGGTGCGGGGCAACGAAGTGGTGGTCGAGTGCGGGCTGCCGGAAGGGCCGGCGTCGGGTCCGGTGGCGGGGTATTTGTATTTTCCCTACAAAGGGAAGACCAAGGGATTGCGGCCGGTGGAGCTGGTGTATGACGGTCCCGCCGGGACGGCGACGCTAAGGTTTCGGTAGGGCGGGCCCGCCAGCCGCGCCCATGTCTTCAAACCGTTTCCCAGGTCAGGACCCGCGGCTGCCGACCCATCAACGACTCGCTCCGGTCACCAATGCCGTCTGCTCCTCATGGGGAAAGTACCCGGGCAACCGCCAGGCTGCGAAAGCCCTGGTCAAAGGTAACTACGGTGAGGCCGGCAGCCTTGGCGAACGCCGCCAGGTAGGCATCCGCCCACAGCTTGGTGGACGGCTGAGACTTGACGCTGAAGCCTTGGAACAGGCGTTCGAGCGCAGGCTGCTCCGGCTCGCGGTGGAATTCCACGCGCTCATCCTCGTACCACTTGTGATAGGCCGCCCAGGCGCCGTTCTGATTCCGGACATCCACCCCCATCACCTGCTGGTTGGTGAGCAGCCGCAACAACCCGATCTGCGTGAACCGGCAGAAGAAAATTTGCTCATCGGTCGATTCCAGCCAGTGTCGGGCGAGGATGTGATGCACGTGGCGGTCATGGGTAAGGGCCAGCCACACGTTCACGTCAGGGAAAAGGGAGGATCTCATAGATCTGCTCATTGGTCAGGTGCAGAGTCCCCGGCTCCTTGGAGCGCAGAATCGGGAGCCGGATCCGTCCCTTCTTGGGGGCGCCCGTCTGGATTTCCCTTTGCACGCCCCGCAGAATCACTTCCTTGACCGAGCAGCCTTCCTGCGCAGCCTTAGACTTGAGTTTCCGGTAGGTGGGATCCGGAATGTCGACCGTGGTTCGCATGGTCTTACTCTACCATATTTATGGCTGCGTCCAAGACCGCCTTCCTCCCCTCCCTCAGCCGTGTGGATGTTCGCTGGTCTCGCAGATCATGTCGACGATGTCGTCAATGACCGAATCTAGAGATTCCCAGCTTGGCGGCTTCCCGTTTCCCGATGGATTCATATTCCAGCATTTTCCAGAATCAACGGAACGGAGATGTTCTACTGCCAACGGCGGTCGCCGATGATCTGCAGGAGTTTGAAGGACGCTCCCCGTCGGGACCGGAGCGCCGCAATTAAGACACTGGTATCACCCACGATCTGGTACACGTGAGCCGCTTTCCGTCTTCACGTCAATGGTCTCACTCTACCAATTTCATGGCTGCCTCCAACACCTCATCCCTTCCTTCCCTCACCCCCCGAACGGTCCGCGACACCCGCACCGTCGGCTGTATCCCGACCCCGTGGTGCGCCGACCCGTCGTGCTTCAGCACCTTCATGCCCGTCCAACTCACCCGGTACCCGCCGGGCAGGGTGAACGGGTTCACGTTGCCGTTGGTGCCCGCCGTGGGCTCGCCCACGATGGCGGCGAGTTTGTAGTGCTCGATAATGCCCAGGTAAGTCTCCGCGTAGCTGATGGCCCGGCCATCGGTGAGGAAGGCCACCTTGGCGCGCAGGCGGGGGGCTTGGGGTGGCACCGGCCAGTTGGAGAACTCGAACGTCATGTTGCGCCGGTCCGGGTAGAGCACCACCGGGATGTGCCACTGCGCGCAGGTGACCGGCTGATCGAGGAGGTGGCCGATGGTGGCCGGGGTCACCCGGGGGTAGCCGCGCAGATCGAAGACGATGCCTGGGGACGCCTCCAGCCGGGGCAGGGCGGCGTTGAACTCCTGGTCGTTGACGCGGTCCAGGTCTACATAGATGATACCCGGACGCAGCTCGGCGACCCGGTCCGGCCGCGGCTCCCGCGTCTCGGCCACCGGTACGGTACGGCGCAACGGGACGCTGCCGCGGCCGGCCACCTCCACGGTCAATTCGGAATCCTGCGGTCCGGCCAGCAGGACGCGCACGGCGTGGTAGCGCTTCCACTGGGGCGTGGCGCCCGAGATGTACAGCTCCCGCTCGGCGAGGGCTTCGGCCGCCGGACGCCCATTCACCTTACCTACGATATCTCCTCGCTCCAGGCCGGCGCCTCCCACGGTCACCACCAGCTTGCTCTCGATCCAGCTCCAGACGATCGGCGGGACAAACGGCGCGGGCTCGCCGGCATAGAATACGTTGCCGTGTCCGTCGTGGAGCTCGGCCACCAAGCGTCGCAGCGTGGCCAGGAAGGCCAGGTCGTCCCGATCCGTCGAAGCCGACTGCAACGCCCGCCGCAGCGCGCCCGGCCAATCGGCTTCCACCACGTCGAAGTAGGGATAGAAGTGCTGGAAGACATTCCACGCCAGAGCGACGGCGGCCAGGCGCGTGGCTCGGCCCGGGGGCGAGGGAGCGACGGGGCGAGGGGGTGAGCGGGCGTCACGGCGATCCGGCAACGGGGCGGCATCGGCATACAGCGCCAGCGGCACCAGCGCCGACACACCTGCCCCTAGATCCGCCTCATAGGGTTCGGCCGGGTTCGGCAGCACGGGCTTCACCGAATGGAGCTCCACCGCCAGCCGGCCGCGCCGGGGACGGTCCCTGGTCGGCACGGCCGCGTATCCGTCTCCGGCCACCAACCATCCGTCCAGCCCCGCCTCGAAATCCGGGTTCACCACCTCCGGGCTCAGCTCCACGGCGTCCAGCCAGGCCTTCCCTTCTCCGATCAGCATCATCCCGAAATAGATCTCCTCCGCATCGTCGGCCACCGGACCCTCGATCTCGTATTCGTTCCATTCCGCCGACCGGATCGGCCGGTCCCGCATATTGTCGAAGAAGCCGATAGCGCGGTCCTGGCGATCCACCCGCAGCCACAGTTGCGCCTGGCCTTCCACCCGCACGGCGGCCCGAAACCGCACTCGCTTGCCGCGGAGCGGCCTCGCGGCGATCGCTTGCATCACGTTGCCAAACTCCAGGCGCGACCTCACCAGGCTCGACACCCGCCGGCTGGAATAGATAGAGGTCGGGCCCTCCCCGCCGCCCATCCCGAAGTGCCTCCAAGCGATGACGTGCGGTTTCAGCGCTGGGGCGGTCCACGCCGGACGGTGTCCGGTGACGTACACCCGCACCGACGGGGCCAACGGCCGGAACCGATTCTCCAGGGCGGCGGCCAGTTCGGCCGGCGTGCGGGCCGCCTCCGCCACGGGGACGGCCTCGATGGCGAACCGCTCCCAGTCGGCCGCGGCGGCCTCGTCGCTGGGGTGGAAGTAGCGCACGTATCCCAGCAACCGGGTGAAGGCGATCAGATTGTCGATCGGATCCGCCTGCAGGCCGCCGGCCAGGACCAGCACATAGAGCAGGCGCCGGAGCATGAGGAGTATAATTGCCTCAGATGAAGTTTATCGCGCCGGAGGATTGCCGTGCTCATTAAGATTCCACGGGGCTGGGAAATTCCCGGGCGGGAAGCCACGCCCGAGAGCGTCTACCACAACCGCCGCGCCTTTCTGAAGGCCGCCGGGTTCGCCGGGCTCAGCTCCCTGCTCGAAGCCGCCTCTGCCGCCAAACGCAACGACAAGTACGTATTGGACCGTCCCATCACGGAAGAGTGGGCCGCCACCGGATTTAACAACTTTTACGAGTTCACCCTGGATAAACCGCGCGTCAAGGACACCGTCGGGGCGTTCACGATCAGCCCCTGGAAGATCGAGGTGGGCGGGCTGGTGACCAAGCCTAAGACCTACGATCTCGACGACCTGCTGCAGCGCATGCCGCTGGAGGAGCGTCTCTACCGGCTGCGCTGCGTGGAAGCCTGGTCGATGGCCGTCCCCTGGACCGGCTTCCCCCTTTCGGCCCTTATTAAAGAGGTTCAGCCCAAGCCGGAGGCGAAGTTCATGCGGATGGTCACGGCCTTCAAGCCGGAACAGATGCCCGGCATCAAATCGCAGCCCCACTATCCCTGGCCCTACTTCGAGGCCCTGCGCCTGGACGAGGCCATGAACGAGCTGGCCTTGTTCGTCACCGGCATTTATGGCAAGCCGTTGCCGAAGCAGAACGGCGCGCCCTTCCGGCTGATCGTCCCCTGGAAGTACGGGCTGAAGAGCATCAAGTCCATCGTCAAGATCGAGTTCACCGCCAAGCAGCCGCAAACCTTGTGGGCCCAAGTGGGACCCACCGAGTACGGCTGGTATTCGAACGTCAACCCCAAGAAGGCGCATCCCCGCTGGTCGCAGGCCTTCGAGAAGGTGATTCCCACTATGGAGCGCCGGCCCACCCTGCCCTACAATGGATATGACCAGTTTGTAGCAGCCCTCTACAAAGGCAACGAGTTTTGAGGCGGCTGGCCATACTGGGCTCCACCGGGTCGATCGGGACCAGCACCTTGGAGGTGGTCCGGGAGAGCGGCGGGGAGCTGGCCGTGTGGTCGCTGGCGGCGGGAAGCAACGTGGCCTTGCTAGCCGAGCAGGTGCGGGAATTCCGGCCGCGGCTGGTGTCGGCGGCAACCGCGGCGGCGGCCGGCGAGCTGGAGCGGCTGCTGGACGACTCCGTACCTCGCCCCGAAATCCTCCACGGACCGGCCGGCAACCTGGCCGCAGCCACTGCCGAGGAGGCCGACACGGTAGTCTCGGCCGCGGTCGGAGTGGCGGGGCTCGAGGCCACCTACGAAGCCGTCGCCCGAGGCAAGCGTGTCGCCCTGGCCAACAAAGAGGTACTGGTAGCGGCCGGGGAGCTGGTGATGCAGGCCGCCGAGCGCTCGGGCGCCGAGCTGTTGCCGGTGGACAGCGAGCACAACGGCGTCCACCAGTGTCTGCGCGCCGGACGCCGTGCCGAGGCCCGCCGCCTGATCCTCACGGCCTCGGGCGGCCCCTTCCGGCGAACCCCGCGGGAGCGGCTGGCCGGCGTCACCCCCGCCGAAGCTCTCCGGCACCCCACCTGGAACATGGGCCGCCGCATCACTATTAATTCCGCCACGCTGATGAACAAGGGCTTCGAGGTGATCGAGGCCTGCTGGCTGTTCGGTTTCGCGCCCCGCCAGGTGGAGGTGGTCATTCATCCTCAATCGAGCGTCCATGCCATGATTGAGTTCGAGGACGGATCGGTGGTGGCCCAGGTGGCCGTGACCGATATGAAGATGCCGATCCAGTACGCTCTCTACTATCCCGAGCGGCGGGCCTGCCCAGAAAACCGTCGGCTGGATTGGAAAACTGTGAGACAATGGGACTTCGAGCCTCCGGACGGGGAGAAGTTCCCGGCTCTGGGTTTGGCGTACCAGGCTCTGGAGATGGGAGGCTCGGCTGGGTGCGCGTTGAACGCCGCCGATGAAGTGGCGGTGGCCGCGTTCTTGGAGGGGCGGATCAGCTTTCCGGCCATGGCTGAGGTGGTGGCCGCCACGTTGTCCGCTGAGCCGCCGGCGCAGCCCGCGTCGATCGGGGAGATCCTGGACATCGACGGTCGGGCTCGGCGACGCGCTGCCGAGATCGTGGAGCGGCACGCAGTAGCGGTGTAACGGGTAAGCGCAATGGAATTCGTCCAAAACGTTTTGGCGGTGGTTTTCGTCCTCGGGGTGATGATCCTGATCCACGAATTGGGACATTTCCTCGCAGCGCGGTATTTCGACGTGCGGGTGGAAGTGTTCAGCTTCGGCTTCGGGCCGCGTCTGTTCGGCAAGATCGTGGGCGAGACCGATTACCGCGTGTGCGCCTTTCCCCTGGGCGGCTACGTGAAGATGGCCGGCGAGCAGCCCGGCGACGAGCGCAAGGACGACCCCCGCGAGTTCATGAGCAAGCCGCGCTGGCAGCGGCTGATCATTGCGGTGATGGGGCCGGTGTTCAACCTGCTGCTGGCCGTGGGCCTGCTGCTGGGCCTGTACATGGTGCGCTTCGAGCGGCTGGCCATCCAGACCGAGCCGGCCGTGCTGGGCGGCGTGGCGCCCAACTCCCCGGCGTCGCAGGCGGGACTCCGCGAGGGCGACCGCATCGCGGCCATCGACGGCAAGCAGAACCCCAACTGGGAAGACGTCACCATGAAGATCGTGGCCAGCGCCAAGCAGGTCGTACTGCTGACCATTGAGCGCGAAGGCCAGACCTTCGACGCCGCCGTTACCCCCGTAGCCGACCCTGTCTCCGGCATCGGTAACCCGGGCTGGAGCGAGCGTGTCCCCATCCAGGCCGGCGACCTGGAACCGGGCATGCCCGCCGAAAAGTCCGGCCTGCAAAAAGGCGACCTCCTGGTCGCCATCGAGGGCGAGGCGATCCGGTCCCCTTACAAACTGCCGGAGGTCCTGCAGCGCAAGGGCGGTCAGCCGGTAACGCTGGAATACGCCCGCAACGGCCAGCATATGACCACTACCCTGACCCCGATTTACCGCCAGGTCGGCGAGCTACCGGCGTCCTGGAAGATCGGCGTCGTGCTGCGCGAGAAGTACGAGCGCATCACCACCCGCCTCTCGTTCGGCGAGGCTCTGCGGGAATCGATCGATCAGAACCGCAAGAACGCGACCCTGATCATCCAATTCCTTCAAGGACTGGTGCAGCGCCGCATGTCGCCCAAGTCGCTGGAAGGTCCCATCGGCATCGCGCGGCTCTCCGGGCAGGCCGCCCGCCAGGGGTCGTTCGACCTGATCCTGCTGATGTCCGCGATCAGCTTGAACCTGGGCATCTTTAACCTGCTGCCCATACCTATCCTGGACGGAGGCGTCATCTGCCTGCTGCTGTTCGAGTCCCTGATCGGCCGCGACATCAGCCTGGCGGTGAAGGAGCGCATCGTGCAGGTGGGGTTCGTCTTTCTGATGCTGCTGTTCGTGTTCGTCATCTACAACGACATAGTGAAGAGCCTGGCCCGGGGGTGAAGGCCTTCGCAAAATCACCACCCAGACACCAAGAACACAAAGAAAATCCTGGTTCTCTTGGTGTTCCTGGTGTCTTTGTGGTGAATTGCGGGGTTAAACGCCGTTTGACTTTGCCCTCTCGCCGGGTTACCTTAGCCGCAGTGCTCGGTATCGTCACCATCTCCGAGGTGCCGGATGATCACCCGAATTGAAGCGTGCCGCTATCGCTGCCTGAAAGCAGTGAAGCAGCCGCTCCAGCCATTCGAGCTTCTGGTGGGACCCAATGCCAGTGGGAAGTCGGCCTTTCTGGATGTCCTCGCCTTCCTCAGCGCCATGCTCGCCGAGGGCCTTGATGCCGCTGTCCTGAAGCGGACGGAGAACTTTCACGATCTCGTTTGGGGGCGAGAAGGGAGCCGCTTCCAACTCGCAGTCGAAGCGGAGGTTCCTTCGGAACACCGGCTCATACCCTTCCGAGGCGCAACGGAGGACTCCATCCGCTACGAGGTTGAGGTGCGAATCGACACTGAAGCGGATGCCTTTGTGCTTGCTAAGGAAAGGGTCGTCGTGCGCAGAACGGACTCCGGAGTTTCATCCGAGTTGCAGCTCGTCGATCGAGGCCCCAGACTTCTCCGTCTACACGATGCCCTATCCAACGAATTTGGGCCGCCTTTCGAGTTTCCACGAAACCTTCCCGCGATCCGTTCTCTCGGCGGGGACAACAGCCCGTTCCATGCCGCTGCCTGGCTAGACAAGTTGCTCTCCGACCGAATTCAGTACGTAGAGCTGGAAAGCGAAAAGTTGCGCGCCCCAAGCCCGCCCCACCGGGGGAAGGTGAAGAAGTTCGATGGCTCCAGTCTCGCCCGGCTGGTTTTCCAGCTTCAGGACAAGTCTCCGGAGCGATTCGGGGAATGGCTGGCGCATCTTCGTACCTCGCTGCCCGATCTGAAGGGCATCCGCTCCGAGCTTCAGCCAGAGGAGAGCAAACGCTATCTCATACTCGAGTACGAGAATGGGGTGCGCGCGCCGTCGTGGGTGGTTTCCGATGGAACTCTCCGTTTGCTCGCTCTCACGCTGCTAGCCTACATTCCGGACTTCGAAGGTGTTTACCTCATCGAAGAACCGGAAAATGGCATCCACCCCAAGGCCATTGAGACGGTGTACCAGTCGTTGTCCTCGGTCTACGAAGGGCAGGTGCTGGTAGCTAGCCATTCGCCGATCTTGCTCGGCCTGGCGAAACCGGAAGAGATCCTGTGCTTTCGCAAGACACCCGAGGGTGCTGAGATCGTGCGCGGCCATGAGCACCCGCTGCTGCAAGACTGGAAGGGAGAGATCAGCCTGAGCGAGCTTTTCGCGGCGGGAGTCTTAGGCTGATGGGATTCGACGGACCTGACCCGCCGACCGATCTTGTGGTTCTGGCGCCAGGCAAGGATGAGGAAGCCTCGTTGCACGGATTGCTGAATCGGCCTCAGCATCTGCGCATTCGGAGGATCGGCTATGAATTGGTAGTTGACAGCAAGCACGATTCAAACGTGTTTCGGCGATGCCACGAGATCCTGAGGCTTTATCAGAGGCGTGCGTCCCATGCGCTTGTTGTCTTCGATCGCGACGGGTGTGGCGGAAGGGACTCGCGTGAGGCCCTGGAAGCGGACGTGGAGCGGCGACTGGCACAGAATGGCTGGCAGGAGCGGTCTGCTGCGGTCGTCATCGACCCGGAGCTGGAAGCCTGGGTTTGGAGTGACTCTCCACAGGTGGGGGCCGTGCTCGGATGGTCATCGCAAAGCCCGGGAATGAGCCACTGGCTGGTCGAGCAGGGCTACTTGATCCCTGGGCAGGTCAAGCCAGACCAGCCAAAAGAGGCCCTGTACGCCGTCCTGAGGAAAACTCACAAGGGGCGCTCGTCGGCCATCTATCGCGAGCTGGCTGACAGAGTCAGTTTCGAACGTTGCGCCGACGCCGCCTTCCGGAAACTGAGGGAGACGCTACAACGGTGGTTCCCCGCAACATGAGCGGCTGCAAATGGCGTACGTTTCTTGGTGTCTTTGTGGTGATTTGCAGGGTTAAACCGGCCAAGCGTCCACTCGCCGCGCCTTCGCCAGCCACGCCGGATCGACCTCCAGACCCAGGCCCGGGCCCGCCGGCGCCCGCACCACGCCGTTGCGGATGTGGAACTGCGGGGAATACCAGCTTTCGGTCTTCTGCGGCGCCCTCCAAGGAAACTCCATGTACGGCCCCATGTTAGGTATTGCCGAGGCGAACTGCAAGAGGTTGACCGCCGTCGCTCCCGTCTGGGTGTTGTGGTTGACGATGGGCATCTTGGCCGCGCGCGCCATCCGCGCCACCCGCGCCGCCCGGATGAAGCCGCCGTTGTAGTTCAGGTCCGGCTGCACAATGTCCATTACCCGGGTATCAATCATCCATTGGAAACGCCACAAGCTCGCGTCCTGCTCGCCGATCGCCACCGGCATGGTCAGGGCGTCGGCGACCTTCCTGGTCTCCCCGATCTCTTCCCAAGGACATGGCTCCTCGAAGAAGCCGCAGTTCAGGTCCTGGAGCATCTTCCCGACCTCGATCCCTTTCGCCGCGTCGTAGGACCCATTGGCGTCCGCGTAAATCGTGAACTTATCGCCCAGGGTCTTGCGGGCGAGGGTCATCATTTTCTCGGTGCGGCCGGGATAGGCGTCGCGGTTGCGGCTCATGCGGCCGCCGATCTTGAACTTCACCGCGCGAGCCCCAGTGGCCTCCGCGCCGCGGGCGTAGAGGGCGACCTCCTCCTCGGCCGTCAGCTCCCGGCCCGATCCGGACATGTAGACCGGAATCTCCTTGCGGATCACGCCGCCCAGCAGCTCCCCGACCGGCTTCTTCGCCACCTTCCCCAGCAGGTCGAACAGGCTCTGCTCGACGTAGGCCACCGGGCACCAGAACGCCTGGCCGGCCATCTTGTAGTTCTCGATGTAGACGCCGTCGATCAGCGACTCCAGGTCGCGCGCATCCTTGCCGAGGAAGAACGGGATCACCCGCTTCAGCAGGATGGGGATGAAGTCCTCGACCTGCTTGGTGAAGGAGATGCCCACCGCGCCGTCGCTGGCGGTGGACTTTACAAAGTACTGCGACCCATTCCGGTAAAGCTCGATCGAGGCGATCTTCACCGGCGTGCTCGACACCTGGTGCAGTTGGAACAGCGGCTTCTCGTACTGGGGGGTGGAGCCGCGCAGCAGGGAGGCCGCGGCGGCCTGCAAGAACATTCGTCGTCGCATAGGTCCTATTTCCTCTGCATCACAGGAACGCCTTCCTGGTTAGGCTTACGGGCGAGCGCCATACCCGAGAACTTGGCAATAGTCAGCTCGGCCCGGTAGAGCACCTTGCAGCCCTTCTCCAGGTGCCCGCCGAAGGCGCCCCCCTCGGGGCTGGACAGGGTCAGGTGGAGGTGCGGCTCACCGGCGGCAATGATCCCGTTGACGCTCAGGATCTCCATGGGACCTTTCCTGGTGGTGTACAACTGCTCCGGCTTGGCCGCCAGCGACTTCACCCCGTGGTAGGTGCATTCCTGCAACGACCCGGCCGCGGTGAGGACAGCGCCGTCCTGAATGCCGTGCTTCTCGATGGTGTCCAGGATGGTCTCGAGGAGGAGGTCGCCGCGGTCGAGGCGAAGACGAAAGATCTCTTGAATCTGAGCGCCGCCGAACACCTCGGCGCGAGCCAGGGGGGCCATGATGAGCAGAACCAGCAAAGCGTATCGCAGCATGCCGCCAGGATACCAAACGAGCCGCGACCGGTGGATCCATGGTTGCAGTGAGGGCATTGGCAGCGGACGCGAACTGGCGCGGGGGATGTCTCCTGGGGACCATGAGGCGGTCTGTCACAGCAAGCGGATGCGGACCGCCACCAGCGCCGCCCAAGCACACGAACCCCGTCGCGCAGGTCCTGCAGGATGGTTCTCATATTGGACCGCATGACGGACCGGGCTGCTATTGGTGAGCGAAGGGGTCTACCCCAGCCGCACGATCGCCGTCGCGATCGACATCGGCGGCAGATCCATCTGCACCCGCGAGCCCTCGATGCCGACCGGATGCCGGCGCGGCGCCACCACGTCCGGCTGCTCGAACGTGTTGCAGGCGTTGAAGTCGGCGTGATGCAGCAATTGCGCCTCAGCCGACACGCCGGTCGCTCCGCGCAGCGCGCAGTTCACCCGGATCCCCCCCTGGTGCTTCGGGTTGACGCAGGTCAGAACCAGCTCCTTCCCCTGCCGCGAGGCCGACACGGACAGCCCAAGAGGCGAGGACTCCCCGGTCTCCACCCGGACGGAGGTCTTTCCCCGGTGAGGCTTCAGCAGGTCGAAGGCCCAGTAGGTCGTGGTCCGGATGCAGCGGTCCTCGTCGGTCAGGAGCATGGCGTGGAGCACGTTGACGATCTGAGCGATATTGCCCATGTATACCTTGTCGGCCTGCCGGTGGAAAACGTTGAGGCCCAGCGCCGCCGCCACCGCGCTGCGCATGGTGATTTGCTGCCACAACCTCCCGTAGCGCTTCTCCTCTTCCGGGATCATGCGGTCCCACACGCCCCACTCGTCCACCAGCAGTTGAACCCGCCGGTCGGGATCGTAGCCGTCGAGCAGGCCCCGCTGCTGGCGGATGGCCTGCTCCAGCCGCGCGAAGGACGAGAGCTGCTCCTCCACGTTCGCCGTGGTGAACCTGGTCGGCGCCGCCCCGCCGCGCGAATAGAAGTGCATGGCGAAGCCGTTGGGCAGGGCGCGCCCCTGCACCGACTCCATGAACCGCCGCGACCAGTCCGGGTTGTTGCCGCTCGGCCCGCAGGCGATCAGGAAGGGCCGGGTATCGCCCAGCGGCCGGAGAAAGGTGGCGAAACGACGGTAGTGTCCGGCATACTCCTCGGGCGTCATCCGCCCGCCGCACCCCCAATTCTCGTTCCCTACGCCCCAGTACCGCACCCCAAAGGGCTCGGGCGATCCGTTCTTCGCCCTCTCGTCCGATAGCCTACTGCCAGAAGGGTAGTTACAATACTCGGCCCAGTCCCGCAGCTCCTGCGGCGTGCCGCTTCCGACGTTTCCGGCCAGGTAGGGCTCGGCGCCAAGCAGCCGGCACAGGCCGAGGAACTCGTGGGTGCCGAAGCTGTTGTCCTCCGTGTAGTTGCCCCAATGCAGGTTCACCGTTCTCGGCCGCTTTTCCACCGGACCGATGCCGTCACGCCAGTGGTAGTCGTCGGCAAAACAACCGCCCGGCCACCGCAGCACGGGAACTCCCAGCACCCGCAGATACTCCACCGCCTGCCGGCGAAAGCCGTTCACGTTCGGAATCTTCGAGCCGCGCCCGACCCACAGCCCGCCGTACACACAGGAGCCCAGGTGTTCGGCGAAGTGCCCGTGCAGCTCCGGCCGAATCGTCCCTATCTCCACGTCGGCGTTCACCACTGCGAGCTGCTCCGGAAACGCCTCCGAGAAGGCTTTCCGCGAGGTCAGCACCGAGAAAAGGGCCGCACCGGCTCCCCGCGTAAACCGGCGGCGAGTGATAGAGGGTGTCATGGCCCGACTCTAGCACGTCATGCCCGCAGGCATCTACACCGCCTCGGCGGCGCGGCCGGCAGCGGTGGTCGTACCGCCGGCGCGCCGGCTCCGCCCGGCCCCTCCCATCACCATCTCCACCCGGCCTCGCGGCACGGACACCAACGGGTAACCGCCTCCGGCGGCGTGCCGCCCACACCCGGAGCCGTCCAACTCCCAGCCCAGGCGTCGCACCTTCTGGGGAAGAGGACCCACGCCCTGCCCGACGACTGGAAACGGAGGTACGCCATCCGGTTTACTTCGCGGAGTCTGTTACCGGGGGGCAAACCTGGCAACTCCTGGGGCTCACGACCGGGCGCGGCAAAAACGACCAGATGAACCAGCCGAACCGTCCGATCGAAGAAGAAGTCTTCGGTTTGCCCCTGACGCGGCGTCTCTGCGAGCTGCTCAGCCCAGGATGAGGGTGAGCCGTCGGCGCCGAAGGTGACGCTTTTCCTCCAGCACCCAGGCGCGCCGCTAGACAACAACCTCGTTGAGCGTGCCCTGAAGAAAGCGATTCTGAACCGCAAGGGCGCCAGGGTCGGCGATCTGTTCATGAGCCTGATCCACACCTGCGAGTTGCATGGAGCCAATCCCTTCGACTCCCTCACCGAGCTGCAACGGCATGGCGGGGAGTTGCCACGAAACCCATCGGAGTGGAGTGCCCTGGAACTACCGCGAGACTCTGGCGCGGCCGGCCACCCCGGCAGCCGCGTAAGAGGATGCATCCTGCCTGGCCGGAAAGGATCGTTCGGCCATGCGGAGTGACCCACCGAGATGGCCGCCAAACAGGCCTCTGAGAACGCCAAATCCTCGAGGGTTTTCGGCTAGGCCCGGAAAACGGCAAAGATGTTCCGTGCCGGCCTCTACGCCCGCGTTTCCGCGAACAACCAACAGACCAATCCCGTTGCAGATCCGCGCCCTGCGGGAATACGCTACCCGGCGGGGCTGGGCGATAGCCTGGCAGGTAAAGCGGTCGGTTCTGGCGGTTCGCAACGGCACTTGTGGACGCTCACGCGCATCCCGAGCAGCGTCGGCGACATGTTCAGCGCCCGACACCCACAGTAGGAGTCCCAGGTTCGTTCCTGGCGAGGACGGGGGCGGATGTGGTGATGGCACGTTTTTCCTGGGTCCGGCGCTGGCAGGAATACGCGGGCAAGGTAGCGGTGCTCGATGGCGACGGGCGGACGTTCGATGGGGTGGCGAGATCGTCAGGCATGGGGTTTCCCTTCTGTGACAAGAGAAGAAAGTCCGCCAGATCCCACTCCCAGGTCGCGCACCCTTCAGCTCCCGGCCCCTGTTGAACCTCAGTGATAATGTCCCCTTGTTAGCTCGATAGAAATGTCCCCTCAAACTGGACCGCGGAGGTCCATTTTGGGAAGGACATCGATGAGCGAACGAGAGGTGCGGCGTGCGGGAGTTTTTCAACGGGTAAAGAGCCGGGATCTGAAGCTGGTGGAGGCCGCTGAGGTTTTAGGGCTGAGCTATCGACAAGCCAAGCGCCAGTACGGG
>JBGOUV010000091.1:0-18646 GCA_041477815.1 Terriglobia bacterium | reverse complement strand
CAGCTCGCCGCGCGGGATCACCGGGTCGGAGATGTCGATACCGTCCTGGGTAGTTGTGATGCCCCGTCCACGGTCGCCGTTGATGTAGTGGGTGACGGAGCCGTCGGAGCTGGTGGCTTCGGCGCTGTGTCCCACCACGCCGGGGGCCAGGGCAATCAGGTGCAGCGGATTCCGGCCATTCAGCGGCAGGGTGACGATGATCTTCTCCGGCACCAGGTTGCTCAAGGACGACTCGGTGGTCTGGACGCGGGTGTACGCTTCCGAGACCGTGATCACCTCGGTGACCGCGCCCGGCTGCAGCACCACGTCCACCACCAGGTCCGTGCCCACAGTCAGCAGATTGCCGGTGGCCGTAGACTTTTTGAAGCCCTGGAGCTCCACCACTATCGTGTATGGTCCGACCGGCAGGCTGGGGAAGACATAGCCGCCCGACTCGGTAGTGGTGGTGGTGTGCTTGACGCCGGTCTGCTCCTGGGACGCCGTCACCTGGACCGCCGGGACCACCCCTCCGCTGCTGTCGCGGACCACTCCCGAGATGCGCCCGGTGCCGGTCTGGGCCAGGACGGCGATCCCCACAATGAGAAAAAGCAGGCTAACTCTAAGGGCGCTACGCATGGCTGCTAGCCCTCCTTATCACCCCGAACGTTTCTAGAATACACCAAACGGGCTTGCCTGGCCGCACGTGTAAGACTTCTCCCCTGCGGTTGTGACTAGGCAAACCGTTGATTCTGCGAAGGCGAACCTCGTTGCAAATTTGCGACGAGGTTCCTGGAGTTTTCCACATCTCACCTGCCCGCGGCTGGCGGACAAAAGGAGGGCCTTACGCGGATTGTCAACGGCCTGGAAGAGTAATTTCTGGCCAAAACGCCAGGCACGCCCAGACGAAATATGGAAACTCCCGGAACCTGACTGCAAATTTGCAGTGAGGTCCAAGGCGCCGATCTACGATCTTCTAGTAGTTCCCCGCCGCCGTACGCCGGCGGATCTCGTCGAACCACTCCACCACGAAGTGCAACTCGGGGGTCGCCTGATGGGACACCTTCAACGCGGTTTGATACTGGTCCGGATGTAGCCGGCCTGCGCCATCCGCCGCCCGGCCAGGCGATGGGCCTCACCGGACATGGCGTGCACCCCGGTGGCGTCGATCCAGCGGTTGAAGAAGTTGAACAGGGCGCAGACGGTCGCCGCGTCATAGATGGCCTCATCGTCCCAGCCGGCCGCGTGCAGCGCTTCCATGTCCGGCGGGCCGATGTGCGGCGACTCGCCGTTCACGCGGTCGACAAAGCGAAATAGCGCTTTCTCCTGGTCGCTCAACGCGCTGGTTTCCAGGTCCCGCAGGACGCCGTCCACCAGCTCCTCCCCCAGCAGGACCGCCGCGACCGCGGCGTGCGCCTGGATTCAAAACGGGCAGTGGTTGCGGGCCGAGGTGTAGGCGGCGAGCAGCTCCCGCAGCCCGGGACTCAGCGGCGAAGGCCCTCGCATCACGCCCTGCGCGAAATGCTCGAGAAACACGGTCGCCTCGGGCTTGTAGGCGAACAGGTGCCAGATCTGCGGAAACGGCTGTCCGGCCGCCTGCATCTGGCGAATCAGGTCGGCGTAAGCGCCGGCGCGATTGGTGTTGTTCTCGACATCGGGCAGGAACATCGGCGTTATGAGAGGTCCTCCACCAGAAGTATACTGGAGGCAGGTGAAGCGGAGTTTGATCTGCACCCTCGTGGTGGCTGCCGCAGGAGCTCAACCCCAGCTCGAAGTGGTGGCTACGCTGTACGGCAACGGCAACGTCCAGGCCGCCGCCATGGCGGTGGACCCAAGCGGCAACGTCTACTTGGCGGGCAGCACCACTGCGTCCGGACTAGCCACGGCCGGCGCCTACCAGTCCAGGACGGCAAGCTCCAGTCTCTATCGCTACCTAGGAGCCGGGACGCCTCTGCCGCCACGGCATCCCCGATCCCGCGTGGACCGGGCCGTGGTGAAATTCCGCCCGGTGTATCTCGTCAGAGTCGTCCTGCTGGAGGACCAGTTCTCACCTGCTCCTGGCGACGCGCGGCAGGCGCTGGTTGTCCTGTTGGTGGGCGACGTCTGGCAGCCGGGCGTGACCATCTGGGTACGCTGACACTGCGGTTCGGTGACCTGGTGCCTCGTTGCGAAAATTAGCGCACCGCCGGAAGCCGGCCGGGGGGCCGGGTGCGGCCTCGGAGGCCGCCCCACAAGGCCGTCGGAAGGCCTAGAACGACAGCTTCAAGCCGAACTGAATAATGCGCGGGTCGCCTCCGGCGGCCACCGTGCTGGTGATGGCCCCAAAGCCGCCGCCGGTCACCGTGGTGTTCGGGTTGTTGAAGTTGGTCTGATTGAAGATGTTAAACATCTCCGCCCGGAACTGCACGTTGACCCGTTCGGTGATGCGGTTATTCTTGAAGATACCCATGTCCCAACTGTACAGTTGCGGTCCGTAGAAGACGTTGCGGCCCAGGGTTCCGAAGGTCCCGACATCGTTGACCGCAAAGGCCGCCGGGCTGAACCAGACCCGCTTGTCCGCCGTGGCCGCCGGCGCCGGGCTCACCCCGGTGAGCTTCGGCCGATCGTTGCCCAGGCCGGTCAGGGAGTTGTCGCGGCCGCTCTTTATGTTGTACGGCGCGCCGGTCTGGTACAGCCCACTGCCCGACCACTGCCAGCCGTTCACCACGTGATTCAAGAGCCCATTACTGGTCGGCACTTTGGGCAGACTCCAAACCCACGACATGACGAAGCGTTGGCGGTGGTCGAAATCCGAGGGGCCGTACTGCATGGCGTCGCCGTTGGGGAAGTTCCAGGGCATGACAAAGTCGCCGTAGTAGTCCAGGCTCTTGGACAGCGTGTAGCTCGCCAGCACGGTGAAGCCTCGCGAGAACCGCTTGGTCACGGAAAGCTGCCCCGACTGGTAATACGAGCGGCGGTCCTGGGTGTAGTAACCGATGCTGCCGAGATCGGGGGCAAACAGCCGCCGGGCGTCGGCGCCCCGCGCCGAGCCCGGAATGTACCGCGATGGATTGAGTTGCTTGGTCGTGCGGCCATACATGGAGGCCGAGCCGACATAGGCGGCCCGCACCAGCCACTCCGGAATGACTTCCCGCTCGAGGGTGAGGTTCCAGTTGTAGGTGAGCGGCGTCTCCTGGCGGTCATCGAAGGTGGCCGCCAGGATCGGCCGCGGGAACGGGGCGTTCGGATCGCCGATGGACTCAATTTTGACCAGGCTGAAGTCGCTGCGGCCCCGGTACGGGTCCGAAAAGGGCCCCTGCGGCTGCGTTACGCTCAACCGGATGTTCCACGGCGGAGCGTTCACCGCGTCGTTGTTGAACTCGCTGTTCTGGTGCTGGTCGTAGAACATGCCGCCGCCGCCGCGCAGGCTGGTCTTGCCGTCTCCAAACACGTCCCAGGCAAAACCCACCCGCGCCGCCAGGTTGTTGTTGTCGGGCCGCGTGCCGTCCTCCGGAACGCCCGGATCCCCGCGGAACGACTCGCCGGCGGGAGCGTTGCGGAACTGCGGCGACCGCTTGCCGGCCAGGAAGTCCTCCACCCGGAAGACCTCGATGCGCCCCCGCGTCTCGTGGTACGGCTGCCCCGTCTCGTAGCGGGCGCCCAGGTTGAGGGTCAGACCCGGGCGTACCTTCCAGTCATCCTGAAAGTAGACCGCGGGATAGGTCGCCCGGAAGGCCTTGTATTCTCCGGTCCCGTGGTCCAACGTCCGGATGGAGCCCAGGAAGTAATCGGCCATGGCCAGCCCGGTGACATCGCCGCTGAACTGGAAATGGCCGTTGCGGCGGAACTCGTTGACGATGTCCGCCCGTTGCCGGCTGATCTCGCCGCCGAACTGGAGGCTGTGACGCCCGCGCACCCAGCTGGTGCGGTTGGCCCACTCAAACCCGGTTCGCGGGAACTTCGCCTCCAGGTTGTCGCCGATGTTGAAGAATCCGATGGCGTTGATTTCCGAGATCGAAGGCAGGCTGGCGTAGAGAGGCAGCCGCACTCCCAGCTCCGCCATGCTGGGCACGCCCGAAAAGAAGGGGCCCCGGGCCGCGTGGGTGCGGTTAAACCCGAAGTGGAAATCGTTCAACACATTGGAGCTGACGGTTCGCGTCCAGCTCACTACCCCGCTCTGGGTTCGCACGCGCGACGCCAGCGTGGGATTGCGGTACGACAGCAGGTTCTTCGGATCGAAGGTCCCGGCGTTCTGGAAGTGATCAATCAGGTACCGCGCGCTCAGCCGGTCCTTGCTGCTCAGCGCGTGGTCGACTTTGACGACGCCTTGGTCCTGCTGCCAGTTGATGGGCCGTCCAATCACGGTAAACCCGTCGCCGCCCACCGCCGGAATGTACGTGTTTACCTTCACCGAGGCCGGATCGAACCGGCTGACCGGAATCTGGTTGTTGACAAAGTTGCCGCCCAGGGGATCCCGCAGCACGCGGCTGCAGGGCGCCCCGCAGGTGCTGAAATCGCCGCGGCGCTCGTCGAAGGTGGGCGCAAAGGCGGAGAGGGAGTTCGCCAGGTTGCGGATGCGCGTCCCCTGCCAGCCCATGAAGAAGAAGGTCTTGTTGCGCCCGTCATAGCCCGGCAGCCGCACCGGACCGCCGGCGTACCCCCCGAGCTGGTTGCGCTTCAAAAAGTCCTGCGTCGGAGAAAAGGTGTTTCGCGCGTTGAACACGCGGTTCCGCACGAACTCAAAAACCCCGCCGTGGAGCTCGTTGCTGCCCGACCGGGTGACCACGTTCACCACCGCTCCCGCGTTGTTTCCCGACGCCGCGGAATAGTTGCTGGTCTGGATCGAGAACTCCTGCACGGCGTCCGGGAACGGGAAGGGCTGGTTCTCCTGGAAGTACGAATCAGTATTCGTCGTACCATCCAGCTTGAAGGAGACCTGCTGGTTCTGGGTGCCGTTGGTCGTAATCCGCAGCCCGCCCGGAACGGACTTGCCGCTCTCGGCGCTGATCGCGATGACGGCCACCCCCGGCACCACCGCCGCCAGCTTGGCCACGTCGCGTCCGTTGAGCACCAGGTCCATGATGCGGGCGTTATCCACGACCTCGCTGATGGTCGAGGTGGTGGTGTTCACCTGCACCGCCGCCCCGGCCACGTTCACCGTTTCGGTGACCGCGCCGACCTCCAGCGCGATGTTGAGGGTCAGGCTCTGGTTGGCCAGCAGCTCGATGCCCGAGCGGCGGAAGGTCCGGAACCCGGAGGCCTCGGCCGTCACCTCATACTGCGTCGGCCGCAGAGCGGGCAGGACGTACTCGCCCGCGTTGGCGGTGACGATGGTGCGCGCAAATCCGGTGCCGACTTCGACGGCCTTCACCGTGGCGCCGGGCACCACGGCCCCCGTGCTGTCGGTGACCACCCCGACGATCTGACCGGCCTGCTGGCCGCACAACTGCATCGCCAGCACTCCAAAGAGCGCGACATGGAAGAGAATTCGCCCCAGCATTAAGGTCCCCTTTGCTCCGGGCTTTCTCGCCCGGTCCCTTTATTACATAGTCCCAGTACCATCCCACCGAGCCATGTCACCCCTCTCCCGAAGGGGCCACGCAGAGGATGATATGTCAGTTCTGGGTTACTATAACGCTAAAGAGCCGCCCGGTCAAGAGGAAACTTGCGACAGAGGAAACTTGCGACAGAGGAAACTTGCGCCACCGCGCGGACTTGGGCGGCGCCGTCCCGAGGGCCGAAGCTGTTATTCTGAGCTCATGCGGATTCGCTTTCTTCTGCCCGCGGTGCTGTTCGCCGCCCTGCTTCCCGCCCAGCGCGACTGGAACGATCCTTTTCCGCCGCATCGCATCGCCGATAACCTTTATTATGTGGGCTCGAAGGGTCTGTCCACGTACCTCATCACGACCCGCCAGGGTCATATCCTGATCAACTCCAGTTTCGAGCGCACCGTTCCGATCATCCGCGCCAACGTGGAGCAGCTGGGCTTCCAGCTCAGCGACGTCAAAATCCTCCTGGCCAGCCATGCCCACGGGGACCACGTAGAAGGCCACGCCCTGCTCCAGAAACTCACCGGCGCCAAGGTGTACGTCATGCGCGGAGACGACCAGTTGATCGCGAAAGGCGGCGCCGGCCCCTGGAAGCCGTGCCGGGTGGACCGCGTCCTGCAGGATGGCGACAAGGTCACGCTCGGGGAGGCCACGCTCACCGCGGTCCTGACCCCCGGGCATACCCGCGGCTGCACCACCTGGACCATGACGGCCAAGGACGCCGGCAAGACCTACCAGGTCGTCATCGTAGGCAGCCCCAACGTGAACCCCGGCTACATCCTGGTGGGCAACTCCGCCTACCCGGAAATCGCCGAGGATTTCGCCCGCACCTTCCGCATCCTGAAGTCCCTGCCCTGCGACATCTTTCTCGGCGCGCACGGGAATTACTACGAAATGGAAGCCAAGTATGCCCGGCTCGGGAACGGGGAGAAGACCAACCCCTTCGTGGACCCGGCTGGCTACCGGGCCTACATCGACGAGCGGGAAAAGTTCTACCGGCAGAAGCTCGCGGAGCAGAAGCGGTAGGCGGGTCCGGCAAGATGGCCAAGCGCAAGCCGTTCCGAGTGGAGAAGGAGGTCCGCAAGCTGGCCCGCGAGCGCGTGGGACCAGTCCCGGCCGGCCACGCCATCCCCCCGAAGCCCCGGCGTCGCAGCGCCCCCAAACATCCCAAGAAGGAACAGGAGAACTGGCTGGAGCAGTAGTTTTGACCCTAGAGTCCTGACTCAAGAGATTGTAATGTAGTTGAGTCAAGTTTTCAGCAGGCCACGAGTCTTTCCTCTTCGCAGCAACGGTCAACATCATGGGCGAGAACTGCTTGCAGTTCTCCCCTGTCGACCGGAGCCATCTCCCGGATTATGCCCGATCTTCAGACCCGGCGGGAATATACCTCGTCGGTCTGAGGCGGGGCCACTACCGAATGTTCGGTAGTGGCTCATTTTGAACCCGGTCCAGACACGATATCGCAACAGGCGAGAATATTCTGGGCGCACTCAATAGCTTGGCTACGGGTCTCAAGCCTCTGGAACGGGACACCACAGATGTTTGCATGGTCGCCAAAGGGTTCGATTGTGAGACCTTTGGCTTCCAGCTTCGCAATGTCGATCCTGATGACTCCGTAGTTCTTTTTGAGGTGGGCAACTGCGGATTCGGGCGTATGGTCTACGGAAAGGCCGTTTAGGTCGTTGTCGCGCCTAAAAAATGCATCTTGACTGAGAGCCCCGGTTATTGGGTCGATCCATGTACTCTTCCTTATGGCTCTGTATACAAACCGTCGTGGTTCAAGAGCCGGAGTGGCCACGGAGAGGTTAGCTGAATTCTATTGGAATTTGACCACCCCAGAGCCATAACAGCCTCTCGGCTAGTCTTGCCCCTGTGGCATCGGAATCAAACTGGTAAGTTCCCAGCGAAGGAGATGGAGTAGCTCCAAAGTCGAGCCTCGGCGATTGAGCCTCCGAAAAACTGGTTGCACGAAGCATCTTGTCACGATTTCGCCAAGTAATACTCAATTCGCCGAAGTACGGAGAGATGTGGCCCATTGGAACGGCCTTATCATAGATAGCCGCTGCTTCCAATAGCAAGCGCTTCAGATCGTCCATGGCTTTAGCTGTAGGCCGGTCTTCGCCCTCCTCATAACTGTCATCGTCGGCGCATACCTGATCTATCAACTCGCTGATGGATCGCGCGTCATGCACATTTCGCAAGGCCACGCACGGACGGGAGGCTGAAGCATCCATTAGTATGGTATCGTCCTGTGGCAGGAAGCGCCCTAGCCACGTGGGGGCCTCACTTGGAACCTGGATAACCTGGTAACCATGCGGCGTAACCCCCTCGGGATCACCGTTAAATCTGGCCGCTGCCTGAGTCCCAGATGGTACGGGCGCTGGTAGCAACAACCCAATTACGAAGGCTCCAGTCATTTCGGTTCGCCAACTGGCTTTTCCGCTTCGACTCCCGGGATTGCTTTCTCCAGGATTTTGATTCTCTCAGCCAGCCAAGAGTGAAAAGATTTCGCCGTATCCAGGCTCATAAGGAGGCCGACCTCAACCTCTCGCACGTAGGTTGTTGATACTCCGCTATACTGCTCCTTGCCGACCACGTGGCCCGTTGGGTCGATTTCTAAAACCGACGATTCCGGGTAATCGGTCCTCTCCGAGTAGACCCCAGCAAAAATTTGCCCGGTTGGCGTGAGCCCTCCATACGCACCTTGGACATGAACAGTCCGATAAGCAGGACTGTCTTTGTAGACGAAGCGGAGTTTTTGATTCTTATCCTCTTCGGCCATTTTTGCCACCCCAGCGAGCCACATTTCCCTGGATGGCGATCTCCTTACGTCGCTCAGGGGATAGCGTGGCTGCTCTTGCCTTCCCGCCCGCCAAGCCAGCGACTCTCCGAGCGGCGGACTGTCGTCTATCTTCTTTAGTTTCTTGAACTTCCGTGAGCGTCTTTACGATGCGAAATGCGTTCCTGTTCAAATCCACGTGCGCACCTCCGCGCCGTCTCTCCTATGAGTATGACGCTAGAATTGATAAGTTCAACTACAGTGTTTCACGTAATTTGCAAAATGCAAGACCCAAATGACTCTTAGTACTTCAGTCCCATACGTCCACTTCGTAGCTCTAGGCCAATCGCTGAAACTGAACGATTTTACTTGGCAAATAGCGCTGTGTCAAGTAAACTGTTCAGTATGAATGTGCTCAGCTTAACGGAACGGGTCGCGGTGGTCAAGTGCCTAGTTGATGGCTGCTCCATGCGGGCAACGTCCAGGATCACTGGAATCGCCCGGAACACCATCAACAAGCTGCTCGTGGAGCTTGGGACCCCCTGCCTGGAATACCAGGATCGGACCATGCGGAACCTTTCCTGCAAGCGGATTCAGGTCGATGAATGCTGGGCGTTCTGCTATGCCAAACAGAAGAACGTCAAGCCCGAGCACTTCGACAACGGGCGCTACTCGGGCGACGTGTGGACCTGGGCGGCCATCGACGCCGACACAAAGCTGATTCCCTGGTGGGCTCTCGGGATGCGGGATCAGGCTACAGCGGTTCATTTCGTGGACGATCTGGCCTCCCGGTTGGCCGACCGCGTGCAGCTTACTAGCGACGGGCTCACGGCCTACCTTACCGCAGTCGCAAAGGCGTTTGAGGGAGAGGTCGATTACGCGATGCTGGTTAAGGTCTACGCCCAGACACCAGAAGGGCACAAGCGGTACAGCCCGGCTGATTGCATTGCCTGCGAGCGGAAGGTGGTCGAAGGGACGCCGGACCCTGAGCATATCAACACCAGCTATATCGAGCGGCAGAATCTCACGATGCGGATGGGGATGCGCCGATTCACCCGGCTCACCAGTGCCTTTTCCAAAAAGATCGAAAACCACGCGGCTGCCGTGTCGCTCCACATGATGTACTACAATTTCGGGCGCAAACACCAGACCCTCGGGACCACGCCAGCAGTCGCGGCGGGCATCGCACAGCACATTTGGACCGTCGAAGAAATCGTCGGCCTCTTGGGTTCAAAATGAGCCTCGTTAGAATGTTCGTATCGACGAAGGCCGGGCCCCTCATCGCGGTCGTGGAGTTCATCGCGCGTCCAGGTAATCGGCCCGATATCGATTCCGCGATCCATGGCTGCCAGAAGGCGTTCCCGCGCGAGACGTCGACGCTCCTCCAGGCCCGCGAGATTGGTCAAGCAGCCGTGTGCCCCTACTCCCTGGTGATGGTCTCGTCCAGATTGAGGATGGCGCTGGCCACCGTGGTCCAGGCAGCCAACTCGGCGGGGTCGCGCTGGGGGTCCCAGCCCGACTCGCCCACCGCCAGTAACTCCCTGGCCGACTTGGGGTTACGGCGATAGAAGAGGAGCTGGGTCCGGGTCAGATCCTGGAGAGTCTGGAGCTCCACCGGGGTCGGCTGCCGGGCGGTGGCCAGGCGGAAGGCGTGGCGCACACGGGCGGAGGCGTCGTGGCCGGCCTCCTTCAGGGTTCGTTCTGCCAAACCGCGGGCGGCCTCGACGAAGGTCGGATCGTTCAGCAGCACCAGCGCCTGCAAGGGGGTATTGGTGACCGGACGGCGGGCGGTACACTTTTCGCGGTCCGGGGCGTCGAAGGTGAGCATGGCGGGGGGCGGCGCGGTGCGCTTCCAGAAGGTATAGAGGCTGCGACGGTAGAGGTCGCGGCCCTTGCTCTGGTGATATTCCTGGGCGGTGAAGCCGTCGCCGTAGGCCAGCTCCTCCCAGATCCCGCCGGGCTGGTAGGGGAAGACGCTCGGTCCGCCGACCTTCTCTTCGATCAGGCCGGACACAAACAGCGCATTGTCGCGGACGATCTCAGCCGGCAAGCGGAAGCGGGCGCCGCGGGCCAGCAGGCGGTTCTCAGGGTCCCGCTCCAGCAGTTCCGGACCTACCTTGGACGACTGCCGGTAGGTCGCGGAAGTTACGATGAGACGCTCCAGGGCGCGCAGGTCCCAGCCCGTGCGGACAAACTCGGTAGCCAGCCAGTCGAGCAGCTCCGGATGGCTGGGGGCATCGCCCTGCGACCCGAAATTCTCGGCCGTCTTCACCAGGCCGAGGCCGAAGTAAAGCTGCCAGTAGCGGTTCACCGCGACGCGGGCGGTCAGGGGATGGTTGGGATCGAGGAGCCAGCGGGCCAGTCCCAACCGGTTCACCGGCTGATCCTTCGGGAACGGCGGCAGCACTGCGGGCACGCCCGGCGTGACCTTCTCCTCGCGATTCCGGTAATCGCCGCGCCCCAGCACGAAGGTGTCGCGCGGCTGGGCCATGTCCTCCATCACCATGGTGCTGACGATGGTCTTGTCGAACTCTTCCTTCTCCTTCTTCAGGGCCTTCAGCTCGGCGTGGAGACGGCGGAACTCTTCCGGGGCATCGTAGGTGAGGAAATACTCCCGCACCCGCTGCTTGTCGTCCTTCGATCGCTTGGCCGCGTCCTCCGACAAGAGAGCGCGGAGGGGCTCCTGGACGGCGAGCTGCTCGATCTCGGCGGGTCCCAGGAGGCGGCGATAGAAGCGCAGGTCGTCCAGACGGCCCTTGTAGGGGCCGGTGGGCTGCTTGTTGCCCACCTCGAGCGGCGCCTCGCCGGCGATGGACCCGCTCAGGCCGTCCCGAACCACCTCCACCTCGGCCGGCTTGCCGTTCAGCCACACGCGCAGACCGGCGGCCTTCCCCGACCCATCGTAGGTCAGGGTAAGGTGGTACCAATCCCCAATGCCTAAGCGCTCGCGGGTGCGGACTTGGATGGCGTCGTCCGGCCAATGATGGATCAAGTGGACCGACAGGTGCGCCCCGCGCTTCCGCTCAAAGACCAGCTCGGCGAAGTCGAAGGCGATCTCGAAGCCGCGCCGGGTATCCGGCTCGACGCGCTGCAGCAGCGCCTGCGGTTGGCGGTTGTTCGAGCGGAACCAGAGTGCCATAGTAAAGGGGTCGGAGCGATCAAAGCGCGCCGCGTCGCCGAAGCTGAGGTGGGTCTCGCCGTCGAGCTCGGCGGCCCGCCCCACCTGTCCGGTCTCGAACAGGCTGGCGCCGCGCACCGCCCGCCCGTGCTGGTAGCGGCCCGAGGTATCGGCCAGGTTGCCGTCCAGCTCCCAGTGGGCTTCCAGGCCCTCGCGCGGCGGCGGCGTCAGGGTGGCCGGACGCGTCTTCTCCCACTCCTCCTGCCGGACGGCAACGGCGGCGTCCGGCAGGGCCTTCTCGCGCGCGGCAATCTCGGATTTCAGATGCTCCAGCTTCGCAGCCTGCCCGGGCGTAGGCAGCGGCAGCAACGGCGCCGCGTTCCCCTTGGCGCCGTCCAACCCCTTTTCCGGCAGGCGGTTGAAGAAGGCGTACATCTGGTAGAACTCCTTCTGCGGGAGGGGGTCGTACTTATGGTCGTGGCAGCGCGCGCACCCCATGGTGATACCCAGCCACACCGTGGACACGGTCTCCACGCGATCGACCACGTACTCGTTCAGGTACTCGTCCGGGATAGCGCCGCCCTCGAAGTTGATCATGTGGTTGCGGTTGAAGCCGCTGGCGATCTTCTGGTCGAGGGTGGCGCCGGGAATCAGGTCGCCGGCCAGCTGCTCGATGGTGAGCTGGTCGTACCGCAGGTTGCTCTGGAAGGCCCGGATCAGCCAGTCCCGCCACGGCCACATCTCGCGGAGGTTGTCGATGTGGTAGCCGTGGGTGTCGGAGTAACGGGCCAGATCCAGCCACTGCAAGGCCAACCGCTCGGCGTGACGGGCCGACGGCAGCAGCCGGTCGACCACCCTCTCGTAGGCGTCCGGAGACCGGTCGGCCAGAAAAGCGTCCACCTCCCCCGGAGTCGGGGGCAGGCCGGTCAGGTCCAGGGTGACGCGGCGCAGCAGCGTGGTCCGGTCGGCCTCGGGCGACGGCTTCAGGCCCACGCGCTCGCGGCGCGCGTGGACAAAGCGGTCAATGGGGTTGCCCGGCCACGCCGTGTTTTTCACCACCGGCAGATCGGGGCGTTGCGGCGGGATAAAGGCCCAATGCGTATCCCACTTCGCCCCCTCGTCGATCCAGGTTCGGACGGCGGCGATCTGCTTGTCGGTCAGGGTGCGGCCTAGCGGCATACGCTTGGCGGGGTCGGCGTGGCTGATCCGCTGGTAGAGCGCGCTCTGGGCCGCATTGCCCGGCACGATCACCTTGGCGAAGGCGCCTTCCCGCGTGTCCAGGCGCAGGGCGGCCATACGTTGTTTCTCGTCGGGACCGTGGCAGGTGAAGCAGTTGTCCGACAGGATCGGCCGGATCTCGCGGTTGAAGTCGACCGCCCCGGCCAGGGACGGTAGCAGGCCGACGGCAAGCAGGACCATCCGAGGCGTCATGGTCCTTATATAGCAGATATGGGGCGTGTTATGCTGCTTTACAATTCATTCCCTACGCCTCTTTTGACGAGACCGCCCAAGCCGGCTTCGGCCACGGAGATCTGTCTCTCTCGACTCGTTTCAACCACGAAACCGAAAAGGGCCGGTCCGTGGCAAGCCTCCACGCGCACCCGGAGTTACTCGGTGTCGGCTACCAAAGGATTTCGAACCAGGATACCCGGGAAGCGCGAGTAATCGCGATCGGCGGTCCAGATCTCCGTTACACCGCAGGCACGGCAGATAGCGGCAATCTGCGCGTCATGCACCAGCGGACCGGTGGCCTTTCCCGCCACCAGGATGGACTTGAGATGCGGCCAGTATCCTTCATCCTCCCCGAGGAGGCGAAGCGTGGCGCTCTCCCTCCAGTAATCCACCTGGAGAATCGCGTCCGCCAGCGGAGTCGGCGGCTTGTAGATGCGGGGATGGGTTACCACGGCCAGGAATTCGTGAACACACGGCCAGGCAATCGACCAGATGGACCCTCCCTCGGCCAACCGGCGGAGGCAGACCTGGGCCGCCTGATGCCAGGGCGAATCCTCGCGCATGGAATAGACCAGGATGTTACTGTCCACGGCAATCATCCGCCATGCCCCTCATAGATCAGCGAACGGATGGTACTCCAGTCCCCGTCACAGACCAGACCCTCCCCCTTGGTCGTAATGGTCCTGAGCCGGAAGCGTCGTCCGGGGGGAGGAGCGCCTTTCACCACGATCTGCAGTCCGCGCTCAAAAACCTCTCGCAGGGGAATCCCCTGGCGCGCGGCGTAGGCCTTGGCGTCGCGAAACAGCGAGTCGGAGATCTCCACGGTAGTCTTCATGCCTCCAGTTTACCATTTCGATGGAGGCCCTGGTATGGGAATATGGGAGCCGCCGATAGGGCCTGGCTGGAACAGGCGCCAGGGCGGCTCGGGTCCTCCAGCCGGGCTGCGGCCATTCTGAATCCAGATCTGACAACTGCTCCAGCAGTCCGCTGCCGCCCCTGCCGCAAACAACCCGATGATCCACGCGAGAACCCCGCCACGGCGCAAGCCTACGGCAGCGCAAACGCGACCAAGGCATCGCCAAAGGTGCTGTTGTACTTGTTTCCTCCCCCGGCCGCGACCACCACGTACTGCTTGCCCGTCTTCCGCCCCCGGAACGTCATCGGCGTAGCATGGGCGCTGTACGGCAGACGGGTCTCCCACAACAGCTTCCCCGTATCCTTATCGTACGCGCGGAACCGGCTGTCGTTGGTCGCGCCAATGAAAACCAGCCCGCCGGCCGTGACGATCGATCCGCCCAGGTTCGACGTGCCGGTCGGCGGGACTCCTTTGGCCAGCAACTCGTCCACCACGCCCAGCGTGACCCGCCAGCGGAAGTCGCCTTGATTCAGATCGATCGCCGTCAAGTGTCCCCACGGCGGCTTCTGGCACGGGTACTGCTTCGAGTCGAAGAACCGCGAGCCGCTGCGACTCTGGTTCCGGTAGGGCACCACCGATCCTTCCGGGCGCTCGACCACCTTCCAAAGCGCGCCGTTGTCCATGGAGTTCACGTAGAGCAACCCGCTGGCCGGATCGAACGATCCGCCGCCCCAGTTGGCCCCGCCGTTGGTGCCCGGAAACATGACCGTATACTCGAACCCGATGGGACGGAACATCGGCCCCGTCACCGCCCCCTCGAGCAGCTTCTGGCACTCCGCCCGCGATTCCGGCGTAACGTCGGTCAGCTCGCTGAACGCGAACGTCTGGCGCGCGAACGGCGGCGGCTTCACCGGAAACGGCTGAGTCGGCGAGGTCCATTCGCCCGGTATCCTGGTCTGCGGCACCGGCCGCTCCTCCACGTCAAACAGGGGCTTGCCGGTCAGCCGGTTCAGCACGAACACGAAGCCGGTCTTGGTGACCTGCGCCACCGCGGGCGCCTCCCGGCCGTTGCGCTTCACCGTCACCAGGATCGGCTGGGCGGGCAGATCCCAGTCCCACAGGTCGTGGTGAATGGTCTGGAAGTGCCACAGCCGCTTGCCTGTGGCCGCGTCGAGCGCCAGCACGCAGTCGCCGAACAGGTTGGCGCCCTTGCGGTCGCCCCCGTAGTAGTCCGACGCCGGCGAAGTGAGCGGGACGACCACGATCCCCCGCTCGTGGTCCACGCTCAACATGGACCAGGCGTTCACCCCGCCGCGGTCTTTCCACGCGTCGCCCTCCCAGGTGTTGTTCCCAAACTCGCCGGGACGCGGGACGACATGAAACGTCCACACCAGCTTCCCCGTGTGGACGTCGAAGGCGCGAATGTCCCCCGCCGGTCCCTTCGGCTCGCCGTCCGAAGCCAACGCCCCGGTAATCAACAGGTTCTGGTACACCACCGGGGGAGACGTGATCCCGTAGCCCGCCCGGGGAAACGGGTCGGCCACACCCTTCCGCAGATCGATCCAGCCGTCGTTGCCGAAGCTAGGCACGGGCCGGCCGGTGGTCGCATCCACGGCGAACATGCGCCCATCGAGCGTCCCCCAAAAGAGCCGCTTCCGCTTGCCGTCGGTCCAATAGGTGGCCCCCCGGTTGATCAGCAGGTTGTAGTTGCGGTTCTTGTCCAACTGCGGATCGAAGGCCCAAAGCTGCTGGCCTGTCTCGGCGTCGAGGGCGATCGCCCGGGCGAACGCCGTGGTCAGATACATGACGCCGTCCACCACCAGCGGCGTATTCTCGAACGCCGACCGGTTCGGGCTGGCCTTGCCGTCGCTCCAGTCGCCGGTATGAAACGTCCAGGCGACCTTCAGTTTGGCGACATTGCCGCGGGTGATCTGATCCAGCTTCGAGTACTTGCTCCCGCCCGCGTCACCCCCGTAATACGGCCATTCCTGGGCTCCCAGCGTGGCCACTGCTAGCACCGCCAGCGGATATCGGATCATCGCGGACCAATATACCGCATTGTTGGAATCGAGTTAGGACGGTGGCAGCCTCCCGGGGCCTGCCCGGGCCGGGGTCAGTGCGGCTGCTCCAGCCAACAAAGCCACGAGGGTCCACTGGACCAAGAGCCGCCGCAGGTCAATCTCCGGGCGCCAGACCCCGTCGGGAAACGTGGTTCCCGGTGGTGGTGAGAAGATCCAGCCGTATCGAGTGTCAACGAATTTGCCGTTCGTGAAGGTCTCAGTGAGGTTCCACGGAGGGTACAGGCCCATGGCAACTATTACGACCACAGCAACCCATACTAGCAGCTTCGTGCGCGTGGCTGCATCGTCGAACTCCACACGCACCCGTCGAACCAGCCGCCCAGCTCCTGCCGTCACGGCTCGCCAAAGCCATCGACCGACCCACACCGTGAGCAACAAGCAGAGAAGCAGACCGCCGTAAAACACTAACGGGCTTGCGTTCTCGGTTACGCCCCGGACCTCGGGTCGCAGGCCAGCCCTGGGAAGCTCGCCCAATAATCCAGGGATGTTCTCGGAGTTGACCGGGGCGTAGGTCTTCCCGGCCCGCATTTCCCAGACCCGTTGGCGCTCCTCTTGGGTCAGAGGCTTCGGCCCAAGTTCGGCGAGAAGTTTGGTGGGGTCCGAGCGGCTCTCCCAAAGACTTTGCCTCATCTCGTCATCGAGCGGAAGCCCGCGAAGGAAGCCGACCAGTTGCTTCTCTTCTAGCGTTGCCGGCCGGTCTATCGTCTTTCCGCCGCCGATGTTCTCTTTGATCGTCCAGGTGGCTAACGCATCCGCAGCCGCCGAGGTCAGGGCGAAGAAGAGGCCGAGCAGGACCATCTTTCGCTTCATCAGGGCTCCCCCCTCCACCTATCGACAGGAGGGGGGCAAAATAATCATCACCCCTTCGGGGATTCCTCCGTCGGTGAGATCTACCCTCACCCCAGCCTACCGATCTGCCGTCAAGCCCCACTGAGTCGTTCACCTAGCAGGTTGCCAGGTGTTTGGTGAGTTCAATTGTATCGTGCGGCTGCCAACCCTGCTGTGACCGCGCTGTGGTACTCTGGCTCAGTCCAGGATTGCGGTGAAGCCAAAGTCTATATCGAAACCACCATCATCGGCTATCTGGCCGCGAGGCCAAGCCGTGACTTGATTGTTGCTGCTCACCAGCAGCTCACCCGGGAGTGGTGGGACCGGCACCGTCCGAGGTTCGACATTCTCGTGTCGCAGCTCGTGCTCGAGGAGGCCGCCAAGGGAGACCAGCAAGCCGTGCGGCTCCGGCTGCACGTCGCTCGGGCTTTGCCGGTCCTGAGAGTGACCGAAGAAGCCACTGGTTTGTCTCGCCAACTGACGCGCCGGAGGACAATCCCCACCAGCGCAGCGACCGACGCCCTTCACATCGCCATCGCGACGGTTCATAGAATGGACTACCTGATGACCTGGAACTGCCGGCACCTCGCCAATGCGGAGATTCAGTCGGCCATCAGCGTTCTTTGTGACTCCCTCGGCTACGCTTCCCCGCGTATTTGCACTCCCGAGGAACTCATGGGAGGATAAGGGCATGTGGAAGGACCTGATCGTCGAGGAGGTGCGAAAGCAGCGGCGGTAGTACGCCTCCCGCTTTGGGTTCGACTTGGACGCCATCTTTCGCGATCTGAAGCAAAAAGAGCAGCAGGGGCGGCGAAAGCTAGTGTCGCCTCCGCCAAGCCGGCCACGCCGCACTTCAGCTTCCGGGGAAGAGTCGCGGCAGGTGACAAGTCGCCCTGCTTGAGCCGCCAGCCGTTCGCACCGTCCCGGAGCTGGGCCCCACCCATGGCCGCATGGAGCCCCCAGCCATGGTTGGTATCAAAAAACCTAATGCCACCCTACCCCAGGATCTGCTACGCTAATAGTGTCTGCTGGTCTACCATTGTCGGCCTGTGCCTGGGCAGCGGGCCGAGGAGGCTAAATGAGCACGGTTGTGAACGGCGCCCCGCCGATTACAGAATTGCGTTCGTCTGAGCCGCAGGTCAAGTACCCCTACCCCGGTATCCCGACCACCTCGGACGGAGCGGGCATGGTCGTCTGGGTAGAAACCCACATCACCCAAGGCGCTTGCGCCTACCCGATCACGTCTTCGACGACCATGGGTGGCGGCTACCAGGCCGAAGTCGCCAACGGGAAGAAGAACATGTGGGGCGAGGAGCTGGCCTTCATCGAGCCGGAGTCCGAACACAGCGCCGCCACCACCTGCGAGGGCTTCTGCATCGCCGGCGGACGGGTCACCAACTTCACCTCCGGACAGGGTCTGGTCCTCATGAAAGAGGTCCTGTTTACTATCTCCGGCAAGCGCCTGCCCATCGTTTTCCACATCGGCTCCCGCGCCCTCACCTCCCATTCCCTCAACGTTCACACCGGCCATGACGACGTTTACGCGGTCTCCGACTGCGGCTGGGGGGTCCTTTACGCCCGCAACGCTCAGGAAGCCGGAGACCTCGCCCTCATCTGCCGCCGCGTGGCCGAGGATACCGAGACTCCGTTCCTGAACGTCCAGGACGGATTCCTCACCACCCACACGATCGAGAACGTGCGTCTGCTCGAGCCCGACCTGATGAAGATGTTCGTCGGCTCTCCCTCGCGCCTGCGCAACCTGATGGACCCACAAGTCCCGGTGATGTCCGGCGTGGTGCAGAATCAGGACGCCTACATGAAGGGCAAGATCGCGCAGCGCAAGTATTACGATAAGGTGCTGCCCGCCCTCAAGGCGGCCATGGAAGAGTTCGGCGAGCTGACCGGCCGCCGTTACGAGCCGGTGATGTCGTATCGACTCAAAGACGCCGAGTACGCCATCATCGGCTCCGGCTGCATGATGGAGACCGCCGAGGCCGCCGTCGACTACATGCGCGACCACTACGGCTG
>JBGOUV010000554.1:0-3395 GCA_041477815.1 Terriglobia bacterium | reverse complement strand
CTCCCCGTCCCCCATTCTGGTGCAGGGACTCCTGCTGATCGACAAATACCACCCCGATTTTGTCTTCGTTAACATTGACGAAACCGATCTGATGGATGAGACTCTGCGCTACCGGGACAAGACCATCCGAAACGAGAAGGGCGAGATCGTGCGGGTGCAGGGCGAGATGACCGAGTTGGTGTGGGCCCGGGGCATTCGCGACCTCGAGCAGCATAGGCTGTACTTGGTCCGGCTGGCTATGAAGATGTACCACCTGGCGATCTTCATGCCGCGACTCCGCAGGCTGGCGGCAGTAGAGCGGCGAGAGGCTACCCCCGAGCTGCTTTTGGGGCCGCAGCTGGCGGCACATCCCCGAGAGACGTATCCGGAGCCCATCGCCTACTTCGAGTCGGTGCTGGACGAGATGCTGCGGAGACTCGCCGGAAAATTGGGCGACCCGAGCCGCCTGATCGTCAGCCACCACCCCCACTACCTCGGGGTGGAGGCGCTGGGGCCGCAGAAGAAGTACAACGACATTGTGGCCGAAACCGTGGCCGCGGCCTGCCGGCGACGCGGGGTGCGGTTCTGTTGCGCCCGCAAGAAGATTCTGGAGATCTACGGGCCCGACTTCGCCCGCTTCTTTCAGTGGCCCCACGATCCGTTTTCCCACCTGACCCCGGAGGGGAGAGTCCGGTATGGGGCCTTTATCGGAGCCGCGGTGTATGACCGGATCGCGGGAGCGGCGGGAGTTCCGTAATGGCTCGCTACCGGCGGACCAGGATAGTGGCGCCGGCCTGAGAGGCCGAACTGCCCATGCTGAGAACCACGGCGATGTCGCCGTCGGCGGTCGTGGCCGGGATCCTCAGGTTGAACTGATAGACGCCGCTGATCAGGGCCGGGGCTAAGCCGGCGTAAAGGATGTCCTCGGGCCGGAGCGTCAAGCCGCCGATGGCCGCCGCCACCTGGCCGGTAAGCGCGGCTGGCGCGGCGGGAACATCACCGGCCTGAGCGGCCGGGTTGGTCGAGCCGAAGCCGGTGCCGAACAGCAGGACGGTGTCACCGGGTTTGGCCGGGCGTACGGGGCGGTCGAAGCGCAGCGTGGTCGGGTCGCCTACTATGTCGAAGTTGGTATGCAGGGCGGCCAGGTTGCGGCCGTTGAAGGTGAACAGGGCGGGGGCTACACCCACGAGCGTTACCCCGGTCAACTCGCCTCGAACCTGGTTGGGGCGGCCGGGGTTGAGAAGGACGGCCACCGGAACGGGACCCGTAACATTGAGGCTGGGAACCTGGGCGTTGATCTGGTTGGGGGAGGCGAAGATTACGGGGGCGCGCAGGCCGCCGATCTCGACGCCGACGCAGGCCAGCTCGCGGGGATATTTGCCGTCTTCGAAATCAAAGGGGGCAGCGATGCGGGCAGTTCCCGCGCCGGCCAGACTGGCGCCGAAGATGCTAATCAGGGCGTTGGATGAAATAGCCGACCCGAAGGAGGCGGCGTTGATCACACCGTTGGCGTTAAGGACCGGACGGCCGGTGAGATTGCACGCCGCGTTGAGCCGGATGTTGGTGGTGTAGATGCGATCGCCGGCGTTGGTGTTGCTGTTGTTGGCGGCGTTGCCGGCGGCGTAGAGGCGGACGGGCCCGACGTCGGTGGCCGGCGGGGTCCACTCGATCTCCCACGTATTCCCGCCGGAGGTGCCGGGGCGGGTGGAATCGATGTCGCCGGCGCGGCGGTGACTGGCGAACTCCGTGGCGCCGTTGCAAGGCGCATCGCCTGTGGCGTCGCAGCGGACCCGTACCGTGTCACTGGGCGCGAGGGTTCCGGCCGGTTTGGTCTCGTCGCTGGCCAGCCGGGCGGTCAATTGAAAACCCCAGCGCGACGCCTCGGGGTGCTCGACGGTGACGCGGATGATCTGTTTGACGCCGGGGACGTACGGATCCGCCAGGATCGCCACGCGGCCGCGGGGGTCGGAATTGGCCGGCGCAAAGGTGGTGTGGCAGACCGTGCAGTTCTGCCCGCCGTCGGCCGGGACCGCAGTCCGGCGCTGGGGCGGGCCGGTGGAGAAGCCGTACAGAGCCAGGGGTGTCACCCCCACTAAGAGGGCGCTCACGCACCCCGCCAGCCTATTGATCTTCACAGTAACCCTCCCAAAGCTCTCCTTCGCAGGAGCCAAAGCAAACTCTACCCAGTATATCCCCAAGTGTTCCCTTGGACGAGGCGTTACACTTGTGAAAGATGAACGCTGTGGAGACTCGCCTGCGCGTGCGGTACGCCGAGACCGATCAGATGGGAATCGTCTACTATGCCAACTACCTGGTGTGGATGGAGGTGGCGCGGGTGGAATGGTGCCGGGCCCGGGGATTTCATTACCGCGACATGGAGAGGGAGGACGGGGTGATGCTGGTGGTAGCGGAGGCCGAATGCCGGTATCTGGCGCCGGCGCTGTTCGACGATGAAGTGATTATTGAGACCCAAGTGGCGGAGGCGGGAGCCAGGCTGATCCGGTTCGAGTACCGCATGCGGAACGCGGCTACCGGACAGGCCCTGGCCACCGGGGCGACCAAGCACGTGGTGTGCGACCTCAGCCGCAAGCCGAGGCGTCTGCCGGAGAAGTACCGCGGTTACTTTGCCGGCGGAGATCCCGGCCGGTCATCTCGGACGGCTGTTCGACGCCCAACACCCCCAGGATGGTAGGGACGATGTCCCGCAGCGAGCCGCCTTCGCGCAGCGCCGCCGGAGAGTCCGAAACCATGACGAACGGCACGGGGTTCGTGGTGTGGTACGTATGCGGCCCCCCGGTTACCGGATCGATCATGGTTTCGGCGTTGCCGTGATCGGCGGTAATGATCCAGGCGCCGTCCTTGTGCCGCAGCGATTGGTAGATGCGGCCCAGGCAGGCGTCGACGGTTTCCACGGCCCGGACGGTGGGCTCCAACTGGCCG
The DNA here is from genome assembly GCA_041477815.1 of Terriglobia bacterium. Lineage (GTDB taxonomy): Bacteria > Acidobacteriota > Terriglobia > Bryobacterales > JACQDG01 > JBGOUV01. The sequence goes on along the minus strand of JBGOUV010000554.1, from coordinate 476 downwards.
GAGTGGCCCACCATGTCGGCGTTGGCGAAGTTCATGACGATGACGTCGAAAGAGCCGGACTCGAGGTTTCGCGTGACCACGTCGGTGATGCCGGCGGCGCTCATCTCGGGCTTGAGATCGTAGGTCGCGACCTGGGGGGACGGAACCATCTCGCGCTCTTCGCCGGGGAAGGGTTTCTCGGAGCCGCCGTTGAAGAAGTAGGTCACGTGGGCGTATTTCTCCGTCTCGGCGACGCGCAGGTTCTTCCAGTTGAGACTCGTGAATACCTGGGCCAGGATGTTGTCCGGGTGCTCCTGCTCGAACACGTAGGGAACCGTGAATGTCTTGTCGTAGCGCGTCATGGTCGCGAAGTGGAGGTTCTTCGGCACGATCGATCGCGGCGGCTGCTCGAGCGTGGGGTCGGTGAACGCCCGGGTCATCTGGCGGGCCCGGTCGGCGCGGAAGTTCACGAACACGACCGTGTCGCCGTCGCGGAT
>JBGOUV010000459.1:0-4862 GCA_041477815.1 Terriglobia bacterium | reverse complement strand
TGGGTCAGTCCGCCACCACCCTCTCAGGCGGCGAGGCGCAGCGTATCAAGCTGGCCCGCGAGTTGAGCCGCCGCCAGACCGGACGCACCCTTTACATCCTCGACGAACCCACCACCGGCCTCCACTTCGACGACGTGAGCAAGCTGGTCGACGTCCTGCACCGCCTCGTGGACCTGGGCAACACCGTCATCGTCATCGAGCACAATCTGGACGTGGTCAAGAGCGCCGACTGGATCATCGACCTGGGCCCCGAGGGCGGCGAAGAAGGCGGCCGCGTGGTAGCCTGTGGTACTCCCGCCCAGTTGCGGCGAGCCAAGGTCGGCTACACCGCTGCCGCCTTGCGCAAGGTCATGTGAGACTCTAATGCAAGCAGATGATCTTATTTGCGTCTATTCGCGTTCATTCGCGGCTATGATGAGTTTCTTGCCGGGGAACCGCTCCCTGAGGTCGCGGCTCATGGATAGGGGTTACGAGTTCAAAGGGCACCTGCCGCGGCCGACCGTGGTGAAGGTGGCGGTTCGGGAATAGCCAACGGTGGCCAACAAGCGCGATCACTACGAGGTTCTGGGCGTTCCCCGAAACGCCGGCGATCAGGAAATCAGGCGCGCCTACCGCAAGATGGTGCTAAAGCATCATCCCGACCGCAACCCCAACAACCCGGAGGCGGAGGAGCAGACCAAGGAAGTCATCGAAGCCTACAGCGTGCTGAGCGACCAGCAGAGTCGCTCCACCTATGACCAGTTAGGGCACGAGGAACTGGCCGGAGCGGGCGGGTCGCCGGGGTCCGATTTAGCTCTTCAACCCGAACCGATCCCAGAACCCCCGGAGCCGCCGCCCCCGCCACCACCCCGTGGCTGGACCTACTGGGACGTCGCCATCCTCATCGCCTTCGCTTTCGGCTCCCAAATCGTAGTCTTCGTAGCGGCCATGGTCGCGATGCTCCTCCTCCGCCAGGCCCGCGGCGGGACCTTCACCTACGTCGAGGCCATGTCCAGTGCCTCGTTCGTGCTCTCGGCCCAGTTCCTGTGGTGGCTGGCGATGTTCTGGGTGGTCTACCGGATCGTCCGGGCCCGTGACCCGCGGCCCTTCCGCGAGGCCATCGGCTGGACCCGTCCCCTTCGCCCCCCCACCTTCTACCTGGCCGGCGGCGCCCTCCTGGCTCTCTCGGTAGCGCTCCTCGCCTGGGCCCTACCCATGCCTCGCCAGAAGATGCCCATGGAGATGCTCTTCCGCGACCCGAAATCCGCCTTCCTGCTGGCCGGCTTCGGCATCCTGTTCGCCCCCCTCGTCGAAGAGCTGCTCTTCCGTGGCTTCCTGTTTCCGGTAATGCAGCGCGCTCACGGCACCATCATCGCTGTCCTGGCCACCGGATCTCTCTTCTCGCTCGTGCATGCCCAGCAGTACGGGTGGGCCTGGCAGAACCTGCTGCTGCTCAGCTACGTGGGGGCGGTCTTCGGCGCCCTCCGGGCCGTCACCGGATCGCTGGTCCCCTCCACGCTGGCCCACGCCGCCTACAATTTCACGTTGTTCGCCGGCCTCTTCGCCGCGAGCAACCGCTTCCACAATTTCTGACACGGTTAATCTGACATGGTCAAGACGATTACGTGGACCCCCACCGGCGTGGTCATGATCGACCAAACCAAGCTGCCCCGCCAGGAACTGTACGTCACTTGCAAGACCTACCAGGAGGTCGCCGACGCCATCCGGAACATGATCATCCGCGGCGCCCCGGCGATTGGAGTGGCGGCGGCCATGGGCGTAGCTCTCGGCATGCAATCCGCCCCGGACGGCGATCTGGACGCCTCCCTGGAAACGATCTGCAACACCCTGGCCGCCACGCGCCCCACGGCCGTGAACCTGTTCTGGGCCCTCGACCGCATGAAGCGCGTCTACCGGTCCACTCCCTCGGACCGCGTCCGAAAAGCCCTGATCGACGAAGCCCTGGCCATTTATACCGAAGACATCGCCATCAACCAGCGGATGGGCCAATGGGGCGCCCCGCTGGTCCCCGACGGCAAGACCGTCCTCACCCACTGCAACGCCGGCGCCCTGGCTACCGCCGGCTACGGCACCGCCCTGGGCGTGATCCGCGCCGCCGTCCAGGCCGGCAAGAGCATCACCGTGATGGCCGACGAAACGCGCCCCTACCTCCAGGGCGCCCGCCTCACGGTCTGGGAACTGGAGCAGGACGGCATCCCCGCCACCCTCATCACCGACAACATGGCCGGCCACTTCCTCCACGCCGGCCGCATCGGCTGCGTCATCGTCGGCGCCGACCGCATCGCCGCCAACGGCGACGTCGCCAATAAGATCGGCACCTACTCGGTCGCGGTCCTGGCCAAAGAAAACAGCGTGCCCTTTTACGTCGCCGCCCCCATTTCCACGCTGGACCTGACCCTTCCGAGCGGCGACCGGATTCCCATCGAGCAGCGCGCCGCGACCGAGGTCACGCACCTGGCCGGCGTCCCCATCGCCCCCGACGGCATCGCCGTCGAGAACCCCGCCTTCGACGTTACCCCGCACCGCTATGTATCCGCTATTATCACCGAACGCGGGGTGGCTTATCCGCCTTATACGGAGTCGCTGAGGAACCTCATGGGGTGAAGAGACCGCTATGGCGGTGTCCGAAGTGCGAAGCACCCCGCCAAGAGGGCGTTACACCGGAAGTTTGGTGAAACAACCACGTCTCGCCACGCAACCCGCAAGGTGTACACGGTCGGCGAGCAGAAACTTATGGCGAAGAGACCATCAGCCGCGAATGAACGCGAACAGGCGCAAATTGGATCTTTGTTTTTGTTTGCGTTTATTCGCGTTCATTCGCGGTCAAACGTTTCTGGCCGCGCTACCGTTTTGTTTCCTTCTCGATCGCCTCGATCTCCTTTACCAACTGCTGCGCCTGGTCCCGAAGCCGCCGCAGCCTGTCGGTCAGGGCCGGCATCTGCGGCTGCGCGGGCCCAGTAGCAGGAGCGGCCACCGGAGTCGCCTCCACCCTCCTCGCCGGAGCCGCCCCGCCTGCCGTCAACTCCTCCAGGGCCTGCTCGAACGTGTCCTTGTAGATCAGCCGGTTCCCCATCGCCAGCACGATCTTTTTCAACTGCGGCATCCGCGCCTCCGTCGCCTGAATGTAGATCGACTCCACGTACAGGAACGCGTCCCCCACCGGCAGCGCGATGATGTTCCCCCGCAGCACCCGCGAGCCCTGCTGGTTCCACAGGCTCAGGTCCTTCGAGATGTTCTGATCCGAATCGATGCGGCTCTCAATCTGCATCGGGCCGTAGATGAGCTGCTGCTTGGAAAGCTGGAAGAAAATCAACTCGCCCAGTCGCTCCCCGTCGCAGCGGGCCGCCATCCACCCGATCAGGTTATCCTTGGCCCGCGGCGCGAAGGGCAGCATCAGCAGGAACTCCGGGTCCTTCTCGCCGGGCAGTGTCGCCACCACGTAGGTCGGCTGCATAGGCTCGGGCTTCCCCGCCTGGCCGTACAGGCTCCGCGCAATCTCCCAGACATCTTCCTTGTTGTAGAACACCTGCGGATCGCGCATGTGGAACGTCCGGTAGGCTTCGGCCTGGGTTCGGAACAACACCTCCGGATACCGCGCGTGGCGGCGCAGGTCGGCCGGCATCTCCGACGCCGGGCGGAACAGCTTGTCAAACAGCTTGCCGTACGCCTGAATGATCGGGTCGGACGGATCGAACACGTAGAGCACCATCTGACCCGTATGCGCGTCCACCGTGGCCTTCACCGCGTTACGCAGGTAGTTGGCTCCTTCCGGCAGCCCCACCACCGGCAGGGTCGCCGAATAGGGGTGGGCATTGGAGTGGGTGTAACCGTCGAGCATCCACACCAGTCTCCCCTCGTCGGTGATGACCAGATACGGATCGGCATCCCAGTGCAGGAACTCGGCGAGGTAAGCCAGACGCCGCCGCACGTTGCGGTGGATCATCAGCCGGCTCTCGGGGGTGAAGTAGCGGGTGAACAGGATGTTGGGCTCGCCGAAGTGCATCGCCGCGGCCACCTGCACCCAGAACGAACCTACTGCAAATCCACCGGCGCCCTGGTACTTGGAGTATTTATTCTGCTCCCCGCTGGGGTAGTCGAACTCCTCCTGCTTCGTGTTCACCAGGACCGGATCATGGGTGCTTTCGCCGTAGTAGATCTCGGGCCGCGTCAGCCTGAACCCGGCCGAATGGATCTCGGGCGGCGCGTTCTCGATCAGCAGCACGGGGAGCCCGTCCGGGGTCGTCTTGTTTACCTCCGCCACCACCACGCCGAAGCCGTGCGTATAGACCAAGTGCGGATTCACCCAGCTCTGGCGGGCATCGGCCGGCAATTGCCGCACATCGAGCTCCCGCGGCGACAGCAGCACCTGCTTGATGCGCCCGTCGATCATGTAACGATCCACGTCCGTGTCCGGGAACGTGTAGTAGGGCCGCAGCGCCTGGATCTGGGTGATGGTGTCGCTATAGGCCCGCCAGTCCCACAGCCGGATGTTGTCGAGCAGCGTGGCGTGCTGTGCCGCGTCAACGGATTCATGCGCCGAGGCCGAAAACACCCGCTCCGTAGCCCGCCGTCCCAGCCCGAACGCCGATCGCGTCGCCTCGATATGCCGCTCGATGTACGGACGCTCGATGGAGATCTCGTTGGGCCGCACGTAGACGGCCCGCACGATCCCCGGCGCCACCAGGTGCAGCGCGTACGCCGCCACGATCGCCGCCACCGCGTGGACATATCGCCCCGTCCACACCAGCGGGATCCCGATCAATGCCACTACCAACAACACATACCGCAGCGGCAGGGTGATCTTCTCGTCCACGTAGTCCGCTCCGGTCATGAAGGCGTGGTGATTCAACAGCAGCTCGTAG
>JBGOUV010000466.1:0-4747 GCA_041477815.1 Terriglobia bacterium | reverse complement strand
CGGCGTCGTGACGGTGCTCGCGCTGGCCGCGCTCATCGTCGTCCTAGGCCGCCGCAGCCACCGCGCCGAGATGCGAGCGACCGGGAGCGGGAGCTGAGCGATGCGCTTCGAGCTCCCGCTGTTCCCGCCCGCGGCCTCGAGCATCGCCAGCGCCGTGAGGATTCCGCCGGCGCGAACCGCGGTGAGCGCCGCCAATCCGTACTTGCCGGTGGCCGGATCGTAATGGAAGCAGTAGAGCAGCACCTGGTCCACGACCGTGCCGATCTTGCCGGCGGAGGCTTCCACCAGGGCGAGGCGCAGGTCGCGGCCCGAGTACTCGACGCCGTAGAAGTAGCGGGCCAGCTTGCCCTGGGGCGTCAGGACCATGAATCCGGCCGCGTGGGCGAATTGTTTGCTGGCGGGGTCGTAGGTATAGCGGAAACCAACCGCTTGGGCCAGGTCGCGGAGGGAGGCTTCGGATCCGGTTAGGAAGTGCCAGCCGGTCGTGCCGCCGGGCCGGCCGTAGCCGGCGGCGTACTGGCGCTTCTTGATCTTGGCCAGGGAGGGCTTTTCGCGGGGGTCGATGCTTACGGTAACGATTTGATACTCACGCCCGGCGTCGAAGTTGATGGTGCGGATGGCTCGGAGGACCCCGTTGAGAACCAGGTTGCACAGCATGGGGCACTCGTAGTAGACGAGGGTGAGGATGACGGGTTTGTCTTGGAAGTATTGGCGGAGGGTTACGGGTTGGCCTTCTTCGTCTTGGAAGGCCAGGTCTAGAGGGAGTTGCTGGTTTAGGCGTTGGTCGATGGCTACCTGGCGGAGTTGGGGAGGGATCTTGGTGTCGGGGAAGGCGGGGAGGGTGCAGAGGAGGAGGATGGTGACGGCGGGGGGGAGGAAGCCGGCCAGGCGGACGGCTGCGGCCCCGGGGGGCCGCCCTACCAGGGCTGCGTGGACGTCCGGTTTGGTCACTTTTTGGGGTCTCCTCTCTGGGCCATCAGTTCTAGAGCCCGGTCGATGGGGATGCGAACAGTGCCGGTGCGGCGGTCGACCCAGCCGTAGGAGCCTAGCACCGCATCTTCGTGGGCCCGGAGGGTGCGCCAGTCCTGGGAGGGCGCCGATTGAAGGCGTGGCTCGGGGGCGGTTTGGCGGGTCTGAACCAGGGGTGAGGGCGGGATCTCGGGTTGCGGCTGGTGGGTGGCGAAATAACGGTAGAGCCCGGCCATTGCTGCCAGCACCACCACCACGGCGACAAACAAGCTGAAGACGAAAATGGCCACCGGCCGGATGCGGACGTCGCTCGATTCGTGCCGGTGCTCGGAAGTGGTCTGCATCAGGAGAACCTCGGATCGTGCAAGGGCAGGAGGGGCGCCCGCTTCAGGTTGGCCAGGAAAGAAGCCAGCCATAGGCCCCCGAGACCGATGGGGGCGGCCAGGTCCATCCAGTGGATTTTCAGATTGCCGGGATGGAACGCCGGTGTTACCAGCCAGAACATGTCCACCAGCCGGACCAGGATCACCGCCACGGCCACTCGTGCCAGCACCTGCCGGCGCCGCTTGACGCTGCGCATCAGCAATAACATAAAGGGCAGGAAGAAGTGGAACACCACCAGGAGCAGGGCGATCCACTGCCAGCCGCCCCGGAGGCGGGCCAGGTACCAGGGGATCTCTTCAACCAGGTTGCCGCTCCAGATGATGAGGAACTGCGAGAACGCCACGTAGGCCCACAGCATGACGAAGGCGAACATGAGATTGCCCAGGTCGTGGAAGTGGCCGGGGGTGATGACGTCCGCAAGCGGCTTATGTTCTGCCAATAGTATTAGGACCGCGATCGCGAAGGCCAGCGTGGACAAGCCCTGGCCTACCATGAAGATCATGCCGTAGATGGTGGAGAACCAATGGGCTTCGAGCGACATGGCCCAGTCGATGGAGGCAAAGGTCACTGTGAGGCCGTAGAGCAGGAGGCCGGGGCCGCTTAAGAGCTGCATCCGGCGGACGAGGGTCCGATCGCCGGTGCGGTCCTGCTGGAGCGACCAGCGGTTCAGCAGTCGGGTCACCGCGATCCAGACGGCGAAATAGAGGACGGCGCGGAGGAGGAAGAACGGGAGGTTCAGGTAGAGAGCTTTGTGTTCCAGCAGGTGGTCGCCCGCGGGTTGGGTCCAGTGATACAGAGTTCGGACGCCGAACAGGAGGGGCAGCATCAGGAGGGCCATAGCCGGCAGGGTCCCGGTAGCCGCTTCGAGGACGCGGCGGATGACGAAGCCCCAGCGTCCGCCGACGAGGTGGTGCAGCATGACCACGGCCGCCGAACCGAGGGCGATGCCCATCCAGAACAGAAAGGCCACCAGGTAGGAGCGGAGGAATTGCGCCGGGTTCAGGAAGGAGCCGGCGGCGCAGATGGCGAGGATGGCCAGTCCGATGCGGAAGGACTGGCGCTGGGCGCCGGCGAGAACGGACGGCAGGGTCGCGGCGCCGTTCATTCCAAGGCCTGCCTTTGGTCGGCCGGGACGTCGGCCAACGTGGCGTTCTGGCTGAACTGCAGGGCCCGGAGATAAGCAGCGATGGCCCAGCGGTCGCGCGGCGGGACTCGGAAGGCGTACTCGGTCATAGCGCCGTAACCATTGGTGATGACGTCATAGAAATGGCCGATGGGAGCCTCGCGGAGGCGCGGCTCGTGAAAGGAAGGCGGCCGTTTGAACCCGCGCCGGACGATCATGCCGTCGCCGTCGCCGAGGCGGCCGTGACAAGGTGAGCAGAAGATGTTGTAGCGCTCCTGGCCGCGGTGGAAGAGGTCGCGGGTGATGGGAAAGGGGAAAGTGGCAGCCACTTCGCCCTTGATCCTGCCGGTGTAGAGGTGGTCGTCTTCGCGGAGGTCGCCTTGGGCTACGGTGCCGGCTACCAGGGGGCGGGCGGAGCGCTGGTCTTCAAAGAAGGTGCTGCGGCTGAGGGGCTTGTAGCGGGGTTGGTCGTGCATGTCCTGGCGGCAGGCGGTGAAAAGCAGCAAGTAACCACAAAGACACGAAGACACAAAGAACACCAAGTTTGGAACTCTTTGTGTCTTTGTGTCTTTGTGGTGAAAATGCTTAGCGCTCAACTTCTGATACCTCGTGGGGGTTTAGCCCCCGCAGAAACTCCCGAGTTGCCTCCAGGCTGAACTGGGGGTCGCGGGCCTCGATGCAGAGGAAGAAACGGTTGCGGCTGGCCAGGGCGAAGCGGTCCACGTTGAACACGGGGTGATACGGCGTGGGCAAGCCGTTGAGAGCGAGCATGCCGAGCACCGCCGTCAGGGCGGCGCCCAGGATGGTGCACTCGAAGGTTACGGGGATGAAGGACGGCCAACTGTTTAGCGGTCGGCCGCCTACGTTCAGGGGGAAGTCGATTACGGATATGTAGTACTGCAGGGCGAAGCCGCCGAGACAACCCAATATTCCGCCGATCAGGACCAGCAGCGGCAGCTCGTTGTGGCGGTGTCCGATCTCCTCGGACAGCTCCTCGATGGGAAACGGGGTGAAGGCGTCGAAACGCTGGTAGCCCGCTTGGCGAGTCTGGCGGGCGGCCGCCACCACCTGCTCCGGGGTTTCGAACTCCGCCATCAGACCGTAGAGTTGTGGACGCTTCAACCTTCCTCCTTCCCCGGCAGGATCGTCCGCATCTCGAAGATGGAGATCATCGGCAGCACGCGGATGAAGAGAATCAGCAGCGTGAGGAACAGGCCTATGGAGCCGATGTAGGTCATCCAATCCCAGCGGGTGGCGTGGAACATACCCCAGGAGCCGGGCAGGAAGTCGCGGTGGAGGCTGGTAACGATGATGATGAACCGCTCCAGCCACATGCCCACGTTGACGATTAGGGAGATGACGAACAGCGCCAGGACGCTGCGGCGGAGCTTGGAGATCCACAGCGCCTGCGGAGTGACCACGTTGCAGAGGATCAGGGCCCAGTAATACCCGCGATAGGGTCCGGTCAGGCGGTTCAGGATCATGAACCGCTCATACGGATTGCCGCTGTACCAGGCCATGAAAGTCTCGATCATGTAGCCGTAGGCCACGATGAGGCCGGTGGCCAGCAGGATCTTGGACATATTGTCCAGGTGGCGCATGGTGATGAAGTCTTCCAGGCCATAGATAGCCCGGATGGGTATGGTCAGGGTCATGACCATGGCGAAGCCCGAGTAGATGGCCCCGGCGACGAAGTAGGGGGGGAAGATCGTGGTGTGCCAGCCGGGGATGACCGAGACGGCGAAATCGAAGCTGACGATGGTGTGGACCGAGACCACCAGCGGCGTGGCCAAACCGGCGAGGAGGAGATAGGCCGTCTCGTAACGATGCCAATGCCGGGCCGAACCGCGCCAGCCCATGGCCAGGATGCCGTAGATGATTTGCGCGGCGCGGTTCCTGGTGCGATCGCGCAGGGTGGCCAGGTCGGGGAGGAGGCCCACGAACCAGAACAGCAGGGACACGGTGGCGTAGGTGGAGACGGCGAAGACGTCCCACAGCAGGGGGCTGCGAAACTGGGGCCAGGTGCCCATGGTATTGGGCAGTGGAAACAGCCAGTAGGCTAGCCAGGGGCGTCCCACGTGGATCAGGGGGAAGATGCCGGCGCAGGCCACGGCGAACAGGGTCATGGCCTCGGCGAAGCGGTTGATCGAGGTGCGCCACTTCTGCTGGAAGAGGAGGAGGATGGCGCTGATCAGGGTGCCGGCGTGGCCGATGCCGATCCACCAGACGAAGTTGGTGATGTCGAAGGCCCAGGCCACCGGGATGTTGTTG
>JBGOUV010000023.1:0-30895 GCA_041477815.1 Terriglobia bacterium | reverse complement strand
CCTTAGCGCGATGCTTCGGGGCCAGGTTATCCACCACCACCCCGCCCCCGATGGTCACCACCGGCGAGAACTGGCGCAGAATGAAGCGATCGCCGGGCAAGACCAATAGAGGCTTGCTCAGTCGGATCTGGGCGAAGCTTTGGGAGCCCGGGGGGAGTGGCGCGGTACTACCCAGCAGGTATACCTCGGCCTGCACTTCGGCGGCGCCGGTGTGAAAATGCACGGGGGCGCGGTGCTTGAGGGGCCGGGCGGTCGTCAGAAGCTGGAGGGAGCAGTCGAAGCGGTCGGTGGGACGGAACTTGCCGGGCGGCGCCAGGACCATGCCGCGGCCGAACTGGTCGGTCTCGACACCGGCGAGGTTCAGAGCCGTGCGCTGTCCGGCCCAAGCGCGCGCGACCTGCTGGTTGTGCACCTCGAGGCCCCGGATCCGCGCGCGGCGGCCCAGCGGATACACCTCGACCTCGGTCTCCTTCTCGACCGCGCCGGCGATCAGGGTCCCGGTCACCACCGTGCCGAAGCCCTTCATGATGAAGACCCGGTCTACCGGCATGCGGAAGTGGTGGCGGGCGTTCTTGGGCTGGATCGAAGCGGCGACGCCGGCCAACTGGGCCTGGAGGTCGGCGATGCCCTGGCCGGTCCGGGAGCTGACCGGGACCACCGGCGCTCCTTCCAGGAACGACCCGCGGACGAAGTCCTCCATCTCGAGCTTGACCAGGTCGACCAGCTCGGGGTCCACCAGGTCGGCTTTGGTCAGGACCACGATGCCGTGACGGATGGCCAGCAGGCGGCAGATGTCGAAGTGCTCGCGGGTTTGGGGCTTGATGGATTCATCGGCGGCGACGACGAACAGGACCAGGTCAATACCACCTATACCTGCCAGCATGTTCTTGATGAAGCGCTCGTGGCCGGGAACGTCGACGAAGCCCAGCTCGAGCTGGTCACCCAGGCGGAGGTTGGCGAAGCCGATGTCGATGGAGATGCCGCGCTGCTTCTCCTCTTCCAGACGGTCGGTGTCGACGCCGGTGAGGGCCCGGACCAGAGCGGTCTTGCCGTGGTCGATGTGTCCGGCGGTTCCGACGATGATGTGCTTCATGACTTGTAGGGCGGCCCCCCTGGGCCGCAGCCGGCCCCCTGGCCGGCTTCTCCCGCCTACCCCCCGAAATGATACAAAGTCGAGGGACGGGGCTCTGCCCGGTCCTCCCAGGATTGTGTCATAAGCCCGGTTTCCAGGCTTCCGCCCCCAGCAGAGGGACGAAGCGGCAGAGGCTGACAACCGTAGTTTCGACGCGCCCGCCAACGCGGCGGAGGAGCCGCAGCTCCTGGTCGTCGAGGGTGCCCACCGGAATCACGAGGCGGCCGGTCTGCTCCTCCATTTGGTCGAGAAGGTGAGGTGGTACGTCGGGGGCGCCGGCGGCTACGGAGATGGCCTGAAACGGAGCCGCCTGCTGGTATCCGAGCGAACCATCGCCCTCCACCACGTGGACCCTCTGGTAGCCGGCGGCAGCCAGCTGGCGGCGGGCCAGAGCCGCCAGGACGGGCAGGCATTCGATGGTCCAGACCTCGGCGGCCAGTTCGGCCAGCACGGCGGCGCCGTATCCGGAGCCGGAGCCTACTTCCAAGACGCGCTCAGGGCCGCGGAGACTCAGCGCTTCGGCCATAGCCGCCACCATGTAGGGTTGGGAGATCGTTTGAGCCGCGCCGATGGGGAGGGGCTCGTCGTCGTAGGCGTGGTCGCGGAAGGATTCCGGAACGAACTGGTGGCGGGGCACGCGGCGCATGGCGTCCAGAACCCGCTGGTCGCGAATCCCGCGCCGGCGCAACTGCTTTTCGACCATGTCGTCGCGGAGGCGGTCCCAGTTTTTCATGGTAGCGCAGGCTTTGGCCAGCCGGGTCGAGACTCGTCTCGGCCCCCGCCCAGGCGTCGGCACGAGGGCCGGCGCGGCACGCTAAGAGCGTGGGCCACGGTTCGGGTCACCGGACCCTCTTCTTGTACAGGAAGTCTATAGCCACCAGGCCGTTTTGATCCCGGATGGCCTCCAGGGACCATTGGCGGTTAAGCGACCAGCGCACCCGGATGATCTGCTCCTGGGCGGAGGCCAGGTTATAGGTATAGGTGAAGGTCACGTCGCGACCTACCTGCTGCTCGATGGTGATGCGGGCGGTGGTGGTATTTTCGGGGCCGATCAGCTCGGGGTCGAGCTTCAGGCGGCTGACGCCGAAGAAGCGCTGCAGGCGGCCGGTGACCGGCCTGGCGATGGCTTCGCCGATGATGGTGTCGGCGCCGATCTGGGTCATGGCGCGGGCCTGGGAGGTCTGCTGGGCGGCCAGGGTCGGGTCGATGGTGGGGGCGCGGCCCACCGCCAGCAGGTTCACCAGCTCGTTGAAGGTCAGGGGCGGGTCGGAGCGATAGGTAACGTTCAGCTTTTGGGCGGGACCGATGAGGGTCAGCAGAATGTCGTAGCCGCTGACGCGGGTCTCCAGGTCCAGATTCAGGAGGGGCTCGATGCGGAAGGGGTTGATGAACGAGATGTCGCCGCGGTTGAGGGTGTAACGCGTCCCCTGAAACTCGACCTCGCCCTGGGTGATGTTGATGCGGCCGAGCAGGGAGGGGTTTTGGGCGGTGCCGCGCAGGCGCAGGCTGACGTCGGCCTGGAGGTTGCGGGCGATGGTGGTATCGAAACGGATGTCGGGCGCCGAGACGATGGTCACGTTCAACTGGGTATTCTGAAGCCATTCGTTGGCGCTGGGGGTGCGCGCCGGCTCCTTGAAGGCGGCGAGGAGGGTGGCGACGTCGACCGAGGAGCGCGTACCGAAGCGGGTGATCTGAACCTGACCATCGAGACGGCTGCGGCGGCTGGCGCCGGCGAGAGTGAGGGAGCCGTCGAGCAGGCTGCTGAGCCCGCGGGGATAGCGCAGGCGGACGCGCCTGGCCTCCAGGCGCAGACGGTAGCTGCCCAGGCCGCCGCCCAGCTCGGCGTCGCCGGTGAGCGTCAGCTCGCCGCCGCCGGCTTCGGCGGTGATCTTCTGGATGGTGGCGCGACGGCGGGCAAAGGTCACCACGCCGGTGACCGCGGTGAGGCTCAGAGGCAGGTCTTCGGAGCCGATCGCGCCGTCCCGGAGCTCGGCGCGGCCGCTGAGGCTGGGGTCGCGCCAAGGGCCGGTAACGTTGACGTTGACCGTGGAGAATCCAGTCGCCCGCAGCCTGGGATCGAACGTGCCGAGGACGGCCAGGTTCACCGTGCCGTTGACCGCGACCTGCATCGCCCCGGCCGGACGCAGATCGACCGATCCCGAGGCTTTCAGGTCCGAGCCTTCCCCGGTGAGGTGGGCCAGTTCCAGGGTGAGCTTACGGTTCGCCACGCGCCAAGTGAGGGGGGCGGCGTTGTGCAGGGTGCGGGGCGGGAACTTCAACTCCAGCCGGGTGACACTGCCCTGGGCGGTGAGGGCGTCGGGGTTGCCGGCCGGACCGGCCACGGTCAGGAAACCATCGGCCGAACCCTGTACCCGCAGCTCGGGAAGAGCGGCGAGATCGAGTCCTTGAAACTCGACGCGACCCTTCACAGGGTAGGGACGGCGCACCGAGACGTCACCCTGCCCGGTGACGCTGGAGCCCAGGACGTTCGAGCGCAACGCTAGCGCCACGGCGTCGCCGGTGGCGCGCGCGGTGGCCGAGAGGTTGCCCAGACGCCGCCCTTCGATGACTAGGCCCTCCACCTCGACCACGCCCTCTCCGGTGAGCTTCTCGACGGAGGAGTCGGCCGCCAGCTGACCCGAGCCGGCAAGCTGGAAGCCGGCCGAACCAGACCACGGAGTTTGGGCGGACCACATTTTCTCGCCCTTGAGATCGAAGCGGAAGGCGCGGCGATCGTGGTGATAGGCTGTATGGCCAGTCACAGTGCCCTGGCCCTTGGTCAGCCGCAGGCCGGTGGCGCGGATCTCGCCGTCCTCGAACAGCAGGGCCGAGCGGAGGGAATCGAAAGGCTCGCCCCAGGCCACGCCGCGGCGGACCTCCACCGACCCGGCGCCCCGAGGATCCTGGCGGGTTCCGCTCAGCTTCACTTGGGCGGTGACGGATCCGGTGACAGGAATCCGGACGCCGGCCAGGGCCAGCAGGTCTTCCGCAGAGGTATCGCGGAAGCCGGCCTCGGCTTCAAACGGGGAAGCGTCGGTGAACGCGCCGTCGGCGAGGCGGGCCGAGCCCTGCAAACTGATCGCCGCCTGGCCCTTGCGGAGGCGGCCGGCGGTCAGACGGACCTGCTGGCGCGACGCCTCCAGGCGGCCGCTGAAGGAGTCCCAGCGCCGGCCCTGGTGTACGAAGGCTCCCACTTCGACGGTGGCCGCCAGCCGGGGTTGGGCCACGGTTCCGGTGAACTGGCCCTGCACCGCGGCGCGGCCTTCCAGGCGGAGCGGCGCCTCCACCCGCTGATTGGTGGCGGCCAGGGCTATCCGGGTCAGCTCCTCGAGATTCTTCGTGGTCAGGCGGAAGCGAATCGAGGCGTCCTGCTTTTCACTCAGGCGGCCGGAGGCGAAGATGGCGGTGTCGGGGGTGACCAGTCGCAGCTCGGCCAGGTCGATCTCGCCCGAGCGCCCGGCGTAGGACCAGCGGGCGGCGCCCTCCACGTTGCCCTGGCCGACGGTCAGGTCCGCCTGGACTGCCAGCGGGGCGCTTGCCCACCTAACGGGGGTCGAGAATTGCACGGGTCCCGAGATGACACCGGTCCAACCGAGCCGGCTCAGGGGACGGCTGGGGGTAGCGACCGCTTCGAGAGCGGCGGCGAGGCGCACGCCGTCGACCTGCCCGGTGGCCTGCACGTGGTTGCGGGTGGCTGCGAGCTTACCGGCCCAGCGGCCGCCCAGCAAGTACACGGTCAGTTTTTCGACCCGTACCTGGTCGGGGCCGGCGGTGTAGTCTCCGCCGGCCGAGACGCCGTTCAGCCTGGCCTCGCTGCTCGCGACCGCCATCTGCTGGGCCGCGACCTTGCCTCGGGCGCTCCAGGGGCCCCCGGCGGCCTCAAAGGACCCCTGGACGTGCACGCGTCCGCCGCGGAGGGGCTCGAGCTGGAGGTCGCGGGCGTCGGCCGTGGCGTCATATTGAAACTGCCAGCGCGGCTTCTGGAGCTGGCTGATGGTTCCGTTGGCCTGCAGCTCGGAATGAGCGGCGCGGGCCCTAATTTCGGCGATCTCGATCTGGTCGCGCCGCAGGCGGAAGCGGGTCTGAAGCTGCTCCACGGCAGGCAGGCGGGGAGTTCCGGCCACCACGGTCCGCCCGGCCGACACCTGCCCTTCGTAGAAGCCCTGCCCCTGGAAGCGAAGGTCCGCGCGAAGGTCGGCTAGGGACGCCTGGAGGCCGTAGCGCTGGTCGTTCCACCACACGGCGCCCTCGCGCACTTCGAAGTGGCCGACGGCGAGGTTGAGCAGGGGTTCGGTAAAGCTCCCGCCGCGGGCGACTCCGGGCGGGGTAGGGAGGTTGGTGGAACCGTCCGGGGCTACTACGATGCGGATCTCGGGCCGGATAATACGCAGCGCGGCCACGTCCACGACGCGCCGCAGGAAACTCTGGACCCGCAGGTCGATCTCGACCGCCTCCACCTGGAGCACCGGGGCGATGCGGAGTCCTTCCAGGCGCGCGTGCCAGCGGCGGGGATCGAAGCTCAGGGAAGCCAACTCCACCTGGCCGCCGGTGGCCTTCTCCATCTCGGCAATCACGCGGCGGCGCAACTGTTCGCGGAACCACTCCGTGCGCAGCAGTACCAACCCGCTGATGCCGGCCAGCGACAGCACGGCCACCAGAGCCGCTCCGATTTTCAGCAGGCGCTTCTTCATGGCGGGGCCTGGTCGGCGAGGCGCACCCGGGCCCGCTGGCGCAGCTCGTTCATCCATTCTTCCATCAACTGGTTGACGCGTTCCTCCGTCACGGCCTTTTCCACGCGGTCGCGCACGGCCTCCAGCGCCGGGAGAGGTTGGACGCCCCGGCGTTCCATTTCCGGGCGCAGGCGGGTCTTGTAGTACGCCTCGACCTCCTGTTCGGAGACCTGGACGCCGGCCTTGAAGCGCAGATCGAGGAACTTTTCGAGTTGGAGCTGGCGGCGGCCGTATTCCGCCAGGTCCGGCGGCTGGAGGCCGTGGCGGGCGGGATCAGCTTGGGGAGGCCGGGCGGTGGATAGCCACTGGTCCACCTCCTCGGGGGTGAGCTCGGGGAGGGCGGTTTGCTCCATCTCCTGAAAGACCAGGCGCTGGCGAATGAGGCGTTGTAGGACCTGCTGGGGGTTGGGGGAAGGGGCGCCGAAGAATCGCTCGAGGCGGACTTCGCGCTCAACTTCGCTTTGGGTGATGACCTGGCGGCCTACTACGGCGGCGACGCGGTCGATGATCTCGGCCGGCAGGGTGGCCGCTAGGAGAACCGCAACCGTTAGCGAGCCGATGGCATGGTTGGCTCCCCTGTAAATGTGGGGCGGCCCCCCGGGGCCGCGCCGGGCCCCCTGGCCCGGCCTGCCGTAAGGAACGGACCGCCCCTTACGGTCGCGTTGCGGTGGAGGTGACGGTGAGAGGTGTGGGTTCATGGTCGGCCTCGCCGTCAAAAGGTCTGTCCTAGAGAGAAGTGAAACTGGAGGCGGGAAAGGCGCTGCTCGGTCTGCGTGCCCAGTCCGCGCAGGAGCTCGCTGCGGCTGCCTTTGAATCCAAAGAACCGCGGCGGATTGACGCTGTAAGCCAGGTCGAAACGGACGGGGCCGATAGGAGTGCGGTAGCGGACGCCAAAACCGAAGGCGTTGACCAGGTAGTCGAAGTCCTGGACGTTCCTCTGCTGGAGCCGGAAGCTGATGTTCTGGGGCTTGGAGTAGACGTTGCCCGCGTCGTGGAACAAGACGCCGCCGATGTTCTCGCCCCGGACCGGGAAGCGCAATTCCACGCTGTTGAGCAACAGGCCGTTGCCGCCCAGGGGAAAGCCGGTGATGGGATCGCGGGGACCGGCCTGGTTGATGGAGAAGCCCCGGTGGGAGCTGCTGCCGCCGGAGAAGAATCGCTCGGGAAGAGGGATCTCACGGGTGAAATTGACTACGGTGGTTCCGTCGTCCTGTCTGGTTTCCACGCGGCGCAGCGCCCCGTAGGGCAGCAGGGCTCCCAGTTGGGTAGTGCGGGCCAGGACCATCCGGCGGCTCACGCGATGATAGGTCGAGTTCTGCACCAGCAGGCGCCCGAAGTTGGCCTTGGAGAGGAGGAACTTGTCGGCCAGCCCCACATCAATTGTATTATAAATGCCTCGCTTGGTGTCGAGCGGGTCGTCGCGGCGGTCCTGGGCCAGGCTGCCCGAGAGCGAGCCCACCCGGACCGGCTGGGACAACAGCGGGATCAACCCGGGACTGATCTTGAGGGTATTCTGGTCGACGGCCACCCGCCGGTAGGAGTAGCGGTAGAAAAGGGTGGAAGGCTTGCTGATCTTGTGCTGGAGCTGGATGGCTCCTTCCAGGCGTTCGGCCGAAAAGGTGCGTACGTTGCGGGAGGTGTCGTAAAGGGAGCTGACGATCAGGGTGAGGCGCTCGCGCCCTTGCCAGCGGGGCGCCTGAAAAGTGAACATCCCGCGCTGTTGCAGGGAGGAAAGTTGGGTGCGGACGCTGACCGTGTAAGCGCGCCCCAGCAGGTTCAACCGGCTGACTTCGAGGGCTACACGGGGGCTGAAGCCGGTGCCGCCGGCGGGGGCCTCCAGGGAGGTCGGGCTGCCGCCGAAGCGCGCCAACTCGGCCCCGCCGCCGAATCCGAAGGTCCAGCGGCGGGCTTCCTCCACCTGAAACAGCACGTTGCGGTTGGCTTCCACCCCCTCGGGGTTTTGCAAGGCTACGTTGATCTTGGAGAAGATGCCCAAGTCGTAGAGCCGGCGCTGGCTCTCGATCATCGCGCCCTGGGACAGCGGATCGTTCGGGTAAATCACCACTTGCCGCCGGATCACCGGCTCGCGCGTCTTTTCGTACCCGTCTACGATCACCTGGTGGACGAACTGCTGGCGGCCCTCCTGAATCAGGTACTCGAGCCGGACGGTGTGGGGCTGCGGACCCGGCTGGGTGGTCCACTCCAGGGTGACGTCGGGGAATCCGGCCGCGAAGTACTGGCCCAGGATCAGGTCGCGGTCGCTGGCCACGCTCCGCTCGCTGAAGGGCTGGCCCTCGACCGAGCTGAGGCGGCCCCGGAAGCTCTCCGTGGTCAGGGAGTCATTGCCGGTGATCTGCAGGCCGGTCACCAGGGTTTGCGGTCCCTCCGCAATCTGGATGAAGACGGCGACGTCGCCTTGCTTGCCCTGGTAGTCGTCCTCAAAGCGGTGGGCGACCTTGGCCTCCAGGAAGCCGTTCGATTGGTAGAGGTCTTCGATGGAGGCGACATCGTTCAGAAGCAGGCTGCGGCTGAAACGGCCGTGGCGGAACTGCACGCTTTTGGGCTGCAGGTACAAACGCTCGCGAATGGTGGCCTCGTCGAAGAACTTGTTGCCGGTAACGTCCAGACGCAGGAAGTTGTGCCGCTCCCCCAGGAGGGCCTGGAACTCCACCAGGATGACGCCGTTCTCCTCGTCGTGCTGCTGGTAGTCGATCTTGGCGTCGAAGTAGCCCTGCACCTGGAAGTAGTCGCGGAGGTTGCGGGCGCCCTCGGCGAGCAGGTCGCGGTCGACGGTGCCCTCCTCGTAGATAGGCACGTAGCGGCGGAGCTGGCTGCGGGACAGCTTGGCGCCGGAGATGGCGACCTCGACACGGGGTCCCGGCTGGATCTCCACGGCCAGGTTCACGCGGTCGGCGGCGGGGACCCAGGTTTGCTCCCCCACCCGGACGCTGGCCTGCAGGCGGTCCAGCTTCTGGTAGTACCGCCGCAGTCGCTCCAGTCCGCGCTGGACGGCGGGCTGGGTGAACGGCCGCTCGGCCGGCCAGCGGGCGATGCGGCGCAACTGCGCCACCGAGAGGTCGGGTTTGCCGCCGAGGCGCAACTCTCCAAAGCGGGCCCGCGGACCGGTCCGGACCTGGAAGGTAATGTCAATCTGCTGGGTATCGGAGTGCGCGCTCTTCTCTACTTCGACCTGGGCATAGTGGTAGCCGTTGTCGGCCAGCAACTTGAGCAGCGCGGAGCGGCCGGCGTCTACCTTCTCCTCCGAGAACAACTCGCCCAGCTCCAGCTTGAGTACGGTGGCCATTTCCGCGGTGCTGGGGGGCCGCCGGACGCCGAGGATCTGGAGGGGTCCGATGAACCAGTTGTCGCTGGTGAGAAAAGTCACCCTGACCCCGCCCTCGGCCGGCGCGGCATCCACCTGGATGTCGGCGTAGCGGCCGGTCGCGAACATGGCTTGAATGCTGTTCCGGACCTTGTCCGGGTCCAGGGGCTCGCCGGTACGGAGAGGGATCAATTCGGCCAGACGCGCCGGCGGGATGGGCTGAGCGGGAGGGGAGAAAGCGATCTCGACCACCGGCCGGCCGAAGTGGGTCAGCGGTGATGGGTGTGGGGTGATGGCCGCCTGGATCAGGGGTGCGGGGTGATGGGTGATGGCAGGAGCAGCGGCTCCAGCCCACGCCATGCATAGGGCCACGGCCATTAGGACGGAGCGGGACACGGACTGTTAATTATAATAGCTGTAGCTGTAAGCTGTTCCTTCCTATGGACTCCGCGCTTCGGGAACGCTACTCGCGCCAGATTCTGTTTCCACCGCTCGGCGAAGAGGGACAGGAACGCCTGCTCGCGGGGCGGGCGGTGGTGGTGGGCTGCGGGGCGCTGGGCAGCTTCCAGGCGGGGGCGCTGGCGCGGGCGGGCGTGGGCGAGATTGTCCTGATCGATCGCGACTATGTCGAGTCCAGTAACTTGCAACGCCAGTGGCTGTACGACGAAGCCGATGCGGCGGAGGCGCTGCCTAAGGCGGTCGCGGCGGGGCGCCACCTCGCGGCGCTGAATGCCGCGGTGCGGTTGCATCCCGTGGTAGCCGACCTGACGCCCCAAAATGCCGAAGACCTCCTTCTGCCGGCGGGCGTCATTCTGGACGGCGCCGACAATTTCGAAACCCGGTACGTGGTAAACGACGTGGCGGTGAAGCACGGCGTTCCCTGGATCTACGGAGCGGCGGTGTCGAGCTACGGCGCTACCATGCCGATCCTGCCGGGTCAGTCGGCGTGCCTGTCCTGCCTGTGGCCGGAGGCGCCGGGCGGCCCGCAGCCCACTTGCGACACGGCCGGGGTCCTCAACACCATTACGTCGCTGGTGGCCTCGTTGCAAGTGACCGATGCTTTGAAGATCCTGGCGGGGAAAGGGACGGAGGTGGAGCCGCGGCTGCTGGCGGTCGACGTCTGGAAGAATACCTGGCGAGGGATCTCGACGCGGGAGCGCGACCCGCAGTGTCCGGCCTGCGGGCGGCGCGAGTTCCGGCATCTGGCCGGCGTGGAGAGGCCCCCCATCAGCCTGTGCGGGCGCAATGCGGTGCAGATCCACGCGCGGCGGCACCCGGTGGATCTGGGGGTGCTGGCCGAGACGCTGCGGCCGCTGGGGGTGGTGCGGTCGAACGAGTTTGCCCTGCGATTCCAGTGCCCGCCCTACGAGATGACCGTCTTTCCCGACGGGCGGGCGATTGTCAAGGGCACCCACGACATCGGGATCGCGCGCAGTCTGTACGCTCGGTATATCGGGGCCTGAGGCATGGAGGAGCCGGTCCGGATTCCGATTACCGACGTCTTCGACCTGCACACGGCGCCGCCCCGGGAGGCGCGGGCGGCGCTGGAGGCGTATCTGGAGGAAGCGCACCGGCGGGGGTTTCGGGCGCTGCGGATCATTCACGGGAGGGGGATCGGGGTGCAGCGAGAGATGGTCCGGAGGGTGCTGGCGTGTACACGGTTTGTCACGCGCTTTGGGGATGCGCCGGCGGAAGCGGGAGGCTGGGGGGCGACGGTGGTGGATCTGGAGGAGAGAAGCGAGGACCGGGAGGCACCGCAGGTGAGTCCTCAGGCTTGACTCCTCAGCGCTATGGCAGCCGGGTGCGGTTGGAGGGGCGGGCGAGGCACTAGGGGAAAGGAGAAAGAGATTGGAAAAACCTGTGATTCCGGGTAGGGGGGGCGGCCGGATCCAAGCTACCGCGATGGAGTCTTAAACGGTGACCTACATTTGACGCGCGACGGCAGCGCCCGGTCAGGCGTCATTCACCACCGAGATAGCCCTCCAGTTCCGCTTCTGCCGCTCGCAGCAGCCGATCTTTGCCATGCTTGTAATCCCGGAAGGCGCGCCAGAAACGAACCACCCGAGCATGGCGGCCTTGCGGTGGCACAACTATGCCGTGAGGGTTGACCTCCCGGTCGCCGGCGAAGGCGCGGAACAACACGACCTCCGGCCGGCGGTCGCGCGCCCACACACGGTGCTCCGACCAGTTCAGCACCACCGCACGATGCCCCCACCGCGGGAGCCAAGTCTCCTCTACATAAGTCTGCCAGTGAGGGCTGTGGGAGTACACCAGCAACAGGTCTTTACCCTGTGCCCCCCAGACACGCCGAAAGCACCGCACGACGTGCCCCTGTCGCCACACGCGCCAAAAGTACGCTCCAGCAGCAAGGAGGAGGATCGCCGCTGCGAGGAGGAGACTACCCCGCCAAAGAAGAACGACGGCAACGCCCACCGCCACGGCTCCAGCGATTGTGTTCAACCAAGCGCACCTAATCGAGCCAGAACTTGGCCCGAGACTGCTCCCGCTCTACGTGGACGTGGCGCGGTTCGCTTCGATCCGCCGAGTAGAAGAAAAACCGGTATGGCCCGGAGCGAAGAACCGTCGGGCAACGTCTCCAGTGTACATCATAGAGCCAAGCCCGCTAAATGAGCGCCGCAGAACCCAGCCTATGCTGCCGACACGCGGATCAGCGGCTCGATCCCGAAGCGGGCTTCGGGGGCGAGGAACAGGCGGTCGGTCAGGAAGATCCTGGCGCCGACGCTCCAGGTTGTGGTGGCCGACGAGTAGTACCCCGCGCCGGTGAGCTGGCGGCTCCACAGAGCGCCCCGGCCGCCGCTCACGTAGGGCGTTGCCCGGCCTCCGGGACGCCGCAGATCGAAGGCAGCCCCACGATTGGCCGGCAGGAGGTAGAATAGTCTTTCACCCTTAGAATGGTAGACGCCTCCCACGATCATCTCTCCATCCTCTACAACCTGATCAGCAAGGACTTCAAGATCCGCTACCGGAATATGTCGCTGGGCATCTTCTGGTCGCTGCTGAATCCGCTGATCATGGTTGCGGTCCTGACCTACGTGTTCACCAGAATCTTCCGCAACCCGGTAATCCACAGCTATCCCCTGTTCGTGCTGATCGGGCTGCTGCCGTTCAACTTCTTCTCCCTGGCCTGGGCCTCCGGCACCAATTCGATTCTGGACAATGCCCCTTTGGTCAAAAAGGTTCGGTTTCACCGGGAAGTGATTCCTCTTTCGGTGGTGCTGGGCAACGTGATCCACTTTCTGATCCAGATGCTGCTGCTGATGCTGCTGATCGGGCGGTTCGGAATCGGCTTCAACCGGCAATGGTTCTGGCTCCCGGTAGTGCTGGGACTGGAAATCGTGTTCGTGTGCGGGATGGCGCTGGCTTTCTCGGCGCTGGACGTTTACTATCGGGACACGCGCTACGTGGTGGAATCAGCCAACCTGGTGCTGTTCTGGCTGGTGCCGATCTTCTACTCGCATGACCAGGTGCCGCGGGATTTCGTGTGGCTCTATGAGTACAACCCGGTGGCGGCGGTAGTGCTGGCCTGCCGGTTGATCTTTCTCAATGCCGCCGCGCCCTCCGCGTCCACGCTGCTGAAATTGGCCCTGGTATCCTTCGGGGCGCTGGCCGGAGGCTTCCTGCTGTTCGGCCGTATGAAAAAGAGGTTTGCCGACTACCTGTGACCCTGATCGAGCTACAGAACGTGAGCAAGCGGTACGTCCTGCACCACCGGCGGCAGCTCCTGGCGCAGCGGGTGGCCTCCAGCATCCGGCGGGAGCGCAACGAGTTCTGGGCCCTGCGTGGGGTCAGCCTGCGGATCGAAGCCGGGGAGTCGGTGGGAATCGTGGGCGCCAACGGTGCGGGTAAGAGTACCCTGCTGAGTATCGCTGTGGGGGTGACTTCCCCCACCGCCGGGAAGGTGACCCAGCAGGGGCGGGTGGCGGCGCTGCTGGAGCTGGGCTCGGGGTTCCATCCCGACCTCACCGGCCGCGAGAACATCCACCTCAATGCCGCTCTGCTGGGGTACACCCGGGCCCGGGTGGAGCAGTCCTTCGACGCCATCATCGACTTTGCCGGCATCCCCGACTTCATCGACGAGCCGCTGCGTACCTACTCGAGCGGCATGATGGCCCGTTTGGGCTTCTCGGTAGCCGTGCACGTGGACCCGGACATCCTGGTGCTGGACGAGGTGTTGTCGGTGGGAGACCTGGAGTTCCAGAAAAAGTGCATGCAGAGGATCTTGGATCTCCGCCACCAGGGCAAGACGCTGCTGTTTGTGTCGCACTCGAATGACGCGGTGCGGAGCCTCTGCCAGCGGGCCGTGTGGATGGACCTGGGTACGGTCCGGCGGGACGGGCCGGCACAAGAAGTCCTGGAGGAGTACGGGAACTGCATGACGGGCGCGGGCGCGTCGCCGGCCTAGCTCGTGGCAGAAGTCACGGAGCGCAAATTTGGATAAAAATGTGCTTGGCTCATCCGGGCCAGCATGGGACAATGAGCCTGGCTGCTAGCCCTGGGGGGTGTGTCATGAACCCCAGCGGGCCAAGACACACCCGGAGCGGTTTGTGTGCCTTGCTTACCTGGACGACTCAGAATCCCACGATAAGAGGTACCAAGTCGTTGGTGGCGTCATCCTGAAAGATCAAGACTTTTGCTTCCTAGAAGACATCCTCGCGCAGGTTATAGAATCGTGCGTCCCGGAACATAGCGGCAAGTTCCTGGCCGCCAATTTCAGCAAGATGGTGATTAGTGATAGATAAGACGCGACCATCGACCTGTCCGAAGAGCACAGCGCCTATTTCACCGAAAACAAGGTAGCGGTAAGAAGTGAAGAGCGGATTGCGCGGGCGGTGCTGCGCAGCATGGCCTTCCTGCACGGCGGGTTCTAAACGACATTCGCCCGCGCCGCGCCCGACCAGTCCGGCGAGCGGGCGCATCCGGCCGCCGGCGGTTCCGGCGGACCTCCTAGACGCGGCGGGAGGGTTCGCCTAGCTAACGTATTCTTGACAGGGAGCAGCGCGGGGTGGCGAGCTTGTCGAGGAGCTGGGCAAGATCCTGACGGGTGAACTTCCATTCGAAGGGCCGAGCCGTGGTTTCCCAGTAATATCGAAAGTCGAGGAGGCGCTCCGCGAGGGTGTTGAGATCGGTAGAATCGTTGGGCGTTAGGACCTTGCGCTGGACAACCGAGAAATAGATTTCGATCTGGTTGAGCCAACTCGCATGAATCGGGGCATGCACGAGCACGAGGCGAGGGTAGAGGGTCCGTAGCCGCTCCACGGCTTTGGCGCCACCGTGTACGGAGCAGTTGTCCGCGATCCAGAAGACGCGACGAGCATCGTTGCCCGTATCCTACACGATCCAGCCGTCTTGCAGTTTGATGACCCGGTTCGAATAGGAGGCATTCACTTCGGAGTGGGTCACCTGAATAATGGTCGCACCGGCCTCGTTCAGCTTCTTGAACATCTCCATGATTTCGCGCCCCTGGGCGGAGTGGAGGTTGCCGGTGGGCTCGTCGGCCAGGATCAGCTTGGGGTTGGCGATCATGGCGCGCGCCACCGCCACCAGTTGCTGCTGGCCGCCGGAAAGCTGGCTGGGGTAAAGATCCTTTTTCCCGACGATCTGGAAGCGGTCCAGAACGTCGCAAACCATGCTGTCGCGCTCCGACTTCTTGACGTCCCGGTAGGAGAGCGGAATGTCGAGATTCTCGTAGACCGTCAGGTTGTCCAGCAAGTGGTAGCTCTGGAAAACGAAGCCCATGTACTTCTTGTAGATTTCGGCCCGCTCCTTCTTGCCCAGCTTGTGGATGGGCTGGCCCAGGAAATAATATTCGCCGGTCCAGGCGCTGTCGTGCATCCCGATCAGGTGCAACAGGGTCGATTTGCCCGCCCCCGACGGACCCATGATCGATACGAACTCGCCCTCCTTGACGTGGATGGTGATACGACGCAGCACATAAGTCTTTGTGACACCTGTCTGGAAGTATTTCTCGACGTTCTGCAGAGCGATCATATCCTCTATTCTATCGTGATGTTGCCGGAGGCCGTGCTGAGGGCGACCAGGGCGCCGCCGTTGCGGACCCGCCCTTCGAGGCGGCGCGGGCTAAGCTGGCCCCGCACGGTGAGGGGATGGTCGATCGAGATCCGTCCGGACCCGGTACGGGCCTGCAGGTCGAAGGCCGCCTGCGCGGGCACCCGCATGCGGATGTTCCCGGAGGCCACGTCCACTCGCCACTCGGCCACCGGCTCGCCGTCCACGGTGATGCCGCCGCTGCCGGAGTGCGCCCGCAGGCCGGCGCGCGCCCCGGCCACCTCGATGGTGCCCGAGCCGGTGCCGACCTCGACGTCGCCCGGCGCGGTCTGGCTGACCCGCACGTCGCCGCTGCCAGTGCTGGCGGTGAACGGACCGGCTATGGCCGCCGCCCGGATTCCGCCGCTGCCGGTGGTGGCCTTGACGCGCCCCTTGATGTCGTTCAACTCGATCCCGCCCGATCCGGTGGTGGCGGTTACGCGGTCGCCGATCGCCGCGATGACGAGATTCCCCGACCCCGTGGACGCGTCCACCGGCCCGCGCAATCCCTCCAACGTCTGGTTGCCGCTGCCGGTCTGGGCCCGCAACCGCGTGTCGGCCGGCGCGACGATATCGTAGCTAATGGACAGGTGCTCGCGCAGGTCCCGATCCTCGATCTGCCCGATCCGGATCGTATTTCCGGTCTGCTCCACCGGCGGATTGGCCTCGATGCGGCGCACGCGGTCCGCGGCCTCGTTCTCGCTCCACCGCCGGTGGGACACCCGGATCCGGGCAGAGACGCGCAGGGTCCCGGCCGCGCCGGTGCGGACCGAGATGTTGCCGGCCCCGGTTCTAACGTCGAGATCCACAGGTCCGTTCGTCTGGAGTGTCCGCTCGAACGATCCCTCCGCCGCGCCGAGCAGGCCGGCTGCGGCCAAGAACAACCAAGCTTTCTTCATGACAAGCCTCCTGTCGCTTAGACGCCCCCCACGCGGGAACAGAAGCATGGTGCGGCGAGCTGCAGCCCCGCTTCCCGTCGCTCTCCTCCTGGACGGCCAGACTAGCATCCGAACGGACCCGCACCGTCGTAGATTCTTACGGGGGGTGTAAGCCCACGCCTTGCTCGGCATTCCATGACCTGTACGACCTTTACGCCCTGGACGCGTTGGAGGCAGAGGACCGCGCGGCTCTGGCAGCGCATCTCGCCCGGGGCTGCCCGCGATGTTTGGCGGCGGTGGCCGAGGCGCGGAACCTGGTAGCCCAACTAGCCTGGCTCTCGCCCCGCATCGCGCCTCCCGCGCGTCTGCGCCAGGACACTCTCCGCTTCGCCAGCGCCGCAACCATAAGGGAGCGGTTTATGCGCTCGTAGATACACCGCTTGCTCGGCGCGGCGCCTAAATCCAGTCCGGCCGCTCGTTCGTATAGAACATGAACGCACCATCCAACCCTCCAACTGCCTGGGAACCCGGATGTAAATTCCCGATGATCCGGTGAATCCAATTCCTCCCAGCAGGCGTATCTCCGGAGAGGATATCGGATTTGATGCGGATCGCGGCAGGGCCCCCCAGGGCTGCTGCCAGGGAGAGTGAATATGAAACCAATTTCCAAAGGACTAATCGCGGCGACGTTGCTCGCCGCGAGTGGAATCACGGTGCACGGGTCCAGCCATCGCGAAGCGCTGGCCATCCTCAACGAGCCCTGCGCCGACAACACCGACACCTTCGCCTGGGTGTCCAACACCACGCACGACAAGCTCTACCTGATCATGGATTTCAACCCGCTCCACGAGCCGGGTCAGGGCAACCAGGGCTTGCGTGCCTGCAACGGCTACCGCTACGAGTTCCACATTGGAATTGGCGCGAGCCTCCAGGACCGAGTGGTATACCGCGTCGAGTTCAAGAACACCCTGGAGCCGGAAGCGCCTCCCAGTCCCAGGGATCCTGTGGGCGGCGGCAACGAGCTGCTCTGGCAGCTCACCGGCGGCACCGAAACCATGAAGGTCTCGCGCATCGTGAGTACGGGAGACGAGGGTGGTGAAGGCGGCGCCGTCGTCCTGGGCCAGGAACTCCCGGTCCTTCCGAACAACCACGGCCCGCAGACCGATCGGCTCATCTACGGTCTCGGCCCTTTCCAGGGTTACCAGTCCGGGGATCCCACGAGCCGTGAAGTGGGTCTCTACGATCAGGCATTCGTCGACCGGTTCATCCACCGTCTGGCGAATGGCGGACGGGTGATCGCCGGCCAGTTCGACGATCCCTATCAGCTCGATGAGAAGGGAATCTTCGACCTGGTCAACTTGAATACCGACGATCTCGGCGGCATCCCAGGCGCGCGGCGCGCACCGGGGAAGGACGTGTTCACGGGCTTCAACGTCTTTTCGATCGCCCTCGAGGTTCCGATGACCGACGTCTTCCCGGACGGCACCCCGCACAACGGCCTGCTCGATGCCAACTCGACCGACAGCCTGCTCCGGGTGTGGGCCAGCATTAGCCGTCAAAGAGTACAGACCGTCGATGCCACCAACATCATCACGGGTCTCCAGGGGTCCGGCAACTTCGTGCAGGTGGGCCGCAATGCCCTGCCCTTGTTCAACGCCGGCCTGGTGGGGACCCAGCGCCAGACACTCTACCTGCACCAGAGCCCTCTCCACGACGTGACCAACTTTGGCGCCGACATCCTGTATCCCGTGCTGGTACGCGACGCCGAGGCGCTCGGCATCTACGCGGCCCTGGGCGTTCCCGCCAGTGCCGTGGCCACACTCAAGGGCCCCCGCCTGGACATCATCAAGGCGATCAACTTGAATCGGCCCATCCCGATCGGCGACGGCTTCACGGGTGACGTCATCACCCTGGACGCGGCCATCGATTCGAGCTTCCCCAACGGCCGTCGCATGGGTGGTGGGACGGCGCCGAACCGCAACCAGGTGAATGTGAACAGTGTGCTGATCAGCCTGATCGTCGCGGGTAACCCGGCGGCCGGCCTGGCCAAGGGCGTCGAAGTCAACGACAAGGACTATCTCAATCGGTTCCCGTTCCTGGCTCCCGCCCACCAGGGTCTGCTGCAGGGGCACGGTGGTGTCAATGTTCCTACCGTACCGAACATCCCGGTCCCTTAGCATGCCCACCATCCCATTGGAACGGCCCCCGCTGGCGGGGGCCGTTCTACGCTTGCTGGTAGTGGCGGCGCCGCTCTTCGCCCACGACATGTGGATCGAGCCGACCACCTTCTCTCCGGAAGCCGGCCAGATCGTCGGCGTGCGGCTACGTGTCGGGCAGGACCTCCTGGGCGATCCACTGCCACGCGATGCCGCTCTCATCCATCAGTTTATCGTCGAGGACTTGGCCGGCCGCAAGCCGGTCGTCGGCCGGGCCGGCGCCGATCCGGCGGGCTTCTTGCGTGTGGCCACGGCCGGCTTGCTGGTCATCGGCTATCGCAGCAACCCCAGCGCCACCGAGCTGGCGGCGGAAAAGTTCAATCAATATTTGAAGGAAGAAGGGCTCGAGACGGTCGCCGCACTAAGAGCCCGTCGCAACGAAACGGGCGCCCCAGCCCGCGAGCTCTTTGCACGGTGCGCCAAGAGCCTGGTGCTTTCGGGACCGCCGAGCGAAGCGCAGGGCGATCGGGTGCTGGGCTTTACGCTCGAACTGGTGGCCGAACGGAATCCGTACGCCGTCCGCGCCGGCGGGGATCTTCCTTTTCGCTTGACGTACGAGAGCCGTGCGCTGGCGGGGGCGCTCGTCGTGGCCCTGAACCGTCTGCATCCTTCCGAAAAACTGGCGGCGCGCACTGACTCGGACGGCCGGGTGCGATTCCGGTTGCGGCCGGGCGGGATGTGGCTGGTCAAAGCCGTACATATGGTTCCGGCGCCCGCCGGCGCCAAGGCCGAGTGGGCGAGCTTTTGGGCGTCGCTCACCTTCGAGCTGCGAAAGGGGAATTGAGGCCATGTTCGCGCGCATTTTCGGGATCCTGCTCCTTGGCGGCGTCGCGCTTCGCGCGCACGAGATCGGCACGACGCGCGTGGCGGTCCTCTTCCAGGAGGGCCGGACGTACGACGTCGAAATCGTGACCGATGCCGCCTCGCTCGTCGAGAAACTCGAGGCCTCCGCCGGGCGGCCGGCGCCTGCCGACCTCCCTCCGGCGCGCCTCCAATCTATGCTCGCCGGTTCCGACGAGAAGTTTCGCCAGCGCGTGAAGATGGTATTCGAAGGGTCGGAGGTTCGTCCCGCCATCGCCTATTCCGTCGAGTCCACGGTGGCCAGGATCCGATTGACCGGCCTGATCCCTCCGGGCGCGCGCCACTTCGCCTGGTCCTACGCCTGGACCTTCGCGTCCTATGCCCTGACGGTCCGCAGCGCCGCCTCCGAGAACCCCGCCACCGCCTGGCTGGAAGGCGGCCAGAACAGCGCGCCGTTCCCGTTGCAGGCGCCGGAGCCGCCGGTCGACCGGCTTGGCACGGCCCGGCGCTATCTCGCGCTCGGCTTTACCCACATCCTGCCCCACGGGCTGGATCACATGCTGTTCGTGCTCGGCATTTACCTGCTCAGCCGTCGCGCCCGCTCCGTCCTGTGGCAGGTCAGCGCCTTCACGGTCGCTCATTCGATCACGCTGGGGCTGAGCATGTACGGCGTGGTCGCCCTGTCGCCGAAGATCGTCGAGCCTCTGATCGCTCTCTCGATTGCCTACGTCGCCATTGAGAACCTCTTCCTTTCCGAGCTGAGATCGTGGCGGGTCGGCCTCGTCTTCGCCTTCGGGCTGCTGCACGGCCTGGGTTTCGCGGGAGCCCTTAAAGAGCTCGGGCTGCCGCGCTCGGAATTTGTGACGGCGCTGCTGACCTTCAACGTAGGAGTCGAGGCGGGCCAACTGGCGGTGATCGGCGGGGCTTTCCTGCTGGTCGGATGGCATTGCGCCCCTCGCGCCTGGTACCGCAGCCGCATCGTCGTTCCCGCGTCCCTGGCGATCGCCTGTACCGCGGTTTACTGGACGATCGAGCGACTGTCTTTTTGAGCCGTACTAATGGGCACGACCAGAAGCCGCCTGCCGTCGAACACCGCCAGTGACATCGGCTGGATCGACTATCATTAGGAGGTCCGCCATGCCGCTGATCGGTAGCAGGAGGAAACCAGCATGAGAATCGCGATCCTGAGTTTGGCGCTGACCTTGACGGGCTGTGTGCCGTCGCTCCAACCCCTGTATACCGAGAAGGACACGGTGTTTGACCCGGCCCTGGTGGGGGTGTGGGAGAAGGAGAAGGAAGTGTGGACCCTGCGGGCCGGCGAAGGCCGGGCGTACGAGGTGACTATGAAGCCTGAGCAGGGGCCCGCGGCCGGATTCGAGGCGCACCTCGTCGAGCTTGGGAAAGCGCGGTTCCTGGACCTGTACCCCCAGGAGCAGGACGAGGGCAACGCGTTCTACGAGTTCCACCGGATCCCGGCGCACAGCATCTCCCGGATCTGGCTGGACGGAGACACCTTGCGGGTGGCCATGCTGCAGGACGGGTGGCTGGAGGACCGGATCCGCGACGGCCAGGTGCAGATTGGCCACCAGTTCGGGGGTCCCAAAGGCGACGGCCTGATCCTGACCGCTCCCACGGCGCCATTGCAGGCATTGGTGATACGGTATGCCGACGACACCAAGGCGTTCGCAGATCCGCAGCGGTACCGGCGCGTAAAGTGACGGTCCGTCTCAGTCGAGCTCCAGCAGGTAGCCCTTCTTGCCCAGGTTGACCGCCCTGGTTTCCCCCAGGTCGACCTCCACGCCGCCGCACTCGTGGATGTGGCCGCAGAAGAAATGCCGGGGCGGATGCCGGGACAGGAACTCCCCGATGGAGTGGCTGCCCGCGTGGCGCCCGGGGGCGATGCGATCCAGGGCGGTGCCGAAGGGCGGGCAATGGCAGACCAGAACCAACGGCTCCAGAGTCGCGAACTTCTCGAGCCTCTCGGCCAGTTCCGCTTCGCTGTACTCCCCGGGGGTATCGAACGGCGTAGGGTTGGAATAGCCGAGTCCGGCGACCCACCAGCGGCCGACCGGCCAGGCCTGCTCATGGAAATTGCGGAAGCCGTAGGCCGCGCAGAAGTCCGCGATATTCCGGTCCGACTCGTGGTTGCCCGGCAACACCCAGACCTTGTCTCCGTGGCGTTTCATGAGCCGGCCGCAAGCATCCAGTCCCCGGCCAAAATTGACCAAGTCTCCGGCGGCGATGTAGAGGTCGGCCGGGACGGCCATCAGGGCCTCCAGCGCCCGCAGATCCTGATGGATGTCGGAGAAAAGGAGGATTCTCATAGCCTTGTCCTACAATACACTCGATGGGGACCATCTTCCATGTCGACATGGACGCCTTCTTTGTGTCGGTGGAGGAGCTGTACGACCCCAGTCTGAGGGGCAAGCCGGTGGTGGTGGGCGGCCGGCCGAACGAGCGGGGGGTGGTGGCGGCCGCCTCGTACGCCGCCCGCAAGTTCGGGGTGCACTCGGCCATGCCCACGACGCGCGCCTACCGGCTCTGTCCGCAGGCCCTCTTCATCGAAGGCCACCCGGAGCGCTACCGGGAGTATTCCGGCCGCGTCTACCGGATCTTCCAGCACTACTCGCCGCAGGTGGAGATGGCCTCCATCGACGAGGCCTATCTCGACCTCACCGGCTGTGAGCGCCTCCTGGGACCCGCTCTCGCCGCCGCCCACCGGCTCCACGAGGAGGTTCGGCGGGAGACCGGCCTGCCCTGCTCGATCGGCATCGGCGCCACGCGCCTGGTGGCCAAGATCGCCTCCGACCAGGCCAAGCCCAACGGCATCCTGTGGGTGCTGCCCGGCACGGAGTCCGCCTTCCTGGCCCCGCTGGACGTTCGCAAGATCCCCGGAGTCGGCCCGGTCACGGAGAAGAATCTCCACGAGCTGGGCATCCGCAAAGTTGGCGACCTGGCCGGAATGGAGACGGAGGACCTGGAGTGGAAGTTCGGCCTGTGGGGCTTGGCCCTGGCGGGGAAGGCCCAGGGCGAGGACGCCGGCGGCTGGTTCGACTCGCCGGTGGGCGCGGGAGAGGACGCCAAGTCGATCAGTCATGAGACTACCTATAATCAGGATACTGCCGAGGCCGAGGTGCTGGAGTCCACGCTGGCGCAGCTCTCCCAGATGGTGGGCCGCCGCCTGCGCGAAAGCCGGCTCCACGGCCGCACCGTGCAGTTGAAACTCCGCTACAGCGACTTCTCCACCATCACCCGCGCCCACACTCTGCCCGAGACCACCCAGCTCGACAACGTCATCTACGCCGCCGTCCGGACGCTGTTCCGCGAGAACTGGCGGCAGGGGCGCAAGGTGCGGCTGCTGGGGGTAAACGTGTCCTCCTTGAGCCGTGCGGAAGGCCAGCTCGACCTCCTGGACGCGGAGAGCAAGGAGAAGTGGCGACGGGCTCTCGAAGCCGCCGACCGCATGCGCGACCGCTATGGCGAGCGCAGCGTCGGACTCGCCGGCGGCTTGTCCGGCGCCTGGCGCGAACGCGTGCATGAGAACCCCGCCGCGCTGCCGGGGAAGAAACGCACGCCTTCCTGATCGCCGGTCGCCCTATGATGTTCACGCTATGAAGCTATCTGCGATCAGACCTTGGAGCAGATTGCCGATGCGCTGGACGCATCGTTGATCCGAGCCCATGCCCAGGCGAGTCGCGAGTCGTGTCGGCGTCACTGTAAATACTTCCAGATCTGCGGAGGCGCATACTTCTCGAACAAGTGGTCGGAGAGCGGCGACCTTCTCGCTCACGAGACGCAAGCCCGCCAACTTCATTCTCAGGCGGTCATCGATGCATTCCTGGACCACATCAGTGACAGAGGCACGTCGTTGTCTCGATAATCTTAAGCTATTCGCCGATCGTCCTAATCTGTAGCGAGAATTATCCTGTCTCCCAAAGGTTGATTGCGGAGAACTCTGAATGTGTGCGGGGGCTTGAGTTAACTCCCCGGATCTAGGCCACGGCCCAGGCTCATGCCTCACTAGGCTAGGTGCCAGCTTCCAAAGCCGTCCTGCACTTCCAATGCAAAGGATGCGGTCTCCTCGACTCTCTTCCGACTCACGCCGGACATGTAGAACCTGAGCCATCCATAGGCAGCCCTGCCGCGCTCTAGCTGGCCTACTGTGCGTAAATCTTCGAGCGGATACTCGTAATTATGTAGAATGATGGTCCTGCTGTTGGAAACGGCAGGGGCATCTGTCTTCAGGGAAGCCTGCGGAGGAATGGGCATGGGTCTGACCTGAAATATCCTCCCATCCTCGATGTTGACAGTAAGACGTGCGTCGGTGATGTTCGTGGAAACGGGTCGTTCATTGACAACGCGCACCTTGAACGTCATGTGCGTATCCTGAACGTTATCTGCGGTGATCTCGGTCTCGTTGTCTTCACTCGCCAGACTGGAAGCCATAAGGGCAGCCCGAAAATGGCCTTCAACAAACGCACCCGTCAGCAGAGGATGATTATTCTTGGCTACTTCTTGGAGAAAGGCTTTGCGCTCTTTACCCCATACCTGGTAAACGGTAGCGAACAATGCCACTAGCGCCAGAGTACCCCAAATGACCCTAGCATAATCCGCCTTTGCGAACAGCGCCAGAATCGTGAATGGGACTGAGGCTATCCCGCTCACCCGAGACCCCCAGTCGCTCCACACGACTCGCAGAAATTCCCTGATACTAGGCACCGCCACTGCCTCTGCCATAGACGAAAGTCTAGCAGATCTAGGGCGCGTCCTAGTTGGTGCGGCTACTCCAGGGCATCTTCCGCCGCGCGGGCTGCTCGACCTCCTCGAAATTCGCTAACATGTTACCGATATGAAGCGCTCTATTCTGGCTTTCTGCCTTCTGGCCACACTCGCCTACGCCCAACGCCCCAATTCCGACTGGCTCACGTTCGGCGGTGATGCTGCCCGCACCGGCTGGGCCCGCACCGAGAGGTTCCTCTCCAAGGACTCCGTCTCCCGCCTCGAGCTGAGGTGGAAGACACAGCTCGACAACGTCCCCATTCAGATGAACTCCCTCACCGCCCCGCTCATCGTCGAGAACGTCATCACTCCCCGGGGCTTCAAGGACATGGTCTACGTGGCCGGCTCCTCCGACAACCTCTACGCCATCGACGTCGACACCGGCAAGATCTTCTGGCAGCGCCATTTCGCGGTGAACTCCCAGCCCAAGCAGGCGCCCCACTGGCTCTGCCCCGGTTCGCTCAACGCCACCCCCGTCATCGACAAGCGCGCCCGGAGCATCTACCTCATCACCTCCGACGGCAAACTCCGCGGCCTCAACTACGTCAACGGCGAGGAGCGCTTTCCTCCCACCCAGTTCGTCCCGCCCCACTCCAAGAACTGGAGCCTGAACGTCGTGGATGGCGTCGTCTATACGACCATCTCCCAAGGCTGCGGCGGCGCCCGCTCCGGCGTCTACGCCATGAACCTGAATGATCCCGCCCGTCCCGTCACCCCGTTCTACATCTCGGTCGGGGGCGGCGCCGGCATCTGGGGACGCGCCGGCACGGCCATCGGCCCCGACGGCAAAATCTACGCCGAGACCGGCGACGGTATCTGGGACCCGCCAGCGGGTAAGTACGCCGACACCGTCCTGGCCCTCACCAAGGACCTCCAGCTCGCCGACTACTACACCCCTACCAATCGTGAATACATCAGCAAGAAGGACCTCGACATGGGCTGCATCAGCCCCGTGGTCTTCCCCTTCAAGAACTGGACTCTGATAGCCGCCTCCGGCAAGGAAGGCGTGATCTATCTCCTCGACGCCGCCTCGCTCGGCGGCCCGGACCACCGCACCCCGCTCTTCCGCGCCCGCTATTCCAACGATGACGTCGACTTCGCCGGCCGCGGCGCCTGGGGCGCCCTCTCCACCGCCGAAGACTCCGAAGGCCGCCGCTGGCTCTATGTCCCGACCATGGGTCCGCCGTCGGAGTCCATGCCCAAACCCAAGTACACCAACGGTCCCGCCGACCGCGGCTCGGTCATGGCCTTCGAGGTGGTGGTCGAGAACAACAAGCCCGTCCTGGTCCCGATGTGGGTTTCGCGCGACATGAGCATGCCCGAGCCCCCGATCGTCGCCAACGGCGTAGTCTTCGCCCTCTCCAACGGCGAAAACGCCCGCCAGGCCAAGGACGACGGCACCCTGCTCACCTCCGCCGACCGCATCAGAACCAAGACCGGCAACGCCGTCCTCTACGTCCTCGACGCGGCGACGGGCAAGGAGCTCTGGTCCAGTGGCGACCAGATCGACTCCTGGACCCACCTGTCCGGGATGGCTCTGTCGTACGGGCGGGTGTACGTGACTACCTACGACTCCCGCGTGTATGCCTTCGGGTTGAAAGAGTAACGCACCAATCTGGTGCATAATGGTGTTATGAAGACGGCAAGCAAAGCTGTGCGACAAAGCGTTAGCCTTCCGGCGAACGTCGCAGTCCAAGTACGCAGCATGGCGAAAGCCCGCCGCCTCAGCGCCAACCGGATGCTGGTGGAACTCATCGAAAACGGGATCGAAGCGGAAAAGCAGAAACAGCAGGAGTTTTTCGACCTTGCCGAGCGCTTCCGAAGCGCCACCGATCCGAAAGAAGTGAAGCGTCTCGGTGATCGGATGGGCCGGATGGTTTTCGGCGCCTGATGCCGAAGATCGAGAGTTTGCGCAATCTACCTGGTAGACCGAATGCGTGACCCGGCGATCGGCATCGCCGACCTCAATCAGCTTCGTCTGTGGATCGAATCCAAGCCAGAAGCGCCCCAGGGTGACTGGTACAAGGACTTCGGCTCGTTCCAGATTTGTGGCCGGGGATCGCTCCCGAAAACATTTCTGCTTCGCGGGCAAGCCGCCAAGGGACAGGCCGTCTAAGGGATCGGCGTCGGCTCGGAGTCAACCGGGTTTCCCGTGTTATGATTGGGAAAGAAACAAGATATTTAGGAAGAAAGAAGAATGCCTCTCAACATCAAACACCCTGAAGCTGACCGCCTGGCCCGAGTCCTCGCCCAGAAAACCGGCGAGACCATCACCGAAGCTGTCATCCAGTCCCTTCGCGAGCGCCTGCAGCGGCAGGAAGGCCGCGCCACTTGGCCGGACCTCAAGGAAGAGCTTCTCGCCATCGGCCGCCGCTGCGCCGCGCTCCCCACCTACGACACCCGCTCTCCGGAAGAAATCATCGGATTCGACGAGCACGGCATTCCCCGGTAGGTGTTTATGGTCATCGACACCTCTGCCGTGATCGCCATCCTCCAGGATGAGCTCGATGCGCCGGCATACGCCGAGGCCATCCGGGACGCCCCGCTACGGCTTCTCTCCAGCGTCAACCTCGTCGAGGCCGCGATGGTGATCGAGGCCCGCAACCAGGAACCGGGCGGCCGCGAACTCGACCTGCTTCTCCACCGTTCCCACATCGATGTGGTCCCCTTCACCCTCGAACAAGCCGAAACCGCCCGCGCCGCCTGGCGACGTTACGGAAAGGGCAACCACCCCGCCGGTCTCAACTTCTGCGACTGCTGCGCTTACGCCCTGGCCAGAACCTCCGGCGAGCCTCTCCTCTTCAAAGGCAACGATTTCTCGCAAACGGACGTCGCCTCCGCGCTAGAATAGGGACCAAATGACCTCGACGATCCTATTCGTCGCCTTGGCTGCCGTCCTGCCCCCTACCGTGGAATTCAACCGCGACATCCGCCCCATCTTCTCCGACCGCTGTTACACCTGCCACGGCCCCGACCCCGGCAACCGCAAGACCAAGCTCCGCTTCGACGTGGAAGCCTCCGCCAAAGCCATCGCCATCGTCCCCGGGGACCCGGCCAAGAGCGAGCTTTACCTGCGCATCACCTCCAAGGACCCGGTCCGCCACATGCCGCCGGCCTACTTGGGCCACGCCGCGCTCTCCGAACGCGAGATCGATCTGCTCCGCCGCTGGATCGAGCAGGGGGCGCCCTGGCAAAAGCACTGGTCCTTCATCCCCCCGCAACGGCCGCCGCTTCCGCAGATCTCTGACGCCTCCTGGCCGCGCAATGGCGTTGACCACTTCGTCCTCAAGCGCCTGGACCGGGAAGGACTGAAGCCCTCCCCCGAAGCGGACCGCGCCACCTTGATCCGGCGCGTCGGCCTCGATCTGACCGGTCTTCCGCCCACGCCCGCCGAGGTCGACGCCTTTCTGGCCGACACCTCTCCCGCCGCCTATGAGAAGGTGGTGGACCGTCTCCTCGCCTCCCCCCGCTACGGGGAGCGCATGGCCGCCCGCTGGCTCGACGCCGCCCGCTACGCCGACACCAACGGCTACCAGACCGATGCCGAGCGCTTCATGTGGCGCTGGCGCGACTGGGTCATCCAGGCCTTCAACCGCAACCTGCGCTTCGACCAGTTCACCCTGGAACAGATCGCCGGCGACCTGCTCCCCAACCCGACGCTCGAGCAGCGCATCGCCACCGGCTTCAGCCGCAACCATCGCGGCAACGGCGAGGGCGGCATCATCCCCGAGGAGTACGCCGTCGAATACGTGGTCGACCGCGTCGAGACCACCTCCACCGTCTTCCTCGGACTCACCCTGGGCTGCGCCCGCTGTCACGACCACAAGTATGACCCCCTCGCCCAAAAGGAGTTCTACCAGGTCTTCGCCTACTTCAACAACATACCGGACCGGGGCCGCTACAACAAGTACGGCAACACCGCGCCCATCGTAAAGGCCCCCACGCCCGACCAGCAGGCCCGCCTGGCCACCCTCGACAAAGCCCAGGCCGCCGCCGAATCCGCGTGGACCCAGCTCCAGCCCGAACTGGCCCGCGCCCAGCGGGCGTGGGAACAGTCGATTCGCGCGCCGCTCCCGCCTTGGTCTCTCTCCTCGAACCTCGCCCTGCATAAGCCGCTCGACGACCCCTCCTTCGACGGTAAGCGCGTGGTCGAGGCCGGCAACGCCGCCAACTTCGGCTTCTACGACAAGTTCACCCTCGCCGCCCGTATCCGCGCCACCGCTGCTACCGGCGCCATCCTCACCCGCGCCGAGGATGTCCCCGAACCCAGCGGACTCAGCTTCTACCTCCAGGACGGCAAACTCCAGGTGAACCTCGTAGCGCGCTGGCTCGACGACGCCCTGCGCGTCGAAACCGCCGACCCCCTCCCGCTGAACGAGTGGCATCACGTCGCCATGACCTACGACGGCTCTCGCGAGGCCTCCGGCGTCCAGATCTACCTGAATGGCCGGCCTCAGAGGATCAAGGTCAACCTCGACGAGCTCAACCAGAATTTTGCGGCCAAGCAGCCCCTGCGCATCGGCGCCGGCGGCGGCCCCGAGAACCGCTTCCGAGGCTCCCTCGACGACGTTCGCGTCTACAACACCGCCCTCACCCCGGGCCAACTCGCCATCGTCGCCGAGGGGCTCCCGCTCCACGAAATCGCCGCCCTGGCCCCCGACCGCCGCACCAAGCCCCAGGCCGAGAAAATCCAGCTCTACTACCTCGAAAAGGAAGCGCCGGCGCATCTCCGCGACGCCTGGCAGCGCCTCGTCGCCGCCCGCCACGAGCGCGACCAGTTCTACGAGTCCATCACCACCGTTATGGTGATGGAGGAGATCCCCAACCCCAAAGAGACCTTCACGCTGATCCGCGGCGCCTACGACCGTCCCGGCGAAAAGGTCTCGCGCGGCACCCCTGCGGCTCTTCACCCGTTCCCGGCCGACGCGCCCAATAACCGCATGGGCTTCGCCCGCTGGCTGATCGACCCCGCCAACCCCCTCACCGCCCGGGTGGCCGTCAACCGCTCCTGGCAGCTCTACTTCGGCGCCGGCCTCGTCCGCAGCGTCGAGGACTTCGGCTCCCAGGGCGAATGGCCCTCGCACCCCGACCTCCTGGACTGGCTCGCCACGGAGTTCGTCCGCACGGGGTGGGACGTCAAGGGCCTCCAGAAGCTCATCGTTACCAGCGCGACCTACCGCCAGTCCTCCAAGGTCACCCCCGACCTGATCCGCCGCGACCCCGACAACCGCCTCCTCGCCCGAGGCCCCCGGGTCCGTCTCCCCGCCGAGATGGTGCGGGACCAGGCTCTGGCCATCTCCGGCCTCCTGGTCGAGAAAGTCGGAGGTCCGTCGGTGAAGCCCTACCAGCCCGCCGGACTCTGGAAGGAGCTCGCCGGCGGACAGGACTACCCCCAGGACCACGGCGAGAACCTCTACCGCCGCAGCATCTATACCTACTGGAAGCGTGCCGCCCCGCCGCCTTCCCTGATGAACTTCGACGCCGCCGGCCGCGAAGCCTGCGTGGTCCGCGAAACCCGCACCAATACGCCGCTCCAGGCCCTCAACCTGATGAACGACGTGACGTTCCTCGAAGCCGCCCGCGCGCTCGCCCAGCGTGTCCTCCGCGAGTCCGGAACCACCCAGGCCGATCGCTTGGCTTACGCCTTTCGCCTCGCCACCTCCCGCCGTCCCAAGCCCGCCGAAACCGACCTGCTCCTCACCGGCCTGCGCCACTACCTCGACCGCTACCAGACCGACCCCGCCGCCGCCGTCAAGTTCCTCAGTGTGGGAGAATATCCACGGGACGACAAACTGGATCCGAGCGAGCTCGCCGCCTACACCGCGGTAGCCAGTCTGATCCTCAACCTCGACGAAGTCGTGACCAGGCAGTAATCATATGGACCCGCTCCAGCTTACCCGCCGCTACTTCTTCAACCGTCTGGCTACCGGTCTGGGCGTCCCGGCCCTGGCTAATCTCCTCGCCGCCGACGGCCTCCCCCACCATCCCCCCAAGGCCAAGCGCGTCATTTATCTGTTCCAGTCCGGCGGCCCGTCCCAGATGGACATGTTCGACTACAAGCCGCGCCTCGGAGAGCTGCGCTCGACCGAGCTGCCCGACTCGGTGCGGATGGGACAGCGCCTCACCGGCATGACCGCTACCCAGACCAGCTTCCCGGTGGCGCCGTCCATCTTCAAGTTCGCGCAACATGGCAAGTCCGGCGCCTGGGCGAGCGAACTGCTCCCCCACACCGCCCAGGTGGTCGACCAGATCTGCTTCCTGAAGTCGATGCACACCGAGGCCATCAACCACGACCCGGCCGTGACGTTCTTCCAGACCGGCTTCCAACTCGCCGGCCGCCCCTCCATCGGCGCCTGGCTGGCCTACGGCTTGGGCTCGGAGAACAAGGACCTCCCGGCCTTCATCGTGATGATCTCGCAGGGTACCGGCAGCCCCTCCGACCAGCCCCTCTACGACCGCCTCTGGGGCTCCGGCTTCTTGCCCACCCGTTACCAGGGCGTCAAGTTCCGCTCCCTGGGCGACCCCGTTCTCTATCTTTCCAATCCGCCCGGTATGGCCGACCCCGACCGCCGCCATTTCATCGACGACCTGGGCAAGCTCAACCAACTCGCCCTCGACGACTTCGGCGACCCCGAGATCTCCACCCGCATCGCCCAGTACGAGGTGGCCTACCGGATGCAGTCCTCGGTCCCCGAGTTGATCGATCTCTCGAAGGAGCCCGCCTCCACCTTCGACCTCTACGGCCCCGAGTCGCGCAAGCCCGGCACCTTCGCCGCCAACTGTCTGCTGGCGCGCCGCCTGGCCGAGCGCGGCGTCCGCTTCATCCAGCTCTTCCACCGCGGCTGGGACCAGCACACCAAGCTCCCCAAGGCGATCGCGGGCCAGTGCCACGACATCGACCAGCCCTGCGCCGGCCTCCTGACGGATCTGAAACAGCGCGGTCTCCTCGACGACACCCTGGTCGTCTGGGG
>JBGOUV010000538.1:0-3683 GCA_041477815.1 Terriglobia bacterium | reverse complement strand
GCGGGCGAGGTTATGGTGACCCGCTACGACTCCGGCGACCAGGTGAAGGATCGCATCGAGGTGTCGATCCACGATGTGCCCATGCGGTTCTACTCCCCGCTGCTCAATAAGGCGCTGGCGCACCGGCCGTTTCGATGCGGCATGTGGAGGCCTTGGGGGCTGCGAACTGAAGGCCTACACCCGGGTGGGCACCTCGAACGGCTTCCGATAGCTCCGCGTCAGATAGGAGTTGGCTTCCGCGTCGCCCGGGAAGGTCTCGGTCTTGGGATCAAAGGTGAGCTTCCGGCCCGTACGATACGAAATGTTGCCGAGGTGGCAGAGCGCCGATGAGAGGTGGCCCTCCAGAATGTCGGCGTGCAGGATCTTCGGATCGCGGTTCTTGACGGCGTCCAGAAAATTCTGGAAGTGGGTCTCCGGCTCGCCGCCGGGCTTTTGCTTGCGGCCGGCGCCGGGCGTGCCTTCTTCGCCCATATACGCCTGCCATTTCCCCTCCCGAAAGACCTGCCAATCCAGTTTGTCGAGCACCACGTATCCCTTCTCGCCGAAAAAGATGTTGCCGAAACGCGTGCCCTCCTCGTTGGTGAGCAACCCGCGCACTTCGAAAACCAGCAGCGTGCCGTCGTCGTACTCGAAGGTGGTCAACTGCGTGTTGGGCGTCTCCTGATCGTCGTCGTCCACGAATTTACCGCCGGCACAGTGGATCTTCCGGGGCAACTCGTTCTTGCCCAGGCCCCAGCGCGCCTGGTCCATCTGGTGGACGCCCTGGTTGCCCATGTCGGTGGTTCCGTAGTCCCAATACCAGTGCCAGTTGTAATGGAAGCGATTGGGATTGAAAGCCCGCTGCGGCGCCGGCCCCAGCCACAGATCGTAGTCCACCCCGGCCGGCGCCGGCCCGTCGGGCTTGTGGCCGATCGACTTGCGGCGCTTGTAGCAAATGCCCTTGGCCATATAGACCTTGCCAATACCTCCTCCGCGTACGAACTCGATGGCCTCCCGGGTGATCTCGGCGCTGCGGCCCTGGGTCCCGGTCTGGACGATGCGGTTATACTTGCGGGCCGCCTCGACGATGCGCCGGCCTTCGCTGAGGTTATGGGAAATCGGCTTTTCGAGGTAGACGTCCTTGCCGGCCTGGCAGGCCCAGATCGC
Organism: Terriglobia bacterium; assembly: GCA_041477815.1. Taxonomy (GTDB): domain Bacteria; phylum Acidobacteriota; class Terriglobia; order Bryobacterales; family JACQDG01; genus JBGOUV01. Next base: position 2,537 of record JBGOUV010000538.1, on the reverse strand, counting down.
CGCCAGGGCGTGCCAGTGGTCCGGTGTGGCGATCGACACCGCGTCGATTTCCTTGTCGTCCATCACGCGGCGGAGGTCCTGGACGATCTTCGGCCGATTGCCTCGAATCTTTTCGGCCATCTCCACCACACGTCCGGCGACATTTAGATCCACATCGCAAACGGCCGCGACAATGGAGTCCTTGGACTCGCTAAATCCCCGAACGTGATTTCTACCGCGGCCGTTGAGGCCAATTACGGCGAGGCGGATGGGGTCGCCGGGCAGGCGATTGGCGGCCATCGCAACCGCCGCCGTTCCCGCAGCCACTGTGACGGAATCTTTCAGAAACGATCTGCGTAGCATGAAGACACCTCACATGGAAAGTCCTCCCTATTATCAGGGACTTTGGCGAAGAGTCAAGGACGTTTCCAAGTGCAACCAACGCGATGAAAATAGTCCTTTATGAAAGTGCAAACACCTCCATCCCGATCTATTTACTTGATCTTCGCCGGTAACGGTGATATGAATAAAGCCGAGGGGTCCCGGAGAACGAAACCGGTGTGAGGAGGGAGTATGAGGAGCATGGTAAAGCGGGTTCTGGAGCAGGCGAGTATGCTGCTCCTGCTGGCGGGGGTATTAGGCGCACAAACCCAAACGGGAGGTATCTCCGGAACCGTCAGCGATCTTTCGGGCGCCGTAGTTCCTGGCGCCACTCTGTCGCTGACGAATCTGGACACCAATGAGCCGCGCTCTCACACGAGCAACGAGATCGGTGTTTTCACCTTCCCGGCCGTGGAGCCGGGCCGCTACCGGCTGGAGGTGCAGCATGCCGGGTTCAAGAGGTTCGTCCAGGGACCGATCGAAGTGCGCGTGCAGCAGTTCGTGACCGTAAACCCGGTTCTGCAGGTTGGCGAGGCCGCCCAAAGCGTGGAGGTGACCGGGGAGGTGGCCCTGCTGGATACTGCGACCAGTTCTCTCAGCCACGTGGTGGAAAACCGCCAGGTCAACGAATTGCCCCTGAATGGCCGCAATACGCTGGCGCTGGTCGAGCTGACGCCGGGCATCCGCTCGCAAGGTCAATTCAACCAGCATATCGCCACGCGCAGTTACGCGGGTTGGGGAAACTTCTCCTCCAACGGCGGCATCTCCAACGCCAATGACGTACTGGTGGATGGCGCGTCGGTGGCCATGTTCCTGATGAACTCCCCCAGCTTGATTCCGCCCGTGGACGCCACCCAGGAATTTCGAGTACAGACCAACAACTATTCGGCGGAGTTCGATCGCAGCGCCGGCGCCGTGGTCAACATCGGCATCAAGGCCGGCACGAACCGGTTGCACGGGTCCGTTTACGAGTTTCTGCGGAATAGCACACTCGACGCGAATGACTTTTTCCAGAACCGGACGGGCCAAAAGAAGCCGGCCCTGACCTACAACCAGTATGGCTTTGCCGTGGGCGGGCCGGTCCTGCTGCCGAAGTACAACGGCCGCGATCGCACGTTCTTTTTCGGCAACTTCGAGGGCTTCCGGCAGCGGCAGGCGAAGTCGATCACAGCGACGGTGCCCAGCGCCCTGCAAATGGCCGGAGATTTCTCCCAGACCTTTAACGCGGCCGGCCAGTTGGTGCAGATCGGCGATCCGGCGGCTCTGCACCCCATGGCCAACGGCACGCAGATGCGGGACGCGTTCCCCGGCAACAAGATCCCGGCCGGCCGGTTCGATGCGGTGGCGGACAGGCTGCGGGTGAACGGCCGGGTGTGGGCGTTACCTAACGTTCCCGGCCAGGCGTTGACCGCCGTAGACAACTTTTCCACCTCCGCCACGCAGCCTAGTAATGAGGACCAGGTGGTCACCCGCATCGACCACACACTGAATGCGAAGTGGAAGCTGTTCGGCACCTACGCGGCGCAGACGTTTACTCTGGGCGGCTGGGATCCGTTCCGCAACGGCACCGATCTGCTGGAGGTGGGGGGCAACGAATCGAATCTGACCCAGACCGTGGTGCTCGGCGCCACCGCCCTGTTCTCCGCCCGCCTGGTGGGGGAGTTTCGCTCCTCCTACTCGCGGTTTCGCAACAACCGCATCCCGCCCAGTGATGGCTTCGACCTGACTTCGGTGGGTTTCCCGGCCTCGCTCGCCGCTTTACAACAGGTCAAGTCCTTTCCCCGGCTCCAGTTTAGCGGCGTGCAGAATCTGGGTAAGCTCAGCACCAGCCAGATCCGGCGTATTCTCAACGGCTGGAACCAAAGCGGATCGCTTACCTGGATGCGCGGCGCCCACGCCTTCAAGTTCGGCGCCCAGTACCGGGTCCACCAGGGCAACGACTTCCAACTGGACAACTCCTCTGGCGCCTTCACGTTTGACCAGCGCTTCACCTCCATCGATCCGCTCCGCTCCACCTCCACGAGCGGCAATACCGCGGCCTCTTTCCTGCTCGGCCTGCCCGCCTCCGGCAGCATGGGGCTTTCGGAGCGTTTGGCCCTGGAGCGCCGGTACAGCGGTTTCTTTTTCCATGACGACTGGAAGGTGACCCGCAAATTGACCTTGAATCTGGGCCTGCG
>JBGOUV010000461.1:0-4810 GCA_041477815.1 Terriglobia bacterium | reverse complement strand
CGGGTTGCCAACGGCTCGATCGATTTCCGTTCCCCATCCAGCAGCAGGCTGCGCACGTACACCTCTCCCCAATGGCGCCGCTCACTCCGACCCACAGGTTCCAGCAGGTCCACAAGAAACTGCTCCAGCCGCTTCCGACAACGCCCCGCCTGGCCATCGGTCATGCCCAAACATATCAGGACTCTTTCGTTTTGTCAATACTTAACGTAGTAATACTAACAGCCCGTGGCAAAAGTGCTCCGACCGCGACTTGTTGGCAAATTTGCCACCGGCAAGTCGTTGATTCTGCGAGGTTGAGAATCTGGCAAATTTGCCAGGCCTTATTTCTGCCACAGGCTGCTAAACGCGAAGCGATACTGGCTTGGTCCCGCTCGCCGTGATTGAAAAGTTTTGGTGGGCCTGACAGAAGGGTTTGTACAAAACGTCCGGGCAACGGGCGGCCGTTTGGACCTGCGCGGAAACCGCTCCCTTGCGGTCGCGGCTCGTTAGTAGAGCCGGTACAGGGGGTGGTGCGGATCGAAGGGCTTGGGGGTGTAAATCGCGTCGCCGGGGGCGTCGTCCTTGAGGGGATGGGTCCGATTGGACGAGAGTGGATCTGCCCAGTAGCGCGCGGGACGGTAGGGGCCTTCCGGGGGACCTAGCAGGATGTGGGTGCGGCCGGAAATTTCCTCGGGGCTGGTGGTCCGCATGGTGGCGCGATGGTAGAAGCGCAGCAGTCCCTTCTCGACGACGATCTCGCGCCAGAACTCCAGATTGGGCACGCCGGTTACGTGGCGGGCGAAGTTGCCGGCCCAAAGGTTGAGGATGAGGACGAAGTTCTGGGCCGAGCCGATAACCCAGGGGGTGCCGGGGATGACGATCCGATCGCCGGACTCGAGGTGGCCCAGACTCCGGAGACCAGCCTTCAGGGCCTGGACATGACGGGACTGGGGGATCCAGGACTGCTGCATCTCGGCCACCGTCCCGGCGGCGAACCAGGCGCAAAGCAGGCCGGCGGCCAGGCGACGGACGGGGAGCATCCACAGCAGGCTGATCAGGAGCAGGGCAAGGTAAGGAGAGAGGGTGTAATAGTGGCGAAGGGTACGGCCGACGAGGAAGAATAATGGTCCGCAGGCCAGGACCAGCATGCCGGCCGCGAACAGGAGTACCCGGCGGGCAGGGCTGGGTTCCCGGGGTCCGGCGGTCCCGAGGAAAACCACCAGAAGGGCCAGGAGGGCGGCGGCGACTGGGGCGAGTTCGGGGCGGAACGGCGAATAGGTCCCCGCCATGCCGACCAGGTGACCCCAGGAGTTGCGGGTGTTCCACAGGAAGAAGTCGGAGCTGAAGTCATAGCGGGCGCCGACGTCGGGCGGGATAGCGCTCCCGAATCGAACGTAGCCGGCCAGGGCGAGGGCGAGGATCGTCCAGTGGAAGGCGGTGGCTTGGGCGGCGAGCTTCCAGCGGTCGCGGGGAAAGAAGCAGAGGGCGATCCAGGGGCCACCGAAAAAGAGCAGGTGGAAGGAAGGAGCACCGCCTGAAAAAAGCACTGCCAGGACGAGCAGCGCCTGCCAGCACGCCGCGCGGGGGACGAGGCGTCCATCGTTCAGGGTGCGGACCAGCGACAGCCAGAACAGCAGGAGAAAAAGCGGTGGGAGACGGTAGAAGCCGTTGTTGAGAAACCAGAACAGTACATTGTGGGCCGTGGGTATGAGCAGAAAGCACGCGGCAGCCGCGCAGGCCAGCGACGCCGCTACGCGCAGCCGCACCAGCAACCGGTAGAACAGGAAGGCGTTGGCGAGGTGGACGAGCAGGGCCAGGGTGTATAGCAGGCGGGGCGCGTATCCGGCCGCCCAGATGACCAGGGAGTCGATCAGGTGGCTGAGCCAGGAGACCTGGAACTGGGGGTAGAGCCGGTTCTGCAGCAGGGTCCGGGCTACCTCCAGTTCGCCGGCAAAACCACGGACTTGGTGGTCGCGATAGAACTGGAGCTGGAGCCAGTCATCGGAGACCAGCTCGGCGTGGGGCCAGTAGAGAAGATACACCGACGCCAGCAACAGAAGGCAGACGAGGGTTCGTTTCGCGGTCAAATCTTTTTGAACCAGTTGTAGTGGCTGGCCAGGGCCTGGAAGCCTTCCTCCAGGTAAAGGTGGTTGGCGGCGTCGTTATCGGTGAGGGACTCGAAGGTCAGGTGGTGGGCGCCCTGCGAGCGCACCCAGTCCTGGAAGGCGCGGAGCAGTTGCCGCCCGTAACCCTTGCCTTGGCAGGCGGGGTCCACAGCCAGAATATCCAGATGGCCGAGGCCGATGGCTGGATCCACGGTTCCGCAGGCGTAGCCCGCGATCTGCTCTGCCTCCATCAGGACGAAAAAGGTCTCCTCCCGCATGGCGCGTTCCACGCGGTGGCGCCAGCGTTCGCGCCAGTCCAGTCCGTTCAGGGGACCGAAGACGGAATCCACGGTTCGCTGCCAGGTCACCGTGCCGAAGGAGGCCAGCGACACCTCGATGAGGCGGGGGAGGTCGTCCGGCGTGCCCAGGCGAATCATGGAGAGGATCGTGGATCGTAGATCGTGGACCGTGGGCAAAACCCTCACTGCGGGGCGGTTTGCCTACGATCCGCGATCCACGATCTACGATCCTCTACGATCTTATTACGAAATTAACCAGCTTGTCGGTGACCACGATGACCTTGTGGACGGTCTTGCCGTCCAGGTGTTGCTGGATCTTGGGGTCGGTGCGGGCGAGGCGCTCCAGCTCCGTGGGGGCCGTGTCCTTGGGCGCCACCAGCTTGCTGCGCAGCTTGCCGTTGACCTGGAGGACGACCTCGACCTCCTCGTCGGCGGCCAGCGCGGGGTCGTACTCGGGCCAGGGAACGCGCAGGACCGGGCCTTGGCGTCCAATCTGCTCCCAGAGTTCCTCGGACAGGTAGGGGGCGAAGGGGGCGAGCAGCAGGACCAGGGTGGGGACCACGCCGGAGAGCGCGGCCGGAGAAAGATCCGCTTCGCTTTGGTAGAGCTCGTTGACCAGCTCCATGACGGCCGCCAGGGAAGTGTTGAAGTGCCAGCGGGACTCGAAATCCTCGGTCACCTTGCGGATGACCTGGTGCAGCTTGCGCAGGACGCGGCGGTCCGCCGAGCCGTCGCCCGCGGGATGCTCCTTGGAGACGAAGCGGTGCACGCGGTGGAGGAAACGGGACATGCCCTCGACGCCCGATTCGGTCCAGTCGAGGTCCTTCTCGGGCGGGGCGGCGAACAGACAAAACAGGCGCACGGTGTCGGCGCCGTATTTTTCCACGATCTGGTCGGGGTCGACCACGTTGCCCAGGCTCTTGGACATCTTGGCGCCGTCCTTGATGACCATACCTTGGGTGAAGAGGCGCTTCACCGGCTCATGGTTCTGGACCAGGCCCAGGTCGCGCATGACCTTGGTGAAGAAGCGCGAGTAGATGAGGTGGAGGATGGCGTGCTCGACGCCTCCTATATACTGGTCGATAGGGAACCAGTAGGCGATAGTTTGCGGGTCGAAGGGAAGGCGGTCGTTGCGGGGGTCGCAGTAGCGGTAGAAATACCAGGACGAGTCCACGAAGGTATCCATGGTATCGGTCTCGCGCCGGGCGTCGCCGCCGCATCGCGGACACGGTACGTGCTGGAACCCGGGCACTTTTTGCAGGGGCGATCCCCCCATGCCGGTGATCTCGACGTCGAGGGGCAGCAGGACGGGGAGTTGATCCTCGGGGACGGGGACGGCGCCGCACTTCGAGCAATAGATGATCGGGATGGGTGTGCCCCAGTAACGCTGCCGGGAGACGCCCCAGTCGCGGATCCGGTAGGTTACGGAGCTCTCGGCGAAGCCACGCTCGCTGCCGTAAGCGGTCATCTGGCGGCGGGCCTCGTCGCCGGCGAGGCCCGTGTAGGGGCCGGAGTGGACCAGGACGCCGTCGTCGGTGAAGGCGCCGCCGGCGGGGAGCGGCGCGGTGTCGCCGGCCGGAACGATTACGGTGCGGATGGTAATGCCATACTTCGTGCAAAATTCATGGTCGCGGTCGTCGTGCGCCGGCACGGCCATGATGGCTCCGGCGCCGTACTCCATCAGGACGAAGTTGGCGACCCAGATGGGGATCTGCTCATCGCTGAAGGGGTTGACGTTGTCGATCTCCACAGCGTCGCCCCGGCCGTCGGGGGGCCAGATGGGGTTGAAAGGGTTGAGGGCGAAGGCGTCGAGGCGGAGGCCCTCCTTTTCCAGGTCGCCGGGAGCGCGGCCTTCGAGCGATTCGATCATACGCTGGACGGCGGCGGCGAGGTCGGGACGTCCCGTGGTGAGCTTCGCGGTCAAGGGATGCTTAGGGGCCAGCAGGATACAGGTGGCGCCATAGATAGTATCGATGCGAGTGGTGAAGACCGTGATGGGGTCGCCCGAGCCGGCCAGGTGGAAGTCCACGCGGGCGCCCTCGGAGCGTCCGATCCAGTTGCGCTGCATCGTGAGGACGCGGTCGGGCCAGCCGCCTTCGAGCTGCGAGATGTCGGCCAGAAGCTGGTCGGCGTAGTCGGTGATCTTGAGGAACCACTGTTCCAGGGCGTGCTGCTCGACCGGGGTCTGCTCGTGACGCCAGCAGCAGCCGTCGACCACCTGCTCGTTGGCCAGCACCGTGTTGCACTGCGGGCACCAGTTCACCTGGGCGTGCTTGCGGTAGGCCAGGCCGCGCTCGTACATCTTCAGGAAGAACCACTGGTTCCAGCGGTAGTACTCGGGCTCACAGGTCGAGACCTCGCGGGCCCAGTCGTAGGAGAAACCGAAGCGCCGGTGCTGCCGCGTCATGGCGGCGATGTTGGCGAGCG
>JBGOUV010000087.1:0-18886 GCA_041477815.1 Terriglobia bacterium | reverse complement strand
CGAAAGCCACCAGCGCGTCCCCATACGTCTTGTTGTACTTGTTGCCTCCCCCCGCCGCGATCGCCACAAACTGCTTGCCGGTCTTCTTCCCCATGAAAGTCATCGGCGTGGCGTGGGCGCTGGCCGGCAGCCGGGTCACCCATAGCTCCTTGCCGGTATCCTTGTCGAAGGCGCGGAAGCGGCTGTCGTTGGTGGCGCCGATGAAGACCAGCCCGCCGGCCGTGACCATCGAGCCGCCGAGATTCGGCGCTCCGGTGGGTGGAAGTCCCCGGGCCACCAGCTCGTCGACCACCCCCAACGTCACCCGCCAGCGGAACTCGCCTTTGTTCAGGTCGATCGCGGTCAAGTGTCCCCATGGCGGCTTCTGGCAGGGATAGAGGTTCGAATCCCAGAACCGCGAGCTCTGGCTGCCCCGCCCCAGGGAGCGATAGGGAATGAGGGAGCCTTCCGGGCGCTTCGTCATTTTGACCAGCGCGGCCACGTCCATGGAATTGACGAAGAGCAGGTTCGCGGACGGGTCGTAGGAGGCGCCGCCCCAGTTGGCTCCGCCGTTGGTGCCCGGAAACATGATGGTGTAATCGAGGCCGATGGGGCGAAACATCGGGCCGGTGACCGCGCCTTCGATGAGCTTCTGGCACTCGGCGCGCGACTCGGGGGTCACGTCGGTCAGCTCGTCGAAGGAGAACGTCTGCCGGGCGTAGGGCGGCGGCCGGACGGGAAACGGCTGCGTCGGCCAGGACTGCTCGCCGGGGACCTGGGTCTGGGGCACCGGGCGCTCCTCTACGTCGAACAACGGCTTGCCGGTGAGGCGGTCGAGGACGAACAGGAACCCCGTCTTGGTCACCTGGGCCACGGCGGGAATCTCCCGGTCCCCGCGCCGGATGGTCACCAGGTTAGGCAGGGCCGGAAGATCCCAATCCCACAGGTCGTGGTGGATGGTTTGAAAGTGCCAGATCCGCTTGCCGGTGGCGGCGTCGAGGGCGACCACCGAGTTGCCGAACAGGTCCTGCCCCTTGCGGTCGCCGCCGTAGAAGTCCGTGGCGGGCGAGGTCAGGGGAATAAAGACCATGCCGCGCTCGACGTCCACGCTCATCAGGGACCAGGGGTTCACCCCGGCGCGGTCTTTCCAGGACTCGGCTTCCCAAGTGTCCACGCCGAACTCGCCCTTCTGCGGGACCACGTGAAAGCGCCACCGGAGCTTGCCGGTGCGCGCCTCGAAGGCCCGGACGTCGCCGCTCGGACCCTGCGGCTCGCCGTCGGGGCTGCGGGCGCCGACGATGACCAGGTCGCGCCACACCGCCACCGGGGAGCTCAGCCCCCAGTTGGCGTTCGGGTACTTATCCGCCATACCGAGCCGCAGGTTGACCGACCCGTTGTCGCCGAAATCCGGGGCCGGCTGGCCGGTGGCGGCGTCGATCGCGAACAGCCGTCCGTCGCCGGTTCCCAGGAAAATGCGCTTGCTCTTGCCGTCGGACCAGTATTCCGCGCCGCGATGGACGAGCTGGCTGCCCGGCCGGCCCCGAGCGAGCTTCGGATCGAACACCCACAACTCGCGGCCGGTCTCCGCCTCGAGGGCCACCACGCGCGACCGGGGCGTGGAGCAGTACATCACCCCGTCCACCACCAGCGGGGTAGCCTCGAAGGCCGTGGAGGTGGGGTAGTTCTCCTCGTCGGCGAACTCCCGCGTGTGGTAGGTCCAGGCCACCTGGAGGCGCGTGACGTTGCTGCGGTTGATCTGGTTGAGCGGGGAGTGCTTGCTGCCGCCCGGGTCGTTGCCGTAGTGGGGCCACTCCTGGGCCCCGGCCGGGGCGGCCAACGCCAGGAGGAACAGGAATGCCGATCTCATATGCTGACAACTCTACGCCACCCGCGCTTCTGCCCTATACTCGGATATTCGGGCCCCTCGAAATGTCCAGATTCCCTCTCCTGCTGTTCCTGCTTCCCCTGGCAGTCGCTGCCCAGGACCAGTTTGAGATCCAGATCTACGAGTGGGAGACCGTACCCAAGCGCATGTGGAGCCTGGAGACTCACCTGAACTTCATGGGCCACGGCACCAAGGAGTTCGATGGCCCGATGGCGCCCACCAACAGCCAGTTCCACATGACCTACGAGCTGACTCACGGGATCACCGATAACTTTGAGATAGCCGGCTATCTGGTGACGGCGCGCCGGCCGCATGGCGGGGTGCTGGACTTCGCCGGCTGGCGGCTGCGTCCGCGCTTTCGCCTGCCGAAGTCGTGGCGGCTGCCCTTCCTCTTCAGCCTCAGCACGGAGGTGGGGTTTCCTCGCCAGATCTACGAGCAGAACTCGGCCACGCTCGAACTGCGCCCCATTATCGAGAAGACCTGGGGGAAGGTGCAACTGGACGTGAACCCGACCATCGGACGCGCCTTGCGCGGGCCGGGCGCTCACGACGGCTGGGATTTCGAGCCCGGTGTCCGCCTCGCCTACGCGCTCCGCCCCCGCTTGGAGCCGACCCTGGAGTACTACGGCTCGACCGGCCGGCCCTTCGATCCGCTGCCGCGCCGCGAGCAGGTGCACCAGTTCTTCCCCGGCGCCGACCTCCAGATCAAGGAAAACGTCGTGTGGAACATCGGCATCGGCGTAGCCGCCACCCCGGCCGGCAACCAGCTCATCTACAAGATGCGCCTCGGGTACTTGTTCGGCCCCTGACTGACAACCCGTGGCAGAGGCCCGGCCCCATCCCTTTGCCGCTCAACAAGTTGTTGATTCTGTTGAGTCGCGCGTGGTGCAGATTTGCACTACGGTGCTCTTGCCGATCACCTCGGAGCGATAGCCAGCGACAACACCACGAGCATCAGGAGCAGAACCATCACCGGACCCAGCAGCGGTTTGGTCCAGGCCGGTTTCTGCGTGCCCTCGCGTTTCAGCTTGCGAATCTCCTGCAACTGTTTGCGGGCGAGCGACAGCTCCCAGCCGTTCTGCGCCAGCTCGAGCGCCTGCAGGGTCTCGGCCTCGGCCCGTTCCAGGGCCCGCAGCCGGTAGTACAACTCGCCGTACTTGAGCTGGGCGAAGAAGTTGTCCTGGTCGAGACGGCGGGCTTCTTCCAGGGCGTCGAACGATTTGTACACCTCGTAGTTCATGGCGTAGGCCAGGCCCAGGCAGGTCCGCAAATTTGCGGAGGCAGGATTCTCGCGGCACTGCCGTTCCAGCGTCTGGATGTACTCCGCCAGACGCCCTGGCGGGACTGTGTGCGGGTCCCGCCAGGGCACTGGGGGCAGACGGACGGGAGTGACTGTCTGCAAGTCGTTGGTCATTGCGCGCCCACCGGACGCCGCAGCTCAAACTCTGGATAACCCAGGGCGCCCATCTCGGGCAGGTCCAGGCCCTCCAGCTCCGCTTTCGCCGAAACCCGCTGGCCGACGAAGAAATCGACCCCCAGGTTAAAGACGAAGCCGAGGGTGAACACAAACCCGACCAGGGCGGCGACCCCGATCAACTGGGCGACAAGCTGGCCGGCGTCGCCGTAGAACAGGCCGGTGACGTTGCCCGCCACGCCGTTCCAGGAGCCGCCGTAGTTGGATCTGCCGTCCGCGAAAAGTCCCACCGAGATCACACCCCAGAGGCCGTTGAGTCCGTGGACCGATATGGCGCCCACCGGATCATCCACCTTCATCACCCGCTCGAAAAACTCGACGCCGACGCATACCAGCACGCCGGCGATCAGACCGATGATCACCGCGGCCACCGGATTGACGAACCCGCTGGGGGCCGTGATCGCCACCAGGCCGGCCAGCAGGCCGTTGGCGGTCATGGAGGCGTCGGGCTTGTTATAGCGCATCCACATGTAGAGCATCGCCGAGAAGCCGCCGGCCATGCCCGCCAGCATGGTGTTGACCGCAATCGACCCGATACGCAGGTTGCCGCTGCCCGAGGCGCCGAGCGTCGAGCCCGGGTTGAACCCGAACCACCCGAAGGCCAGAATGAAACATCCCAGGAGCACCATCACGATGTCGTGGCCGATGATGGCGTGCGCTTTGCCGTCGCGACTGAACTTACCGAGCCGCGGGCCAATGATAATGGCCATGACCAGCGCCGTCAGACCGCCTACGGCGTGTACCACCCCGGAGCCGGCGAAGTCCGCGTAGCCATGACCCAGCCCGAAGTTCGCGCCCAGGTTGGCCAGCCAGCCGCCGCCCCAGGCCCAGTTGGCGAAGATGGGGTAGAGGAAAGCGCCCATGAGGAACGAGGAGACGATGAACGCCGCGAACTTCCAGCGCTCCGCCGCCGTGCCGGTGACGATGGTCAGGGCCGTATCCATGAACACCATTTGGAACAGGAAGATGACCATCACCCCCACGTCGTAGGAGTTGTTGTGCGTCAGAAAGTAGCCGCCCTGTCCGAACAGCCCGAACGGCTTGCCGAACAGGGTGACGGTAAACTCCTTGTTCAGCACCGGGCTGGAGCCCAGGTTGCCCACCGCTCCGACGCCCCCCATCTGGATGGCGAAGCCGATCAGCCAGAAGGCCAGCATGCCCACGCCATAAACCATGAAGTTCATCATCATGGTGTGGTTGGCGTTCTTGGCCCGGCACAGTCCGGTCTCCACGCAGGCGAAGCCCGCCTGCATGAACATCACCAGGAAGCCGCACACCAGCGTCCACGTAAAGTTGATGCCCAGCTTGTTCTGCCCGACCTGGTTCACCAGATCGGCCAGGGTCAGGCCCTTCTTGGAATCGCTGACCGCCACGTCGGCGACCGTGCCGGTGAGCGAGCCGTCGGGGTCGCCCGCCGCGCGGGCCTCGGGCTTAGGCGCCTCCACGCCTTTCAGGTCGGCGTCGGTTAGGGGCGTCTGGGCGGCCGCGCCCAGCGCCAATACGATTAGCAGCAATAAGAGTCGTTTCATCTCCCGTTATCTCCTCCAGATCGCTTTCTTCACGTAGGCGGGATTCAGGATCCCGACAATGCCCGTGACGCTGACCGCGATGCCGGCCAGCACGATCGCCAGCCGCGCGCCTGCGGTCGAGGCCAGCCCCAGGCTCAAGACGCTCAACACAAATCCCAACAGTGTTACTGCCAGACCCATTCCGATCATCGTCGTTATTCCTCCTCCTGATGCTCCCAAGGCTTGCACCGAAAGAACAGCGCCGCCGACACGCCCAGAACCAGCAGACCGCCCAGCAGCAAAACCATCCGCCCGCCGGCGAGTCCCGCCGCCAGCAGCACGAACGCTACTAAGAACATCAACACGCCACGCGCCTGTGTGGGATTCGCGCCCATCGCTCACCTCCGAAAATTCGACAATAGGGCACGCGCCGCACCGAGGCAAGACGGAAGTTTTTATCGGCCCGATAAGGGTGGCGCTTATGGAATCCATAAAAGCGGCTTTTGTGTTACCTTTTTCTCTTGGGACGCTCTGCCATGCTGTTCGAAGCCGACAAGGTGATGTTCGAAATTTATCGGGATAAGACCTATACAGGGAAGTACTGTGTGGTCTATTACACCGAACTGGACGACCACAACAAGGAGCACGAGATCAACCGCGCCATGGCCGGCGAAAGCTTCTACGACGGCTTTCTGAAGAACTTTACGAAGGAAGAGGGCAAGCAGGTCATCGGCCGGATCCTGGAACGCCTGAACGAGGGCGAAAATGTCGAGCCCGCCGAGATTTCGGCAGCGTTGGGAGAACTGGCCGCTACCTGATCCTGGCCGTGCAGATCCTCCGGTACCTTTCGCTTACCGAGCCCGAATACGCGGGCTGCGTGTCGGCCTTCGTCGACTCCCTGACCGGCGAGCTGAACAGCGCGACGAGTTTCCTGCGCCGCCTGGAGGGAAGCGGCAAGGGCGCGGCATTCTCTTACGAGATGTCGTTCGATCGGGGCCGGTACGGGGCGCTGGTGGTACTGGATCGGTGGCGCCATCTGCATCGAGCCTTCGCCTCGCATCTCGGCCCCGGTTTGGCTCATCCGGCGCTGCAGACGATCCTCCAGGAGTCGGAGCGCCGCGTAACTGCCGGGGAAACCATCCTGGCGCGCGCGAACGACGTGATCGACGCCGCCGGCGCCTATCACGGTGAGGTGACTGGGGCGGTGCTGCTGGCCTTCGAGCAGGTCCGGGGGATCTTCCGGGAGGAGATCGCGTTCGCCGAGCAAGCGTCCCGCCTGGGGCCGATGCTCTCGGAACCGCAGAGGACCGCCCGCTCCACCTTCCTGGCGGACCTGGCGCACCGGTAAGAGGGGCGCCCTTTCCCCGAACGTCGCTGTTGGGATGGGCCTCCGGTGAGTCTATCGAATCTTGCAGTATTCCTTCGTCTGGTTCGGCCAACGGCTTCCGACCGATCCGGGGATCGGTGGCTGGTTCCTTTCGACCCTCACGCGAAGGGCTGGATGGGAAAAGTGTCCGCCGCCGGTCCGGTTCGCCGGTGAAGAAGGGCTATTCCCCACCACCGGCGGAGGTGTCGCGGATCATCGATACCCGCTTCCTCCACCGGTCAAATTCGTGTAACATAGAAGGAGCGGCGCTATCGTCTAAGGGTTAGGACGGAGCCCTCTCAAGGCTCAAATACGGGTTCGAATCCCGTTAGCGCTACCAGGCTTTCTACGCCCCGGCCGACGAGTAGGCGTCCTCAGCTAATGCGTGTCGCCTAATTGCCCCGACTCGGTTTATCGAGGACCGCGATATACTGTGACGCAGCACTCATCGACCGGTACGGAGGCAGTTCCATGAAGTCGACTTTAGTTGTCTCCAGCGCCTTGTTTTTTGCCGCCGTCGCGGCGGCGCAGCCGTATGTGATCTCGACCCTGACGGGCGGCGTGCTGCCGCCGACCTCCGGCCCGCGGGGTGGACTTGCCGATCGGGAACCTTCAGAGCGTTGCGGCGGACGCGGCGGGCAACGTTTACTTCTCAAGTCTCAATTCCGTTTTTAGAGTCGATCCGAATGGGGCGCTCACGCACGTCGCCGGAAACTCGCGGCCCGGTTACTCGGGAGACGGTGGACCTGCTACCAGCGCGCAACTGAATGCCTTCGGCCCAGCGGTGGATGGCGCGGGCAACCCAAAGCCACCAGCGCCCTTTTTTCAACAACTTAACATTTTGGCTTCCCTCCGGACCCCCCGCCTGTGGTAGGTTGACCCCCAAGGGGAGTTCACTACCATGACCCGCTTGGCCCTGTTTGCCACCCTTACCCTCACTGTCCCGTCTTTCGCCCAGTCCACCTTCGGCGCCATCCGCGGCTCGGTCAAGGACACCGCCGGAGCCGCCATGGTCGGGGTGAAGGTTTCTGTCACCAACGAAGCCAATGCCGCCGTCAAAGACGTCCAGACCGACCCCTCCGGCAACTACGAGGTCACCCACCTCAACCCCGGACCTTACGCCGTGGCCGCCGAATCCCCCGGCTTCCAGCGCTACGTCCAAAAGTCCCTGAACCTCGAGACCGGCCAACTCCTCCGCATTGACATCCAGATGAAGGTCGGCCAGATCACCGAAATCATCACCGTCGAGGGCCAAGCCCCTCTGGTCGAAAGCGAGACCGGCACCGTCAGCGACGTCCGCACCGGCCGCCAGATGCGCGAGCTGCCCCTCAACTTCGTCCGGGGCGACGCTTTCGGCGGCGGCATCTTCAAGTACATGAGCCTGACTCCGGGCTCCTACCGCTATGAAGGCTCCTCCGCCCACAGCTTCGGCGGCACCCGCGGCTTCCAGAACAACTTCATCATGGACGGCACCTCGCTCGGCGACCAGGGCGGCGGCCAGGTCACGCCCGCCCAGCCCAGCTTCGAATCCATCCAGGAGATGAAGCTGACCATGGTCAACAACAGCGCCGAATACGGAGCCGTGGCCACCATCACCGTTACCTCCAAGAGCGGGACCAACCAGCTCCACGGCTCCGCCTTTCAGCAGTACTCTTCCGGCGGTCTCAACGCGCGCAACTTCTTTTCCACCACGCGCCCCTCCCGCGTGTATAACCAGTTCGGCGGCTCGATGGGCGGACCCGTCGTTGTTCCACGCTACAACGGGCGCAACCGCACCTTTTTCTTTGCCGCCTTCGAAGGCAACCGCGACCACACCCAAACCGTCTTCAACGCCAGCGTCCCTTCGCTCGCCCTCCGCCAGGGCGACTTCTCCGAGCTGCGCGACCGCGCCGGCGCCCTCATCGTCATCCGCGACCCGGCCAACAATCAGGCCTTCCCCAACAACGCCATCCCCCGCGCCCGCTTCAGCTCCGTCTCCTCCAAAGCCCAGGACCTGTTCTTCGAGCCCCCCAACTTCGGCGCTCCCACCGCGCTCGACCAGAACCTCCGCGCCAACGTCTCCAACGCTCCTTACTGGAACCATCTCGATGTTCGCGGCGACCATCGCATCAATGACCAGAACTCCCTGTATGGCCGCTTCTCCTGGCGCAACATGCCCACGCCCGTTCCGGAGGGCGAGCTGCCCAACACCGGCCTCCGCAACCAGCTCCGCAAGATCCGCAACGGCTCGCTGGTCGACACCCACATCTTTTCACCGAGCGTCATCAATGAATTCCGCGCCGGTGTGGCCTGGCACGAAAACTTCTTCCATGGCCCCCTCCGCGGCCTCAGTCTGGTCCGCGACCTCGGCATCCGCGGCCTCACCACCAACCTCGACCTCCCCGGCGTCCCCAATATCCAGATTACCGGCTTCTCCGCGATCACCCAGATCGATTACTCCCGCCAGCAGGACATGACCTACGACCTCATCGACAACATCACCTTGCTGCGCGGCCGCCACTCCCTCAAGATCGGATTCAATTTCAAGCGCAACCAGGCCTCCCAACTTCCCATCCCCATCGCCATCTTCGGCAACTACCAGTTCACCGGCGCCTTCGCCGGCTTTTCCTACGCCGACTTCCTGCTCGGCATCCCCCAAACCACCCGCCGCGTCACCCCCCAGGGCCGCAGCTACGGCCGCAACAGCGACTACGCCGCCTACCTCCAGGACGACTTCAAGATCCATCCCAACCTGACCCTCAACCTCGGCCTGCGCTACGAGTGGATGAACCCCTTTGCCGACCGGTACGACCGCATGTTCAACTTCGATCCGCGCACCGGCAACCTTGTCGTCCCCACTTCGACCGTCCTGCAGCGCGACGTCAGTCCCATCTTCCCCACCAGCATCAAGATCGTGACCGCGGAGCAGGCCGGCTTCCCCGCCCGCCGCCTCCGCGACGCCGACTCCAACAACATCGATCCCCGCGTCGGTCTCGCCTGGCGTCCCTTCGGACACGCCCGCACCGTTGTCCGCTCGGGCTTCGGCGTCTTCCACAACAGCCTCTCTTCCAGCACCTTCCGATCCCTCTCCAACGGCGGACCCTTTACTTCCAATGAAAGCTTCACCAACCGGATCACCAACGGCGTGCCGCTGTTCCAGTTCCCCGAGCCGTTTCTGGGCGTCGGCGCGCTTGGCGCTCAGGACGTAACCGGTGTGGTAACCCATCTCTTCAACCCCTACAGCCTGCAGTGGAACCTTACCGCCGAGCAGGAGTGGCATGCCACCGCCTTCCGCCTCTCCTATCTCGGCACCCGCTCCATCAATCTCCTTTACCGCCGCAACTTCAACCAGCCGCTGCCCGGCGTGACGCCTTTCGACAACAACCGCCGCCCCTACCCGCAGTACCGTAACATCACCCTGGTCGACAACGGGGGCAACACCAGCTACAACGCCCTGCAATTCGAGGCCGAGCGCAAGTTCGCCCGGGGCCTATACTTCCAGGTCGGCTGGACCTGGGCCAAGCTGCTCGGCAACGGCGTTGATTCGGGCGAGCAAGGCGCGGTCATCGAGAATGCCTACGACCGCCGCGCCGACCGTGGCGACGAGCTCTACCTGATGCGCCACCGCCTGGTGGCCAGCTACCTCTGGGAGCTGCCCATCGGCCCCGGCCGCGCCTGGCTCGGCCAGCTCCATGGTCCCCTGGCCCAGATCATCGGCGGCTGGCAGTTCGCCGGCATCACTCTCCTCCAGACCGGCCAGCGCTACACCCCCAGCTTCACCGGCCGAGACCCCTCCAACACCAACGTCGTCGGCGGCCGCCCCGACCGCGTGGCCGATGGCAACCTCCCCGGGTCCGAGCGCACCATCGACCACTGGTTCGACCCCGCCGCTTTCGTCGCCCCTCCGGTCAACGCCGGCCGCTTCGGCAACGCCGCCGTCGGCTCCCTGGCCGGCCCCGGCACCATCAACTGGGACCTCGGCCTGTTCAAGATCGTCCGCTTCCGCGAGCGCGGCCGCCTCGAATTCCACTTATCCACCACCAATACCTTCAACCACCCCAACTTCCGTAACCCGGCGGCCAACATCTCCGCCCCCACCGCCGTGGGTCGCATCAGCAGCCTGCAGGGCCAGGATGAGAGCGGTCCCCGCACCGTCATCCTGGGCACCAGGATCGAGTTCTAACTCGATCCCACGCGGCCGGCGGCGAACAGACGCCGGTCCATCGGGTTGAGCCGCCGCTCCATCTCCGGCGTCAGCAGCGGAGTGTGCGAAATGGTGGTCAAATACTCGGGTATCACCCAGAGGTCCTCTTCGGTGGTCATCCACCGGACCCGATCGAACCGGGCGAGATTCACCGGACGCGAATAGCGGCGCAGGGTTTTCTCGCCTCGGAGGTTGTAATAATGTTCGAAATAGGACATCACCAGCTCGCGCAAAGTGCGGTAAACCGGTTCGCGGTAGCGCAGTCCGGCGTAGTTGGATTTCGCAACAGCGCCCCAGTGGCCGCGCTCCCGGAAGACGGCGAGAACGTGGTCATCGTCACGGACTGCTTCGAAGTCCAACAGCAGCGGCGGGTGGCCGTTAACGCGCAGGGCCGCGGCGGCGAACAGCGCGCCTTCCATGCACTGGGCCGTCCGATCGCGCAGGACGCGGCGCGGCGAGCGGCACGTCTCGCCGTCTTTTTCCTGGTTATACCCGAGGCCTTCATCCAGATATCTCTGGATTTTCGCGGGCTTATTAAGCGTGCGCAATGTGACCAATTCCGCTCGGTCGAAGCTGTTTGGGGTCATAGATATTTTTGATTGGACTTTTGCGGTAAATGAGCCTAGGCTGGATAAGTGGAGGCCTCTTCATGGCCGATGTTGTTCTGTTGCTCGGATTGGAGGAACCGCTGGATCAGGAATTGCAGCGCGTCCTCCGAACCGAAAACCGCACCGTTCATATCAGCCCGCCCCAACCCGCCGAGGCCAGCCGGGATCTGATTGAGCGCTTGCGACCCAATCTGGTGTTCTTGGGAGGCGACTGGCGAAGCGCTGTCGAGTTGCTTCGCGCCACAGCAGCTCCGGTGGTGGTGGTCAGCCCACGGCCGGAGATTGCCGACTGGCTGGATGCCATAGAAGCGGGGGCCACCGACTACTGCGCCCCACCCTTCGAGTCGTCTCACTTGCGTTGGATCCTGGAGTCCGCGAGCAAGTCGTCGCGGGCGTTGGCTGCCTGAACCGCGACCGTCAGGGAGTGGATTGTTCGACAAATCTGGGATCCGCTCCCTTACGGTCCCGGTTAGGTGCTTAGGCGTAGCCTTTACGTCCCATTTTGGCGTAGGTGATGCGCTTCCCGAGCTCGACGCCGGGCTGATCGAAGGCGTTGATTCCCATCAGCTCGCCCGTAAACGCCGTCTGAAACTCCAGAAGCTGGAGGAAGGCTCCCAGATAGTAGGCATTGACCCGGGGTAAGGTTACGGTGCAGTTGGGACGGCGGTAGCGGGTGAGGGCTTCGGTGGTGGCCTCCCGCTCGGCGTCGAACAACCGGCCGAGCGACTGGCCGCCCAGATAGCCGCAGGAGTCGAGGTCCGGGAAGGCCTTGGGAATCTTCAGCGAGCGGTGCTCTTCCACCGCCCACAGGGTGAAGACCTTGTCGTTGGGTCCTTCCAGGTAAAGCTGCACCTGGGAGTGCTGGTCGGTGACGCCGAGCGCGGCGATGGGGGTCTGGCCGCGCCCCTCTTTACCAAGCGATTCGGCCCAGAGCTGCCGAAACCAGAAGGCCAGCCCCCACAGCAGATTGCTATAGCTGAAGACGACTTGAATGGTCTTGCCCTTCCTCTCCAGCATCAGGTAGTGGGCCAGGGCCGCCTCCAGGGCGGGGTTCTCACCGGGAGCAGTGTTCCAGCAGAGTCGGGTCATGTCGCGGGCGCCCGCGCACAGCTTGCGGATATCGACGCCGATGAGCGCGCCGGGGAGCAGGCCGACCGGGGAGAGGATGCTGAAGCGTCCGCCGACATTAGGTGGTACGTGGAAGACCGGGCAGCCTTCGCGGCGGGCGATTTCGAGCAGATCGCCCTTCTCGGGGTCGGTAATGGCTACTACCTGGCTGGCGTGGTTCTGGCCCAGCCATTGGCGCACGAACAGGTAGGTGGCGATGGTCTCGGCCGTAGAGCCGGACTTAGTCGTGACCACGACCAGGGTCCGGCGGGGATTCATGGAATCGAGCGCCGCGCCGACCAGGGCGGGGTCGACGTTGTCGAGGATCACCAGGCGAGGCTGTCCCGGACGGCGGAGCGCGCAGTCGAGAGTCCAGGCCCCCAGCGCCGACCCTCCGATACCGATCAGGCAAATGACGTCGAAACGGCCGTGACAGGAAACGGCGTAGCGCCGGACCTCGGCGATGACCTGGTCCTGAAAGGGCAGATGGGGGAAGCCATGGAGGCCGCTCTCGGACTTCTTCCGAAACGACTCGACGGCGGTCGTCGCCCGCCGGCGATAGCGGTTGAGGAGGGCGGGGCCCAGGAGGAGGTTGCCGGGATCGAAGCGGATCATCGGGGTTGGAAGCGGCGGCGGGCGCGCTCGTCGCGGGTGAGGAAGGTTTGGGACATGCGGTCGTGCCAGGTGAGGGATTCTTCGTCGATGACGGCCCACAGGTAGCCCAGGCCGAGGGCGGCGGCGCTGAGCAACGCCCCGAGCGAGCGGACCAGGCGTTGTCCGGGCCGCGGGGAGTTCCCTTCGAAGTCGATCAGGCGCTGGCCGGTCCACTGCATGCCGGGGGTTTCGCCGGCGTAGAAGACGTAGAAGAACAGGTAGAACGCGGCCAGAAGTCCGGCGGCGAGAGCCAGGCCGCCCGCGGCCTTGGGCTGACTGGGCAGGCCGCCGCCCAGGAGATAGAAGGTCCCGGCGAAGACGCCGGCGGCGATGGTCAGAACGGCCGCATCGAGGACGCCGGCCAGAGCGCGGAGCGCCACCGGGGCGACCGGCTCAGTGCAGCGCACGTCGCGCGCGACCGAAGGTGGCTCAGAGGTGCGGGCCTCGACGACCGGGGTCTTGGCGGGCCGCCCCCTCACGGTCGTGGCTCGCTGCTTGGGAGGAGGCGGCGGGTCGATAACCACGGGCTCAATCTGGCCGGCGGCGAAATCCTCAAAGGCGAGGACCTTCTTGGTGCGGTCCGGCGGGGGGACTCTCTCGCTGGTCTCTTCGTCGTGCGGTTTATCTTGCTCGGCCCGCTTCTGGCGGAACTCTTCGAGCTTGTGGGCGACCTCCAGCTTCCATTCCGGCGCCAGGGCGGGGGCGGCGCCGCCGGTGGAGATCGGAAGCGCCGGCGGGGTGGGAGGGTCCAGACGGCGGCCGCAACGGTTGCAGCGGTGGTCGCCTTCCTCGATGCCTTTGTAGCCGCAGGTAGGGCAGGTCATGTTACGCTCGGAATTTGCGTCACTTCCTCCTACGTATCATATTGGCGGCGCTTTGTCACGCGCTTTGTCCGGCCCTTTGTCCAGCTCAAGTACAGGAGGCCCAGGAGGTGATCGTGGAGGCCGACTCGCAGTCGACCGAGGGCCCCTGGCGCTTTCTCCGCGGGCGCGTCGAAATGCACCAGGACCAGATGCTCCTGACCGCCGACGAGATCGACTACAACGAGGACAGCGGCGACGCCGAGGCCCGGGGAAACGTCCATTTTTCTCATCCGGGGCGCAAAGAGGACGTCTACGCCGACAAGTTCAAGTACAACCTGAACACGGAGAACGGGGTGTTCTTCAACGTCCGGGGCACGGTCGGCTCGGCCAGCCAGGCGAGTCCCCGGATCCTGACTACCAACGAGCCGTTCTACTTCCAAGGCGAGACGGCGCACAAGATCAAGGACCACTACATCGTCTTCAACGGCTGGGTGACCAACTGCAAGGTGGCGAGTCCGTGGTGGAAGCTGCACACGCCGAGGGCCACGATCGTGCCGGGGCGGTATGCGCTGGTGCAGCGGACAGTCTTCCGGCTGCGGAAGGTGCCGCTGTTTTACGCGCCGGTGTATTACAAGTCGCTGGAGCGGACGCCGCGCAGCTCGGGCTTTCTAACGCCCAACATCGGCAACAGCTCGCGGCGGGGCCGGGTGCTGGGGGAGACGTTCTTCTGGGCCATCAATCGCAGCTACGACCTGACCGCGGGGGGAACGTATTACAGCCAGCGCGGATTTTCGCACCAGATAACCGGGCGGGCGCGTCCCACGCGCACCTCGCACTTCGACGCCAACTGGTTCGCCATGAAAGACCGGGGGATCGGAGTGGGAGAGAACCTGCGGAAGCAGGGGGGCCGGATGTTCACGCTAAACGGCCGCGCGGAGCTGCCGAAGGGGTTTCTCGCGGTGGCCAATATCAACTACCTCAGCTCGCTGGAGTTCCGGCTGGCCTTCACCGAGACGCTGAACGAAGCGATTTCCTCGGAGGCGCACTCGGTGGGGTACGTGACCAAATCGTGGGACAGCTTCTTTTTCAACGCGGCCCTGGTGAGGCACGAGAATTTCCAGACCACGGAGAAGGACGACACCATCGTGATCCGCAAGCTGCCCAGCGTGGAGCTTAACAGCCGGGAGCACGAGCTGGTGGGCGGGGAGCTGCCGGTGTGGCTGCGTCTGGATTCCGCGTTCGATCTGCTGGGAAGGAGGCAGAAGGGCTTCCGGACGCGGCAAGTGGCCGAGCGGATGGACTTCTTCCCGCGCCTGTCCACCAAGCTGGAGTGGAAGGGATTCTACCTGACGCCCACCGCCGGGATTCATGAGACCTACTACGGGGAGCAGATGCGGCCGGACGGGACGCTGTCGGGCGAGGGGCTGCGGCGCTCGGCGCGGGAGTTTTCGCTGGAGTTCGCGCCGCCGCCCCTGGAGCGGGTGTTCGAAGGGCCGCAGCTCCTCACCGACAAGCTGAAGCACGTCATCGAGCCGAGGATCACCTATCGCTATGTGGCCGGAGTGCCGGATTTCGACCGCATCCTGCGCTTCGACGAGCGGGACCTGCTGAATAATACGAACGAAGCGGAGATCTCCCTGATCAACCGGTTCTACGGGAAGCGGGAGGCGTCCGGCGAGGTGCGGGAGCTGCTGAGCTTCGAGCTGTGGCAGCGGCGGTACTTCGATGCGGACTTTGGGGGCGCGCTGCGGCCGGGGGCGCGCAACGTGCTCCAGTCGACGGCCACGCTCACGCCCTTCGCCTTCGCCGACACGCCGCGGAATTATTCGCCGGTGGTGAGCGTCCTGCGCGTGCAGCCGCGCTGGAACTACACGGTGGAATGGCGCAACGATTACGATCCGGCGCGAGGCAAGTTCGTCAATAGCGGTCTGACGGCCGACGCCACGCTGCAGAACATCACCGTTTCGGTGGGACACTACGCGGTGCGGTCCACCCCGCTGCTGACCCCGCCGTCGAACCAGGTGCGCGGGCAGGTGCGGTGGGGGGCGCTCAACAAGCGGGGGTGGAACTCGGGTTTCAGCACGGTCTACGATTACCGGAAAGGGATCCTGCAGTACGCCAACACGAACGTTACCTACAACACGGACTGCTGCGGGTTCAGTGTGGAGTGGCGGCGGTTCGCGCTGGGTCCGACGCGGAACGAGAACCAGTTCCGGCTGGCCCTGTCGATCGCCAATGTGGGGTCGTTCGGGAACCTGAAGAAACAGGAGAGAATGTTCTGAGCGGCTGGGGGAAGCTGGCGGCGCGGGTGCGGGTGACTTCGGGGTTTGTGGTGGCGGCGCTCTATGTGGTTTACTCGCGTCCGTCGCGGACGAGCCTGGCGGTGGGGTTGCCGGTGGCGTTGGCCGGCTTGTTGTTGCGGGGGTGGGCTTGCGGGCATCTGGCGAAGAATCAGCAACTGGCTACCACGGGGCCGTTCGCTTATTCGCGCAATCCGCTCTATGTCGGCACCTTGACTGTGGCGGCTGGATTCGCGCTGGCGGGGTGGAATGCGTGGCTGGCGGCGCTGTTCGGGGTGTACTTTCTGGCGGTCTATCTGCCCGTGATCGGAGAGGAGGAGGGTCATCTGCGGACGCTCTTTCCCGAGTATTCCGAATACGCCGGGCGGGTGCCGCGCCTCGTGCCGCGCCTGACGCCGGCGTATCGAGGAGAGCGGTTCCGATGGGAGTTGTGGCTGCGGAATCGGGAGTACCAGGCGGGGCTGGGTTTCCTGGCCGGCGCGGTGCTGCTGGCGGTGAAGTTATGGACCACGCCGGGAGCGTGACTCAGGCGCCGAATCTCTCCGCCGCGCGAGCCTTCGCTTTGGCGGCCTCTTCTTCTCGATTCTTCGCCGGCGCGCTCGTTTCGAGCGAGCGGAGAAGACGCGTCGAAATACCGGCTATTCCATCGACGGCAGCCAGGAACGAGCCTTCGTTGGCCTTCGACGGCTTGCTAAAACCGCTGATTTTTCTGACGAACTGGAGCGAAGCAGCTCGCACTTCTTCGGGGGTTACAGGTGGATCGAAGTTGAAGAGGGTTTTGATGTTCCGGCACATGCCCTAGGACCTCCGGCGGCGGGGGAAGGAAGGGCTCTATCTTAGCACCGTGTCTGGCTTCCGAAGGACCGTGACTCGGGTGGAGCCACGGGCGCTGCCCCCGGTTGAAGTACAATGAATCGCCGAGCACCCGGTATCTTCGAGTGATTATTGCATGCCCCGGGCCAAGATTGATTTCGAGACCGTACGAAGAATCGCGCTCGACCTGCCCGGCGTGGAGGAGTCCACGACCTACGGATCGCCGTCCCTCAAAGTGCGCGGAAAGCTGTTGGCGGTTATTCCCATTCACAAATCCGCCGAGCCTGACTCCCTGGCGGTTCGCATCGCCTTCGATCGCCGCGCGGAATTGCTGGCCGCCGCCCCGGAGGTCTACTACCTAACCGATCATTACGTGAACTATCCGGTGGTGCTCGTGCGGTTGTCTCGCATCCACCCCGACGCTCTCCGGGATCTGCTGGGCATGGGGTGGCGCTTCGTGACCACGAAAACGCTCGGCGGCAAGCGCCGCACCAATCTCCCAGACTAGCGGGCCGACGCCACGAAGACCCGGCGGCCCGGGTTTCCCTCCATCCCCAGGTCCTTCTCCGCCTGATACACCGCGACCGCAGTGAAGCCCGCCGCCCGGAGCGCCGCCTTCACCTGCCGCACCTCGTAGCACTTCTCAAAGATCGACACGTCGTTTCTCCACCACACCTCCCGGCGCAGACGGAACATCGTTACCCTCCACCGCGTCAGCTTCCGCTCGGGGGAGAAGAAACGCCGCACCAGGCAGGCGTGGTCCGGTTGCACGATGGAGGTGGTGTGGTCGCCGGGCCCCCGGAAGGTTCGCGGCGTGTTCAGGTCGAAAAGAAATACGCCGCCCGGAGAGAGGGCCCACCTTACGTTCCAGAACACGGCGCGCAGCGCTCTCAGATCCAGCACGTGGTTCAGGCTGTCGAAGATCGATACCACCGCGTCATACACGGGCGGCAGGCGGAAGGTCCGGGCGTCGGCCTGCACGAACCGCGCCTGCGGGGCATTGCGGCGCGCGTATCCCAGCATGGCCCGCGACCCGTCGACGCCGGTCACCCGGAATCCTCGCGCCGCCAGTTGCGCCGCCAGTTGCCCGGTCCCACAGCACAGATCCAGGAGGCGGGCCCGGCGCGGCAGCTTCTGGAGCACCAGGCGCTCCACCACCGGCAGCATCGGCTCGGTGAAGGCGTGACCCCAATACTTGTTGTAGAACCAGGCGAAGGGATCGTAGTCGGAATACGGTTTCACGGTCAGCCTATTATAATGGCCGTCATGAGCCGAATTGCCGCGGCCGCCGTTCTCAGCCTGATGGGCGCAGGCCAGCGGGTTCCCGTCCCCCGGAAGCCCATCCGGACGCGCGCCGTCTCCAAGACCTCGACGATGCCCGAAGGCCTGCTGGACGGCTTCGGCATGAACGACATCGCCGACCTGTTCGCGTTCTTGCAGGGCGGGAAATAACGGGGGGCAGGAGCGGACGACGAAGCATGTCTGGATGGTATACTGAAATCGTGGAGTAGAAGTTCGTGGAGCTTGCAAACCAGAAGTCCGACGCCGCCCCCACTACGGACGAGTGGGTCCTGGAAAGATACGAGCAGGAGATTGTCTTTCAGGTAAGGATGATGGATATTGCCTGGCGGGAGCTTCACGAAGCACGTGCCGCCGAGGATGAGTTCCGCATCTGGCATGCCATCCAATCTATTCTTACCGCCGACGCCTGCATTTCGAGGATCCTGGGTTTGGGTCAGAAAGGGCCGACGCGGGACAAGGTTGGCGAGAAAGCACGCCGGGAGAGACAGACACAGCTTCGGAGGCGATTGGGTCTAAACGACGATTCAAGTCCACTGGGCGACCGAAGGGTCCGAAACCATTTCGAGCATTTTGACGAGAGGTTGGATAAGTGGGCGAAACAGAATGTTCCGGCCTTTAGCGATCGCGATATCCTCCCCTCTGGTCAGCCTTGGGCCGAGATCACGGCTGTAACACGCGAGGATGGGAGCCGGGTAGAGGTGCCGAAGTTTCGGCGGTTTCGGTCCTGGGACTACACGGTTTCCTTCCACGATGACGAGATTGATCTGAAGCGAGTGGTCGATGCGGCGAGTGAGCTTCGCAACAGAATTCCAGGGCAGCATCAGTCCACCGAGTGGCCGCCTGGGTTCTTCGACAGGACCTTCGGGTGCTTTCGCGATGACCCCATCGAAGGCCCTGAGGAGCT
>JBGOUV010000277.1:0-9377 GCA_041477815.1 Terriglobia bacterium | reverse complement strand
CTACGAACACGCCGACATGCGCGATCTCGAGGCCAAGCTGCGCGCAGCGCAGTCGGCGCGCTTCCGCTTGATCGTGACCGACGGTGTCTTCTCGATGGACGGCGACATCGCCCCCCTGCCCGGCCTGGTCGAGCTGGCCGAGCAGCACGGCGCGATTATGATGGTCGACGACGCCCACGCCAGCGGCGTGCTGGGGCGTAACGGACGCGGCACCATCGACCACTACGGGCTCCACGGCCGCGTCCCCATCCAGGTCGGAACACTATCTAAGGCCATCGGCGTCCTGGGCGGCTACGTGTGTGGCAGCCGAGACCTGATCGACTACCTCTACCACCGCGCTCGTCCGTTCCTGTTCTCCACCTCCCACCCGCCGGCCGTCGCCGCCGCCTGCCTGGCCGCCTTCGAGGTCCTGGAGCAGGAGCCCGGCCTGGTCGACCAGCTTTGGGAAAACACCCGGTTCTTCAAAAAGGGTCTTGTCGAGCTGGGGTTCCACACGGGCCTGAGCGAAACCCCCATCATTCCGATCATGGTAGGCGACGCCGGCAAGGCGTTCCAGTTCTCCCGGGAGCTGTTCGAAGCGGGAGTCTTTGCGATGGGGATCGGGTATCCCACGGTGCCCGTCGGCAAGGCCCGCCTCCGGACGATCGTGACCGCCACGCACACCACGGCCGACCTGGAGCAGGCGCTGGGAATTCTAGGTCAGGCTGGCAAGAAGTTAGGAATCCTGTAATCTAGAAGAAGCTGTCAGCGACTTCGCACCGGGTGGTGATCCTGGTTGCTGACAACTAAGAGCTAATACCTTCTCTTCGGGAGGCAAGCCATGGGACTGGTGCAAGTACTGATGCTGGCCGCGGTACTGCTGGCGCAGCGGGGGGGAGGTGCGTCGGGGAAACACGGCGGTGGCGGGGAGGAGCCTGACCTGCGCCTGCCCAGCGGCAAGAACCAGCGGCAGGAGATCCTGAAGGCGGACCACGCCAAGTCCAAGGCCGACGCGGCCGAGTTGGTAACCCTGGCCGAGGAACTGAAGGAAGAACTGGACAAGAGCGAGCACCAGGTGTTGAATGTCAAGCTGCTGAAGAAGGCCGAGGACATCGAGAAGCTGGCCCGGAGGATCAAAGACCGGATGAAGAGGTATTGATCCCCGATCCTTCCTGCCTGGGGAGGATGCGGTCCACCCAGCGCACTTGACACCGTGGCGCGATTGAGACCATGGAGCATTGGTGTTAAGTTCGGTGCGGAAGGGAGAACACCATGCCACGGCCCCTGATAGATTCGGCGAAACGACCGCGAATCAGTGTTGACGTGCCGCCGATGGTGCGACGCCGCCTACGGCTGGCGGCAGCGCGGCGCGATTTGACCGTCCGCCAGTACCTGCTGGAGACAATTGAAGAGCGGCTCCGAGAGGACCTCGACGACACCGCTGGGCAGATCGCCTTGACCGCAAAGACGGACCCGGTGCTGGCGGAGTTGTGGGACAACCCCAGAGACGCTCAATATGACCGGCTATGGCCGCGGTGATGTGGTGCTGGTCGGCTTCGTGTTTTTCGGACGAATCCGGAAGGAAGCTTCGACCGGCTGTCGTCCTTAGCGCCCCGGGCTACCATCGCGCGCGACAGGAGATGATAGTGTCGGCTATCACCAGTAATGTCCAGCGCCGGCTTTACGGCGACCATCGGATCGCCGACTGGAAAGAAGCGGGATTGCTCTTCCCATCGATCGCCCCCGGAGTTCTCCGAACCATCAAACAAACGATGGCCGGCCGGAGAATCGGTTCTCTGTCGAAACCCGACTGGGACACTTTAGACCGAGAGCTTCGTCGCTGTCTGGGGCTCTGACGCCGATCACACCAGCGAGACCACCCGGTTCGAGTCGGCGGCGTCGCGCGTGCGCAGGACGATCTCGGTGACGCGGTAGACGTCGGCGAGGGGGAGCAGGTGGGTCTTGGAGTTGTAGATGGAATCGAGGAAGTCGGCGAATAAGGGAGCGTGCGGCGGCAGGTCGGTGATGCGGCGAGGGGCCTGGGAGGCGGTAATCAGGGTGAGGGTTTCGGCCTGGTATTCCACCACGCCCTTGGTGCCGGCGATGCGGAGACGGTCGTCGCCATGGGTAGGGGCGGTTTCCGGACGCAGGTAGTCCATGCGCAGGTTGGCGGTGCCGCGGTTGTCCAGCCGGTAGATGATGGCGGTGTTGTTTTCCATCTCGCCCAGGTCGGGCATGGCGACCGTGGAGTGGAAGGCGGCGGTTTCGACAAACTCGCGTCCGCCGGCGAAACGCATGAGATCGACCATGTGGATGCCGATGTACGGGATGGTTCCGCCGTAGGTGGAGCGCCGCCGCATCCAGTCGGGACGCTGGCCGCGATCGAGGCCGAGCTTGTACGACTTCTGCGCGCCGATGGCGATCGGCTCGCCGATTTCGCCCGAGGCCACGATCTTCCGCATAGCCAGGTACGACGGCGAGAAGCGCATCGGTAAAAGCATGGTAAGGGGCACTTTGTAGCGGGCGACCGCTTTCTTGACGGCGTCCAGGTCGCTGAGCGAGAGGGTCAGAGGCTTCTCGGCGGCGATGGCCACGCCGCGCTCGGCGCAGGCCATCACGGTGGCGGCCCTCTCGTGATTTTCACTACAGATACAGACCGCATCGAGTTTCTCGGCGTCGAGCATGCGCCGGTAGTCGTCATAGGGCTTGGCCGCGGCCAGGGACTTGGTGGAGGCGAGGCGCTGCCGCTCGCGGGGCTTGGTGGCGGCTACGGCCGCGACCTGGATCTCGGGCACGACCTTGGCCGCTTCCAGGACCTCCGAGAAATGGCCTTCCAGGCCGATAATGCCCACGCGCACGGGACGCGGCAGGCGCACGGTGGCTGGTGCGGCCAGCGCGACGGCGCCGGCCTGGAGAAGGGCTCGTCGAGTCCAGGCTGAGTGCATAGGAAAGCTCCGGCTCCGATTGTACCAGTATCGATTTTGACGCGGGGTGGTGGGGTTTGAGAAGATGCTGATTAGAGAGGGTTCCTTTGACTGCATCGATCCGAGCGAAGGCCTGGACGCTGGCGCTAATAGCGGCGCTGGCAAGCCTGGTGACGGGTTGCAGCTCCCCGAGCTCCGTTCAGGCTCAAAAGGGCGTGCTGGAGCTGGGCAAAGTCACGCGCAAGCGTCAGATCGCGCCCATGTTCAGCGCCGAGCACGCCCAGTGGCTCATCCGGCCCGATCGCGACGCCACCGAGCAGCCGGAGAAGGTCCTGGACGCGCTCGACATCCGCGAAGGATCGACGGTGGCCGACGTCGGGGCCGGGGTGGGCTACTTCACCTGGCGGCTGGCCAAGCGGGTGGGACCCCAGGGAAAGGTGATCGCGGTGGAGGTGCAGCAGAAGATGCTGGACCTGATGGCCGAAAACCTCCGGCAGCGCAACATCCACAACGTGGAAATGGTGCTGGGCGGGATGAATGACCCGCGGCTACCGGAGGGGACGGTGGACCTGGCCCTGCTCGTGGACGTCTACCACGAGTTCTCGGAGCCGGAGGCGATGGTGACCACCATCCGCCGGTCGCTGCGGCCGGACGGCCGGCTGGTGCTGGTGGAGTACCGGAAGGAGGATCCGTCGGTCCCGATCCTGCCGCTGCATAAAATGAGCGTGGACGAGGTCCGGTCGGAGATCGAGCCCCTGGGGTTTCAACTGGGGAAGGCGCTGGAGTTCCTGCCGACGCAGCACATCCTGATTTTTACGAAGACCACCGAGCCACGGCCGTAAGGGGCCTCTGACCCCCCGTTTCCTGCTCCTTCCTACCTCCAGGCCCCCCTCGGGTCTACTCTCAAGCTACAGCGCTTTCCTCCACGATACGCCCGTCGTAGAGATGAATCTGGCGATCGGCATGGCGGGCGTAGCGCGGGTCGTGGGTGACCATGCAGATGGTCGCTCCCTGGCGGTGCAAATCGTGCAGCAGCGTCATCACCGCCTCGCCGTTGGCCGAGTCCAGATTTCCGGTGGGCTCGTCGGCGAGCAGCACCGACGGATCCCCGCACAGCGCCCGAGCCACCGCCACGCGCTGCTGCTGGCCGCCCGAGAGCTGCGACGGATAATGCTTCATGCGGTGCGTCATCCCCACCTTCTCCAGGGCCTCCTGCACCCGCTTCTTGCGCTCCGCCGACGGCATTCCCCGATAGGTCAGGGGCAATTCCACGTTCTCATACACCGTCAGGTCCCCGATCAGGTTGAAGGCCTGAAAGATGAACCCGATCTCCCGATTCCGTATCCGCGCCCGCTCGCTCAGCTTCAGGCCCGCCACCGACTTCCCGTTCAGCCAGTATTCGCCGTCCGTGGGGGTATCGAGCAGACCGAGCAGCGACAGCAGCGTCGACTTCCCGCATCCCGAAGGCCCCGATATCGATACGTACTCCCCTTTCTCGATCTCCAGGTGAATCCCGGCCAGCGCGTGGGTCTCCACTTCGTCGGTGGTAAACACCTTGGTCACCCCGTTCAGGCGAATCAATGCCTCGCTCATGATCTCGTTCCCCCCTCCGCCTAATTCAATCGTATGCGATTATGCGCATCCCAGGCCGACATATCCGATAGCACCACCTGGTCGCCCGGCAGCAGTCCTTCCAGGAGCTCGATGGTGTTGACCGAGGTGCGTCCCAGCTTCACCTGCACGCGCGAGGCGTGCTTGCCGTCCTGCTCCAGTTTGAACAGCGTGACCAGGCTGTTGGCCTGGCCGAATACGGGCCGTCCCACGTATACCACGTTGTCCAGCTTCTCCAGGGTAACGGTCCCGTCCACGCTGAGGTCGGGACGCGCGCCCTGCGGCAGCGCCCCCTCCAGCTTCACGTCCACGGTGACGGTTCCGTTCTGGACGGCCGGATCGATGCGCCACACCTTGCCCGGAATGATGCCGTTGCGCGTGTCGATCGCCGCCACCTGGCCGAGCAGGATGTCCTTGGCCTGGGTCTCGGCGATCTTCAATTCCGCCTTCAGCTTCCACGGCTGCGCCACCTTGGCCAGGATCGTCCCCGGGGCCACCTGCTGGCCGACCTCGATCAGCGACCCGCCGCCACCCGCTGGCTGATTCCCCAACTGCTGCAGCACGCCCTCCGTGCCGGCCCGCACTTTCAGCTCGTCCACCTGGCGTTTTTTCAGCTCGTACATGGCGCGCTTCTGGTCCACCTGGACCTTCTGCACCGCCAGTTGCGCCTCCACCGACTCCCCGCTGATGTCCAGCCGTTTCTGCTCGATCTTGTGCCGGTTGGCCAGCTCGTCGGCGGTAGCCAACTGGATGCGCACTTCCAGGTCGGGCTTCAACCCCAGCTTGCCCAGCTCCTGGTCCCGGTCCGCCCGCAGCTTGGCCTGGGTGTAGTCGGACTGGATGCGGGCCACGTCCGCCTGCTGGGTCAGCTTCGCACTCTCCAGCCGCACCCGCAAATCCGTGTAACCCGCCTCGGCGCTCTTGAGCTGATACTCGGCGTCGAGCATTTCCTGCTCCAGCACCGGATTGGACATCTCCAGAAGAATGGTTTCGGGCCTCACCTGCGCCCCCGGCCGAACATGGATCTTGTCGACCCTGCCCTGCGTGGTGGCCGGAATCCACAATACGTCCTCCGGCACCAGCGTTCCCAAGCCCCGCACCTCCCGCAGCATCGGACCGCGCTTCACGGTGTCGACCCAAACCGTACCGCGTTCCACTTCGGGCGCCGCCGGCTTCAACCGGCCCAGCCCCACCGAAGTCACCACGACGCCGATCACGACGACGGCGCCCACGATGATCCGGCGGATCAACCGGGCCCGTGCCGCTCCTTTACGGGGGACATCCATAGAATGACTCCAGCCGCGGTTAGGGCAACCACGATGCCATCTACAAATATAGCTAACTCCTTGGACGTAAGGGAGTTAAAAAGGTCACCAGACTCCGGGGTGTCCGCTTCTGGGACGCCCTTGTGCCGGAACCGGGTCAGCTACGGCGGAGCTTCAGCTCCGGCCCACGCTCGACCCCCGCCGGAGAAGCCAAGACCCTTGCTCCCCAATGGCTGACCAGCGACCGCTCAAAGAGGGATGTCAGTTATTGACAGAAAATGAAACGCCCGGTAACCTATTTGTTATGGAACTGACTTCTCTGAACATCTCACTTCCGAAGTCCATGAAGCAGTTCGTCGAAACCCAGGTTCGGCGAGGCTCTTACAGCACACCCAGCGAGTATATCCGCGCTCTGGTGCGCGAAGACGAGAAGCAAAAGGCCCGCGAGCGTCTCGAAGCGCAAATCCTGGAGGGTCTCCGCTCCCCTGCTTCAGAGAGCGATGCGCAGGCTTGGGCGGAGCTGAAACGCCGGGTGCTGACCCGCACCCCACGCGGACCCGTTAAATGAAGCGGCGCGTCATTACGCGAGAGATCGCTTGGCGCGATGTGGAAGAGCAGGCCTCCTTTCTGGCGCAGGACAGCCCTCGCGCGGCCATCCGCTTTATGCAGGCCATCCGAAAGTGTTTCCACGGGCTGGCTGCCATGCCCGGCCTCGGGCGCCGATGTCAATTCGAGAGTCCGCTGGCCGAGGGTCTGCGAAGATGGCCCGTTCCCGGGTTTGAGAACTACCTGGTGTTCTACCGGCCCCTAAAAGAAGGGGTGGAGGTTGTCCGGGTTCTCCACGGAGCGCGAGATATCGAGAAGTTGCTGGGCTAACACCAGCCTACTTCTCCTGCGGAAAGATCCGGATCCCCCTCTTCAACTGGAACACCGAATCCTCCAGCCCCTTGTTGATTTCCATGGTCTCGACGAACATTTCGAAGATCTTCTCCCCGTCCCGCTCCAGGAGTACATTCCAGGGAATGGTCACGCCTTCCGTGGTTCGATACTTGGAATAGTGGCCGCGTTCGCGGAACACTTCCCGGGTCTTGGGATCGCGGCGCAGGTACTCCTGCCGCATGGGCAGGTGAGTCGACTTCAGCAGATATACGGTCACCGTCTTGTTGTCGGGGTCGGTGACGCGCACCGCGTCGGTCGGCTGCAGGTCGACGATCTCGCTTCCCATCGACTCGACAATCACGCCCGGCTCGGCCAGGCGGTATTTCAGGATATAGAAGATGTCGCGGCGCACCCGCTCGCGATACTGTTGCATGTAGCTTTCCGGATAAGGCTGCGCCCCCCGGTAGGTAACCTCGTACCCCTTGCCGTCGAAGAAGACCGAGCTCCAGTCCTTGTTCTTGCCAGAGTCGCGCCGCTCCCGGATCCCGATCCAGTCCGGCTCGGGCGACGACGGCGCAAAGTCGTACCGGATGCTGTAGGTAACGACCGTCAGCCCCCGCAACTGCTCTTGGTAGAATTGATAGGCTCGACCGGTTTGCACCCGGTCGCGCATCTTCAGGAAGGCCTCGCCGCCCAAGGCGTCCCGACACTGCCGCAGCAGCTCCTTACCCTTCTGCTGGGCGACACTGTCGGCCGCCGGCGCCACCGCCGCCGCCCCGGACAGAACCGCCACCGTAAGAAGCTGTCGCAACCGCACATGACCCCGCCCCCCTGACCTCCGTAATCTCATCGGCAGGCCTCCACAAACCTCCGCAGCACCGCCAGGCTGGTCTGGCTCTCCTGGTAGATGCGCTCGGGATGCCACTGCACTGCCATCAGAAACCGGCCGTTGGGGTTCTGTTCGACCGCCTCGATGACGCCATCGGGCGCCCGGGCGGTGACGCGGAAGCCCGGAGCCACGCGGTCCACCGCCTGGTGATGCGTGCTGTTGACCACCTCGGACGCGCCGCCGGCCAGCTCGGCCAGCAGCGATCCAGGATCAAAACCAACCACGTGCCGCGTCACGTGCTCGCTATGATCGATCCCGTTCGGGATGGCGTCCGGGAGGTGCTGGATCAGCGAACCCCCGTAGTACACGTTCATCGATTGCATCCCGAAGCAGATCCCCAGCACCGGTTTGCCCGTCCGGTCGGCTTCCTCCAGAAGGGCAAAATCGGTCTTATCCCGGGCCGGATTTACGAATTCCACAGCCGGATGGCGTGGCTGGCCATAGCGGGCCGGGTCCATGTCGCTGTCGCATCCGGGAAGGAGGACGCCGTCCAGCTTGGGGAAGATCTCACGGGCCAGGTCGGGAACCAGAGGCAGCATCACCGGCAGTCCACCCACCGCGTGGATAGCCTCAAAGTACGTCGGTTGCAGGTACCAGCGGCTCTTTTGCCAGTCGCCGGGCGCGGTTTCGGCCCACCGGGCGGGCATACCGATTAGCGGCTTGGTCACGGCTTCGCGAGGTCCTCCCCCTTCAGCCCCGTATTGTATTGGACCTCCGAGTACACCAGCTCGGCGAACTTCTTCTCGTTTTGATACACCGTGGTCTTGAACGGAGCCCGGAGGCCTCCCGTCTCCCGGAAATCCTCGTAAACCTCTTCCACCGTGGCCGCCGGGCCGGCCATGGCCGTCCCCTGGTACCGCTTCTTCAGAATCCGGCCGCTCTGGGCGTCGATGTAGACGGAAACCTGGTCGCCTTCCTTGGAGCTGACTTCCACAACCTCGGCCTCGCGGTCGCCGACCTTGTCTTTCTTGACGAAGTTTACCGTCCGATTGGGGTCCCGGTCGCTCAACAGCAGTGTCTCGGTGAGGCGGAAGATCTCGCCTTTAGCCTGCTGGAGTTGCGGCCCCGGGAGGGGCATTTGTCCCTGCGGCGCTTTGAGCCAGCCGCCCTTGCCGTCCGTGTACACCTCGATCTTGCCGAACGGCAGCGTATTTTCCTGCCGCAGCGTGGAAGGGTACAGGATGCGGATCTTCTGGTCGACCGACATGCTTCCCATCGGCCCGGTCAACTGCGACTTAGCGGTAATGGTCACGTCCTTCAGCCCGGCCAGTTTGTCGGCGCCGCCGATCGCCTGCTGGGCCTTGGCCAGCACCGCCTTCCCGGCCGCCAGACTCTTGTCGTCGGCTCGGGCCTGCTCCTGCTTCGGCTGCGGGATAGTGATATCCAGCGGTGTTACGGGCTGGCCCAGCGACGCCAGCGGCGAATCGAAGTCGGCGGGCTTGCCCACCACCACCATCACCATGGCCTCCGGCTGGAGATATTTCTGCGCCACCCGTTGCACGTCCGCCTTCGTTACCCCCTCCAGCTTCTTCTTGTACTGGAACAGGAAGTCCTTCGGGTATCCCCAATACTCGTAGCGCAGCAGGCGATTCAGCGTCTTCGACTTGGTGTCGAAATTGAACACGAAGCTGTTCAGCACCGTGTCCTTGGCCGTACGAAGCTCGGCGTCGGTGACCGGTTCCTTCCGCAGGCGCGCGATCTCTTCCTGCATGGCCTGGATCGCCTTCACGGTGGAGTCCGACTTGGTGCCGGCGCCGGCGAAGAACACCCCGGGATGCCCGTAGTTGGCCCCCCAGGACGCCCCCACCGCGTAGGCGTACCCCAGCTTGG
>JBGOUV010000010.1:0-36946 GCA_041477815.1 Terriglobia bacterium | reverse complement strand
TGACCTGTTGATAGGAGGTCAGGCCACCTCGGAAGAGGCGCCCCCGCCTTCTACCAGTCGTGACTCGGTGTACATCCGGGAAGACCTCGCGAGCCCACAACTCCTGGACCAACAACCTCTTGACAAACGTCTCTTCGGTCTGGCCCTCCACCACGATGTGAAGTCGCACCAATCCTACGGTCTCCCGCCGATCACGTTCTTCTCCCACAGCTCGGACAGGGTGTATTGATCCAGCCAAGCGTCCAGGGCACTCGCGCTGAGGCGCTGAAAGGTGGACTCGCGGCCGGAGCGCTCGGTGACCACCACATTCTCCGGTTCGAAACGGTCGATGAGCGAAACCGACTGGGTGGCCAGAATCACCTGCGTGTGCAGGGAAGCGCTGCGGAGCAGGCCGGCTATCATCTCAATCGCACAAGGGTGCAGACCCAGCTCCGGCTCGTCCAGGATGAGCACAGCGGGCAGGTCCTTCTCGGGCTGCTGGAGCAGAGCTACCAGGGCCATCACGCGGACCATTCCATCGGCGGCCTGGGAGGCGCCGAAAACCAGGTCGGAGTTCCGTTCGCGCCACTGCAATAGCAGCCGGCCACGATCCGGCTCCAGCTCGAAGTCGGCGAAGAAGGGCAGGATGGAGCGAATGGTGTCCACAATACGTCGGTAGTACGGAGGCTCCTGCTGCTGCAGCCGATACAGGACGGCGCCAGATTACCCGCGTCTTCCTTGAGCCATCTGCCGTCCGCAACGTCCCATTTGCTGCGCACTCGAGCCGTGCTGGAGGTGTTGTGAAACTGGTGGACGATCATACGACGGAGCATGCCCAGGATGGCCCTGGCAGTGGGGTCCTCCGCCTTGGCGATAAGCTTGGGCTCCCGATGGCCCGCTTCGAGACTGATCCAAGGGGCCGTCGACGGCCAGCCGGTCCGCGAGAAACGATACTTTTCGTCGGCAAACACCAGCGTGTCGCCTGCGGCATGAAAGAGTCGGAAAGCGTATTCGTTTACACCCGCATCGGTGGTGAGGGTGAGGGCCGCCTCGATTTCACGGGTTCGGGCCGGGCCGTCGTGCAGCACAGCGCTGGCGCCTCCCAGTTCGGCTACGTGTTGCTGCAAACCCCCCGGAGGAGCAAGGGCCCACGAGAGCATCCGAAAGAACGAGATGAAGTTGGTCTTGCCGGCGCCGTTCGGTCCAATCAGGACGGTGAGGGGCCCCGGCTCGAAGTCCAGGAGCTCCCGTATCGTCTTGAAGCCGCGCAAAGTGATCCTGCTCAGGTGCGTGCCCATGGGTCGGTTTCCATTGTACGACGAACACATGGTAAACTCGTACTATTGAACAGGCTGATCGCACTCCTCGCGGCGGTCGGGCTGGTCGTGCCGGCATGGGCAGAGCAGGGCCAGCTTGATTCCGATATCACGTTGTTCACGGTCCTGGCGGCCGTCAACGTGGCTGGCTACGATGCCGGCGTGGATTCGCCGTCGGCGCACCCCCTGCGCCGGGCGTTGCGGGAGGACCTCCAGACCCTGCCGTCGCCGTCCCTGGAGCGGCTGCGCAGCTACTACCAGCAGCACAAGCTGAGCGATCCGGTGCAGGATCTGTCGCAGTGGGTGTCGTTTGCCCTGCAATCGGGCGGGCCGCCGGAGTTCAAGTTTCGCGTGCCCTACGGAGACATTTCGCCCGACGCCCAGCCGCTGCACGAGTTCCCGCAGCTCCTCAGGTCGTTTTACCAGGAGGCGGGAATGGAGAAGCTGTTCGCCAAGTACCAGGGGGAGTTCGACAAGGAAATCGAGCGGTACCATGAGCCGGTGGTGAAGGTGGTGTGGGAGGCCAACGGGTACCTGCGCATGCCCACCTCGGGGTGGCTGGGACGGCGGTTTCAGATTTATATCGACCTGCTGGGAGCGCCCAACAACCCCAGCGCGCGCAGCTACGGGACCGACGTGTTCGTGGTTGTCCACCCCTCCCGGGAGCTGAACACCCGCGAGATCCGCCATAGCTACTTACACTATTTACTGGACCCCTTCACCGGGAAGTACGCCGCCGCCCTGCAGGCCAAGCAGGAGATCGGCGGGCTGGCTATGTTCGCGCCGGCCCTGGACGAGTCTTACAAGACCGACTTCGCGCTGCTGCTGACCGAGTGCGTGATCAAGGCGGTAGAGGCGCGCATGAAGCACGGCGCGGAGGCGCAGAAGCAGTCGGAGGTCGACCAGGCGGTGCGGGAAGGCTTTATCCTGACGGCGCACTTCTACGACCAGTTGCTGAAGTTCGAGAAGCAGGAGCAGGGAATCCGGTTCTATTATCCGGAGATGGTCAACGCCCTCGACCGCAAGCGCGAGGACGCGCGTCTGCGCACGGTGAAATTCGCCGACCGCCGGCCGGACCCCAAGCCCCGCGCCGAGCCGCGGCCCGTGCTCACCGGTCTGGCCAAGTCCCTGCAGGATGCCGAAGACGCCCTGCGGCGCGGGCGGACCGCGGAGGCCAAGCAGTGGTTCGGACAGGCACAGCAGGAGGCAGGTGGCCAAGAGCCGCGAGCGCTTTATGGGCTGGCCCGGGTGGCGGCCCTGGAAAAGGACCCGGAGCGGGCCAAAGAGCTGTTTTACCAGGCCCTGGAGTCGAAGCCCGATCCCCACGTCCAGGCTATGGCGCATTTGTACCTGGGCCGCATCGAAGACCTGTTCGGCAGCCGCGAGCAGGCCGTCCGGCACTACCAGGAGGCCCTGGCCGCCGGCGATACCACGCCGGGCACAAAAGAAGCGGCGGAGAAAGGTTTGCAGGAGAGTTTTGCGGTAAGAAAATAAGAAGCTGTTAGCTATTAGCAAGCTGGATTGCTAACAGCGCGAAACGGAGGAAACAAGCTGCTGGCCATTAGCCACTAGCAACCGACAAGCCGGATTGCTGACAGCTAACAGCTAACAGCTTCTAAACGGAGATCCCATGAAAACTAGCCTGTTGGTTGTGATCATGATGGGAGCGGCGCTGGCGCAGCAGCCGCCGAAGCAGCCGGCCCCCAAGTCCCAGAAGGAAGTGGAGGCGCTAATGGCCATCCAGAACGCTCCGGATCCGGACGCGCGGATCAAGGCGGCGGAGGATTTGCTGGTCAAGTTCAGGGACACCGAGTTCAAGGAGTTCGCGCTGCAGATGGAGACGCTTTCGCACCAGCAGAAGAACGACTTCGAGAACATGATGATCGCCGGCGAGCGGACGCTGGAGGTGAATCCGGACAACGTGGTGGTGCTTCTCGCGCTGGCCACGGCCATCCCGCAGCGGACGCGGGAGCATGATCTGGACAAGGAAGAGAAACTCGGGAAAGTGGAGGCCTGGGCG
Source organism: Terriglobia bacterium (assembly GCA_041477815.1). Taxonomy (GTDB): domain Bacteria; phylum Acidobacteriota; class Terriglobia; order Bryobacterales; family JACQDG01; genus JBGOUV01. Next base: position 33,631 of record JBGOUV010000010.1, on the reverse strand, counting down.
ACCAAGGCCCAGAAGCTGATCCCCAACCTGACCAAGTTCAACCCGGCGATCCCAGACGAGGACTGGGCGGGCTACAAGAAGAGCGCCATGAGCCAGGCGCACGAGGCGCTGGGACTGTCGGCGTTCGTGCGGAAGAACTATCCCAAGGCGGAGGAGGCGTTTAAGGCCGCGGCGGAGGTGTCGCCGCAGCCGGAGCCCACCATTCTGTACCGGCTGGGGATGGTGTACACCGCGCAGAACAAGTTCGACGACGCCATTGCGGCGCTGGACAAGGCCATCGCCGCCGGCGGCGTGAAGGTGGGTAGCAAGGACCTGGCGGTGGAGCAGAAGGCGGCGGTCCAGAAGGCCAAGGACGCGGCCAAGCCGGCGCCGCAGGTCGAGATCAAGAAGCAGTAGGTCGCCGGACGGCGCTATGTCCGAACCGATCGAGGGGCTCGAGCAAGAGTTGGGGCGCCGTTTTCAGGACCCCGCTCTGCTCGCTCGCGCGCTGACGCACAGCTCCCACACCCACGAGACCCTGGGGAGCCAGAACGGCTGCGACAACGAGCAGTTCGAGTTTCTGGGCGACGCGGTGCTGGGGTTCTTGGTGAGCGCGCGGCTGGTATCAGCCTATCCGCAGTATCCAGAAGGACGCCTGTCCAAATGGAAGGCACACCTGGTGAGCGCGGCGCACCTGGTGGGGACGGCGCGGGAGTTGCGTCTCGGTCAGTACCTACAACTGGGACGCGGCGAGGAGCTGAGCGGCGGACGTAGCAAGCGGGCGCTGCTGGCCAACGCCGTGGAGGCGGTGATCGCCGCGCTTTACCTGGACGGGGGGATCGAGGCGGCCGAGCGGTTCGTGGAGAAGTTCGTGATCGGGCACGCCCTGGACCAGACCGAGCCCCGGGACGACCTGTTCGAGGACTACAAGTCGGCGTTGCAGGAGTGGCTCCAGGCCGCCAAACTGCCGCAACCCCGATACCTGGTGGTGCAGGAGAAGGGGCCGCAGCATCACAAGACGTTCACCATTGAAGTGAGAATCGGGAACGAGTACAGCGTGCAGGCGGAAGGGCCGGCCAAGAAGGCGGCGGCGCAGGAGGCGGCGCGGCTGGCCCTGGAGCACTTCCGCCGGCAGCCGGAGACGTCTCCGGAAGAGGCGGCCGCGAAGGGGGCCGATGAGTGATCCCAAGCGCCCGTGGTGGAGCCTGCGCCGTCCGGCGGGAGTGCTGTGGTGGACGGCGGCGTTCCTGCTGTTTGCCGGGTTTGTAGTTCCGTTGATTCACGCTAACCGGTTCCGCCGCCAGATCCAGACGGCGCTGGAGCAGGCGCTGGGACGGCGCGTGGAGATCGGGGAGATCACCTTGCGCCTGCTGCCGGCGCCGGGATTCCAGATGGAGAACGTGGTGGTGGGGGAGGACCCCGCCTTTGGGGCCGAGCACTTCGCCTACATGACCTCCATGCAGGCCCGGGTGCGCCTCCGGGCGCTGTGGACCGGACAGGTGCAACTGGCCTCGCTCATCCTCTCCGAGCCCAGTCTCAACCTGGTGAAGAATGCCCAGGGGAAATGGAACTTCGAGACCCTCATGGAGCGGGCGGGCGGGGCCGCCGCAACCTATTCTCCGTATATAGGTATCGACGACGGACGGGTGAATTTCAAGTTTGGGGACGATAAGAGCGTCTTCCACTTCCAGGACGTGGAGGCGGCCCTTTCGCCTCCCCGGGATGCCGGCGGAAGATGGTTCGTGCGGTTCGGGGGGAGGCCGGCACGCACCGATCAGGTGCTGAGCGGGATGGGAAGAGTCCGGGGACAGGGATCACTGACCCCAGGGCCGCAGCCAGCGGTAAACCTCGAGCTGGCCCTCGACGAAAGCCCCGTGAGCTACTTATTGCGGCTGGTGGAGGGCCGCGACCACGGTGTCCACGGAACCCTGGGAGCCCGCCTGAAGCTGAGCGGCGAGCCGTCGCGGGTGCAAGTGGAAGGGACCCTGCAGGTGGACGATGTGCATCGCTGGGATGTAATGCCGGGTCACACCGGTCAGATGGAAACGCCGTTTCGGGGGGAATGGGACCTGCCGGGGCAGAGCCTGCACCTGGAGACAGCCGGCCGGCAACCGGTGCGCGGGGAGTTTACCTTGCAGCACTACCTGAGCCGTCCCGAGTGGCGCGGGACCGTGGAACTGCAGGGGATGACGGCGGCCCCGCTGGTCCGGGTGGCGCGGCACTTTGGCGCGGCCTTGCCGGCGGATCTGGAGTTGAAGGGGACGCTGGAGGGAAGAATCGAGTTTGCCGGATCGGCGTGGCCCCAGGGGTCGGTGCGATTGGAGGAGGGACGGCTGGCCACGCGGGGATCCCCGGCGATGGAACTGGGAACTGCTGAGGTCGCGCTGGAAGGGAAACAGTTCGTGCTGCGGGCGACGCCCGTGCGGATGGGGAAGGAAACACTGGAGGTGGCGGCCTCGGGAGATCTGAATCCGTTCCGTGTGGAGGCCGAGATCCTGGCGCGGGGGACGCGGCTGGACGCACTGCGCGTGCCGGCGCCGGCGTCGGTGGCGGCCGGGGTGTGGGACGGGAAGGTGGTGTATCGCCAGGAGCCCGGGGAGCCGGGGGCGTGGAGCGGGGTGGGGACGCTGAGCGCGGCGCGCTGGCAACCGAAGGGCCTGGAAGCGCCGGTCGAGATCGCGTCGGCCCGCGTGCAGTGGGACGCCCACGGCGTGCAGGTGGAGGGGATCAACGGGGCGGTGGGGGAAACGAAGTTCACCGGAAGCTGCCGGGCGGCGGAGGGCGAGAGCACCTGCCGGCTGCGGGTGCGGGAACTGGAGCTGGGGCAACTGGACCGGTGGCTGCGTCCGCGCCAGGCGGCCAGCCGCTGGGCGGTATGGAAACGGGCGCTGGGGCTGGACAGCGCGCAGCCGGGAGCGTGGCTGAAGACGGCCCGGGTGGAAGGATCGATTCAGGTGGACCGGCTGGCCGTGGGGAAATGGACGTTCCGGAACGTGCGGTCGGGGCTGGCCTGGAAGAAGGGAACGCTGCTGCTTACGGGGCTCCGGGGCGAGGCCGGGAAAGGGGTGGTCAGCGGGGTGGTGCAGGTGGAGTTCGCCGGCTCTATACCACGCTATAGTATGCAGACTACGGTGCGGGGGGTGGACCTGCGCAGCCTGGCCGAGTCTGGAGCGCTGCCCGAGAACTTCCAGCGCGGCGTGGCCGACCTGAGAGTGGGCCTGGTGGCGGTGGGGCGCACGGCCGCCGAGCTGCGCGCCAGCCTGAACGTGCACGGGGTGTTCGAAGGAAGGGGTATCGCCCTGGAGGACGTCGAGACCGAGCCGCAGGGGGACGCGCTGGGAACGGTGGAGATCCGGATATTAGCAGGACAGTTCGAGTGGAACCGGCTGGGGCTGCAGTTGTCCAAGCTGAAGATGGCGCTGGGGAAGGACCTGTACGAGGGACGGGGAACGATCGGAGGGCGCTCGGCGGTGGCGCTGGACATGTCCTCGGGGGTGCGGCAGTGGCGCCTGATCTCCGACCGGACCGAGGCGCCGGCCGCGGGCCGGCCATGATCGGCTGGTGGTTGTGTCTGGCCGCGGCGCTGCTGTCGGCGGCGCAGTCGCGGTCGGCCAAGGTCAAGCTGGACCGCATCGCCGCAGGGAAACTGGCGCCGGGCGCGACGGTGGTCCTGACCGAGGAGGAGATCAACTCCTATCTGCGGTACGACTACTCCGAGGAAATACCCGCCGGACTGTCGGACCCCCACATACGTATGGACCAGGGGCGGGTAGCAGGAGACGTGCAGGTGGACTTTGCGGAGTGGAAAGCGGCCAAGGGAGAGTCGCCGGGAATGCTGCTGGGGTTCCTGCTGCGGGGCAAAAAGCGCGTGGACGTGGTGGCGCGGTGGAAGTCCGGGGAGGGGCGCGGGCAGGTGGACATCGAGCAGGTGAAGATCGCCGGAACGCCCCTGTCGGCGGCGGTGGTGACGTTCTTGATCGAAAACTTGGTGGAGCCGCGGTATCCGGAAGCAGTGGTGGGGCGTCCGGTGGAGTGGGGGTACGGCATGCGGGAGGTGCGCATCGAGCGGGGGCGGACGGTGGTGGTGATGGGGGGAGAGAACCAGGTCAAAGGGCAAGAGTGAGCGGATTTACTCCGCCTTGTCGGACGAGGGCGTTCGTGTCAAAGTGCGGTGTATCCGGGCGATGCCGAGGCGACGCAGGTGTATACTGGGGTCCATGAAGCGCATGCTGGAATGCGCGCTGTGGGGCTTGGCGGCTCTGGAACCGGCGGGCAGGGTGAGCTGGTGCCAGAGTGTGGCGGGAACCATCCTCGGGCAGGTCCGGGACCCCGACCGGGCAGTGGTGCCGGGAGCCCGGGTGGCGGCGAAAAACGCCGCCACCAACGCCGAAAACAGCGTCGCGACAGATCCGGACGGCTTCTACAGGCTCACCCACCTGGTGTCCGGCCAGTACATCGTGGAGGTGGAGGCGCCAGGCTTCCGCAAGGCCGCCGTCCCGGCCCAGCGCCTTAGCGCCGGGGATTTGCTGCGGGTGGACATCTCTCTGGAGATCGGACCGCTCTCCGCATCGGTGACCGTGCAGGCGACCACCACCGAGGTGAACACCGCAGACGCACAACTCGGCAAGACGCAGCGCAACGTATCCGAGCTGCCGTTGCTCTCCGACGCTTCGGGCCGCAACGTCCTCCTGCTGGCGGCCACGCAGGCCGGCGTGGTTCCCGGCGGGTTCTGGCCTTTCTCCGCCAACGGCCAGCGCTTCCGGTCCAACAATTTCCTGCTGGACGGCGGCGATTCCAACGATCAAACCTACAACACGCCCGACGCCGTGGGCTCCATCTCGCCCAACGCGGTGGCGGAGTTTCACCTGGTTACCGGCGCCAGCAAGGCCGAGTACGGGCGCAATGCCGGGACCATCGTGATGGTGACGACGAAGTCGGGCGGCAACGTCTTCCATGGTCTGGCCTCGGAAATCTTCCGAAACACGAAATTGAACGCCGTCCCATTTTTTCAGAAGGCGGCCGCAGGCGGCACGCCGGAGCGGTTCGCCAACGGTCTGCCGCGAAAACCCCAGTGGAACGGCAACGACTTCGACGCCAACCTGGGCGGGCCGGTGAGAAAGGATCAAACCTTCTTCTTTGTATCTTACCTGGGGTTCCGCCGCCGCCAGGGGGTGGCCAGCTCGGCCACGGTCCCCAGCGACGCCCAGCGCGCGGCGATAGAAAGCGCCGGCTCGCCGGAATCGAAGGCCTTGCTGGCGCTGGTTCCGCGGGCCACCGCCGGCAACATTTTGCTCATTTCCCCTTCCGATGCTCTCCAACGCGATCAAGGCGTCGTCAAGCTGGACCACTATTTCTCCCCGGCGAACCGGTTCGCCGCCACCTACTTCCTCGAGGATAGCTCCGCCATCAACCCCTTTTTGTACAGCGGCGTCCCGGGATTCGGGGCCGGCGCGGACGCCCGCTCGCAGAATGTGGTCCTGCGGGACACTCACTCCTTCTCGCCCGGGCTGTTTCAGGAATTCCGCGCTTCGTTCCACCGCCAGGCGAGCGTATCCGGAGTCCCGCAGAACCGCGCCAAGCTGAGCAGCCTGGGGCTGGGCAGGATCGTCGCCGCCGACCCGGACGTGGAAGGCCCGCCGCAGGTGACCATCGTCGGCTTTAGCCCCTTTGGCAACGGTAACACCTTGGCTCTGTTTCGCAACAACCTCCATCTGTTGGATAACCTAAGCCGGACCCACGGACGGCACTACCTGAAGTTTGGCGGCGAGTTCCGCACCTACGCCCTCAACGTCACCGCCGCCTTGGTCAACAACGGCTCGATAACCATCGACGGCAGCGGGACCGCCAACGGCTCCCCGCTGGTTCCCCGCGCCATTCCCGGGCTTCCCCCGGCCCTCAATGATTTTGCCCAGGGTTTCGCCACCTTCTTCACCCAGATCTCCCCGTCGCGATTTGCGCTGCGCACGCGGTCGGTGGGTGTTTTCCTGCAAGACGATTGGAAATCCCGATCCAATCTTACCTGGAACTTCGGCCTGCGCTGGGAGTACAACACCGGGATGAAGGACCCTCGCGACCGCCAGGTGGCATTTCGCGCCGGTCAACAATCCTCCGTCTTCTCCGACGCTCCGGCTGGCCTGGTGTATCCGGGTGATGCCGGCGTCACCCGCTCTACCTACCGCGAAGATCTGAATAACTTCGGTCCGCGCGCCGGTTTCGCCTGGGACGTCCTGGGCAACGGCAGGCTCAGCGTGCGCGGGGGCTACGGGCTGTTCTTTGACGTCTTGAGCACGGACCTCACCAGCCAAGCCAGCACGGCAGTTCCGTTTGAGATCGCGCCGGCCGTGTTTTCCACCTCCTATGCCAACCCCTGGCAGGGGTCCCTGGTCAACCCGATCCCCCAGCCCTTCCCCTTCCGGCCCCCGCAGCGAGGGGAGCGGTTCGACTTCACCACGGTTGCGCCCATCGGTTTGGGTGTGCTCGATCCGGATCTGGCCACACCCTACGCCCAGCAGTGGGACCTGCAAGCCCAGTTCCAAGCCGCGAAGGACTGGCTCGTCGAAGCCGCCTACGTGGGCAGCAGCGGCGTCCGGCTGCTCAACCACAAGCAGCTAAACCCGGCCGTCCCGGGGCCGGGCGCCGCGGTCGGCAACACGGATTCCCGCCGCATTCTGAATCTCAACAACCCCCAGAATGCCCGGTTCGGCGGCGCCGTCTTCGGCTCCCTCCTGAACTATCTGACCGACGCCAACTCCAACTATCACAGCCTCCAGCTAAACCTCACCCGGCGCTTCGCCCGCGGCTTTCAGATGACGCACGCCTACACCTGGTCGCACGCCATCGACAACGCCTCCGATCGAGGCGGTCAACCCGTGGTGGGCAATACCGCCCGCATCGACAGCGCCCGCGCCGATCGCGGCAATTCCGCGCAGAACGTCCGCCATCGCTACGTTCTCACCTATCTTTACGAGCTGCCGTTCCGGGAAAGCCAAGCCGGAGCCTTGGGACGAATCCTGGGAGGGTGGGGTATCTCCGGCCTGATGACTTTGCAAAGCGGCAATGTCTTCAATATCGTGGAGGCCCAGGACCGGTGCCTGTGTAACAGCGGCGGCCAGCGGCCGGACTACCTCGGCGCGCCCGTGGAGTTCTTCGACCCGCGCTCGACGTCCGCCGTGCCCAACCGGCCCAACTCCTGGTTCGACGGAACCGGGGGCGGATCTGGGACCGGCGCTCCGAACCCCTTCTTTCGCCGCGTTGGCTCCGGCCCCAGCTTCGCGCTGGGAGCTGGGCGCTTCGGCAATTTCGGCCGCAACGTGTTCACCGGTCCGGGGATCAACAACTGGGACCTGGCGGCATTCAAGCGCATCAAGCTGACCGAGGGCCGGAAGCTGGAATTCCGGGCGGAGTTCGCGAACCTGTTCAACCACGCTCAGTTCTTGAATCCCGTCGCCGGCATCGCCTCACCGAACTTCGGGCTGATCACCCAGACGCGCGACCCGCGGGTCGCTCAGCTTTCCCGGCGGTACGGCTTCTAAACCAAACAGCCCGTGGCAAATGAACCTGGTAGCAAATTTGCTACCAGGTTCGCCTTCGCAGAATCAACGACTTGCCGTGGTGCAAATTTGCACCAAGTGACTCCAGGGCACTTTTGCCACGGGCTAGGAAAACTCCATGACGCAACGCCCCATCACAGCCGTTACCGCCGCTTCACCTGTTGTCACCCTCACCTCAGCCCTTCCACCACGTACAGGTCGACCTGGTGCCGTGCGTAGCTGTAGGCGTAGGACTTTCCGTCGGGGGTGATCAGAATCGGGGCGATGTACAGAATGCCGGTGGGATCGTAAGGCGCGATCTCCCTCCAGAGTTCCTTGCGCCCGGTGGCTAGATCCAACCGGTAGACTTGGATCGGCACTTCCCCCGGCCGGCGCACGTAAACAGTGCGGCCATCGGCGCTCCAACGAATGGGAGAATACCCGGCGGTATCACCAGGAACGGGGCGGGGATCCCCTCCTTCGACGTCATACAGCGCCAGCTTGCGGCCGGGGCCAGTGACGGCGATGACCTTGCCATCCGGGGAGAGAACGCCACCGAGGACTCCTTCCGGGGTGATGGGCCGGAGGCCCCCTGCACTGAGACGCAGGGCGTAGTTTCGAGCCGCGTGACCCGGCTCCCTACCGACGACGAGGAGGCGATCTCCGTCCGGGAACCAGCTCGCACCCAGAGGATGAATCCCCTCGTTCGGCAGCGACCTGGCTTCTCCCGCCCCGGCCGGCAACAGCACCAGTTGGGGAGGCGCGGCGCGGGTCATCGTCAGCACCCATTTGCCGTCCGGCGACAGCGCCAGCCCCTCCCCCTCGCCGAGCCGGACCGCGGGAGCGCCGTCCGTTTTGCGCAGATAGATTGCGCCCATCGGTCCGCCGGCCTCGCGGGTCTCATTGAATAGAAGCGTCTTTCCGTCGGCCGAAAGGTCCGCCAGTTCGGACCAATCCAGCCACGATAGATCGCGCTCCTTCGTCTCTCCAGGGGGCAAGATGTGGATGCCCCCCTTCCAGGTGACGTTGGTCACCAGCACGCGACCGTCGCGGGAGATGTCTTGGAGGATCAGCGCGCCCACTCCTCGCTCCACCAGGCGCAGCTTGCCGCTGAGAGTGACCGCGCGCACAGCGGGCGGAGTCTTGCCGTCCGGGGCGCTGAACCAGACCTCTTCGCTGCTGGACCAAACAGGCGCCGTTACTTCGATCCATCCCGCCGACAGCGTTGTCTTCTTGCCGCTCAGGTCCACGACGCAGATGGTGGCGCCAGCTTCGACGAAAGCGATCCGGTCTCCCTTTGGAGAGAGGCGCAGGCCCCCAATGCGGCTGGGCGAGTCATAGACAACTTTCCCAATCGGAAACTCGATGCGGTTTCGCCCTCCGGCTACCCGCACGACGGCGAGGCTCTTGCCATCCGGAGCCCAGTCGGCGTCCCGCACGTTGTCCAGAACGTCGCGGGGGGCGCCGCCGGCCAGCGGCGCCCGCGCCAGTGTCCCGACAAACGGCGGCCCCCGGCGAGGGGCGCCGGCCAGGAGGGCCATCTCTCCGGAGGAGGAAATGGCCGAAATATCCGCCTGCATCCCGAAGGGCCGCGATTCCGTGTTCCCCGGGCGAGTCGAAAACAGTTGCCACGGATCCAAATCCCAACCCGCGCCATAGACGACAGTTTGGCCATCGGGAGCGAAACGCGCCCTCCCGATGATTCCCCGCCGGAAGGTGAGCCGTTGAAACTGCGGGCGCGACGTCTGGCCCGCTCTTCCCCCGGCGAAGAACGAGGCGAGGGCCACCGCAACAAGAATGACGACTCCGGCCAGGGCCGGCCACAGACGCCGCTTCGGCGCAGGAACAACCGCAGCGGGCGCAATCGCGGTAGCGCTGGTGAGGCCCGAGGCCGCCTCCAGGGCGAAGCCCAGATCCTGCGCCGACTGAAACCGCTGCTCCGGGCTCTTTTCCAGGCAGTGCCGCACCACCCGCTCCAGCGCCGGAGGCAGCTCTGCCGGCGTCGAGGAACGCTCGGTCGGGTCCTCTTTGAGAATGGCGTGCATCGCCTCCACGGCCGACGCGCCGGCAAAGGCCCGCCTGCCGGTCAGCATCTCGTAAAGGATCGCTCCGAAGGCGAAGAGGTCGGCGCGGTGGTCCACTGGCCGTCCCCGCACCTGCTCCGGAGACATGTAACCCGCCGTGCCCATCACCATGCCCGGCTCGGTGAGGGCGGCCACGGTCACGGCATCGGCCGTGTCGCCGCTGGGAGGCTCGGGTTGGATCAGCTTGGCCAAACCGAAGTCCAGGATTTTGAGGCGGTCGTCTGTGGTGAGAAACAGGTTCTCCGGCTTCAGGTCCCGGTGCACGATGCCCTTCTGGTGAGCCGCGGCCAGCCCGCGCGCCGCTTGCAGGGCGTAGTCGATGGTCTTGCGCGACGGGATCGCGCCCCCCTCCAGGCGTTGGCGAAGCGTTTCCCCTTGTAACAGCTCTGAAACCACGAACGGCGCCCCCTCGTGCGTGCCGATATCGTGGATGGTCAGGATGTTGGGATGGTTCAGCGTCCCCGCCGCGCGCGCCTCCTGCTCGAAGCGCCGCAGCCGATCGGGATCCCGCGAGAAGGCCGCCGGCAGCACCTTGACGGCAACCTCCCGCTCCAGCCTGGTGTCCCTGGCTCGATAGACCTCCCCCATCCCGCCCACGCCCAGCAGGCCGAGAATCTCGTAGGGGCCGAGCCGCGTGCCGGAGGTCAGAGTCATACCATCGCTGGCTGCATTATAGAATGTGTAGCAGCGAATTCCAAGTGGAGTCCCCGGAGCTTCCGAACGGAATGGCCCGCACTCTGCCCGGTCACGGGTGCGGCAGGAAGAGCAGGAACCGGTCGATCGGAATCGGTGGTCCTAGGTCGCGGTACAAGGCAGCCTTGTCTTCGCGCGCGGCGCAGTTGAGACATAGTACGGCGCAGTGCTGGACCGCCGCCGGGGTGTGGACAAACCGCACGCCCGGATTCACCTGGCGGAGCAGCGCCTGGAAGGGGTACTCCACCTGATGGATGCTGTTGTCGATGCCGACCATGCCGCACCCGCTCTGCCCGACCAGCTCGACGGCGCGCAGGCAGCGCGATCGCGCCGATGCCGCCCAGCAGCAGCGCGTCAAGGAATTGGGGGCGGGCGGAAAGAGCGGGACGGGGGCGAAAGCGGAGGGCGGCCACCAGGATCGCGCACCAGCACACGACCAGGGGTCCCCGGCGCGCCAAGTGGAAGGGGCGGAGTGCCTCGGTCAGGAGAGCTACGGCCCCGCAGAACACCAGCAGCGACTGGACGACGGCGAGAGCCATCAAACTTCCGGCAGGGTCCAGGGCTTACGGTAGGTACGTTTAAGCAGGGCGTTGGCTGCCTCGTCGCCGGTGAAGCGCTGTTGGGAGGCGTCGAAGTGCAGCTTGCGGTCGACCCGCCAGGCGATGTTGCCCAGGTGAGTGTAGGCGCTGGCCACGTGGCCCACCTCGATGTCGCAGGCGGGGCGGCGGCCGGTGCGGATGCACTCGAGGAAGTCGAGCTTGTGGGCCCGGTCGTGCTCGGCGTTGGCGGATTGTCCGCGGGGGCCGGGCTCGCCCTTGGGACCATAGGCCCGCCAGCCGGAGTTGCCGATGATCACGTAGCCGTTATCGCCGTAGATGGCGGCGCCCTCCTCTTCCCCTTCGAAGGGATAGGGACTCCAGATACGCATCTCGTAGATCAGCGTCGCGCCGGGGTAGTCCCAGGTGACCAGCAGCGTGTCGGGCCACTCCTGCGCATCGTCGAAGTAATGCTTACCGACGGAGGCGGAGACGGCGGTGGGCCAGTCGGGGAGGCGCTTGCCCTGCGCCTCGAAACCGGCGGCGAGGCCGCGGCGGGCGTAGTCGGTGCGGTTGACGCCGTCGTTGCCCAAGTCGCCCGTGCCGTAGTCGAAGAACCAGCGCCAGTTCGAATGGAAACGATTCGGGTTGAAGGGGCGCTGGGGCGCGGGCCCCAGCCACAGGTCGTAGTTGACGCCGTCGGGGGGCGCCGTGTCGGGCTTAGGCGGAAGGGGGGACTGCTTGGCGCTTTCCCATCCTTTGGCCACTACCACTTTGCCGATAGCTCCGGAGCGGATGTAGTCGCAGGCTTCGGCCAGGTGCCGTCCGCTGCGGGACTGGATGCCGACCTGCATCACCTTGTTGTAGCGGCGCGCGGCGGCGAGCATGGCCTGGCCTTCGCGGAGGTTGTGACCGGCCGGCTTCTCCACGTAGACATGCTTGCCGGCCTGGCAGGCGAGGATGGCGGGGATGGCGTGCCAGTGGTCGGGGGTGCCGAGGACGACGGCGTCGATGGACTTGTCGTCGAGGACGCGGCGGAAGTCGGTGACGGTGCGGGGACGCCGGCCCTGGCGCTTCTCGACCGCAGTGAGGCGCTCGTCGAAAAGGCGAGTGTCTATGTCGCAGACGACGGCAACCTCGACGTTGGGAAGGGCGGCGAAGTCGAGCAGCAGGCTCTTACCACGCCCGCGGACGCCGATGCAGGCGACGACAAACTTCTCGTTGGGGCTGGCCGCCCAGGCGGCGCCGCCCAGGGTCCCCATCAGAAAGTGGCGGCGAGCGAAGCGCATAGGATCTCCTCATCGTTGCGGGCGAAAATGTGGCGGTTGGCGTAGGCGGGATGGCTCCAGTTGACCGCGCCCGCCTCGCGCCGGTTGCCGGGTTTGGAGGTGGGGCGGATCAGCGGAGTGCGGCTGATCTCTTTGTAGCCGTCGGGGGAGAGCCGGGCCAGAATCAGCTCGCCGCGGTCGTTGTTGATGAAGAAGCGGTCACCGTGGCGAACGATGTGGCCGGAGGACCAGCGCGCCCGCTCGCGGGTCACCTCCAGGGTTTCCCACACGCGCTCGCCGGTCAGCAGCCGCAGGCAGCGGAACTGGCCGTAACTGCAAATGCCATAGATATAGTCACCATAGATCACCGGGGTGCTCACCACGGAGTGGAGTCCGTCGGTCTTGATCTCGCTCGAGCTGGCGCCCTTCCAGAGCAGGCGGGCGGCGTCGGCGGCCAGGTCGACCAGCATCGAACCGTTATAGAACGAAGAGACCAGGAGCCGGGATCCCGCCAAGACCGGCGTGGCCAGGGTCATGCCGGCCTGGACGCGGAAGGGCTGTTCCCACAGGACCCGACCGGTCGCCGGGTCGAGCGCGGCCTGAGCCGTGGGGTGCCAGATGATGAGCTGGCGGCGCCCGCCTACCTCGTAGATGATGGGTTGCGCGTAGCCGGGTTCGGAGTCGGCGGGGAGAGACCGCCAGATCTCCTTGCCGGTGCGCTTGTCGAAGGCCACCACCTTGGCGTTCGGCTCGCCCCCGGCCACGGCAATGAGGCGGTCCCCGTCGACCAGCGGCGCGCCGGTCATGCCCCAGGTCGGGACGGCCGTTTTGTAGTCGGCCACGAAGTCCCGTTTCCATATCACCTCGCCCGACCGGGCGTTGAGACAGAGCAGTGCGCCCATGGCCCCCAGGACGTAGACACGGTCGCCGTCCACGGTGGGCGTGGCGCGGGGTCCGGTGGCGTAGGTACCCATCAGACCGGTGTAGTTGACCTCCCATTCCCGGGTCCACAGGACGCGGCCGGTCTTCTCGTCGAGGGCCAGGGCGCGCTCCAGGCCGTGGTTGGGGGTGGTGGGCGAGAAGTCGGTGAGGAAGACACGGCCGCCGGCGACCGCGGGGCCCGCCCATCCGCTCTTGATGGTGGTACGCCAGCGGACGGTAAGGCCCTGGGCGGGGAAGGTATCGAGAATGCCTGTCTCACCCCAGACGCCGAGGCGACCCTTGCCGCGCCACTCGGGCCATTCGTCAGCGTGCGCCGCGAAGACCGGGAGCAAGGCTGCCAGCAGGTATCGGTGAATGGTCCGCATCGCCATGGATCAAGTCTACACCAGCCGCCCGACCTCCCGGAACCCGCCTTTGGCGTAGAAGTCCCCGGCGTCCGGACCGCCGTCCTGCGCGTCGAGACGAATGGCGTCTGCCGGCCAAGCTCTGGCGGCCGCTGTGGCCTCCTCGAGCCAGCGGGGCCCCACCCCTTTTCAGTGGCCCAGGAAGATCCATGGCCACCCCGCAAGGGAGGGTGAGGTGTTCGGCGACCGAGGTTTAACCGAGAGGTTCATTTCCCTTCTTTTGCAGTTTGAAGGCGACTGAAAAGGGACGGGTCTTGCTGGCGTGGAGCCTTTTTTCGTTTTCGGCGAGATGATACCGGTCGGCACTGATCCGCGGCTCTTCAAGATCCACGACGCCGAACCCCGCCGCGAGGAAAGCCTTCCAGTAGTCTGAGAGCGGCCGGTGAAACCAGATGAATTCGGATTGGAAATGGGCCCACGGAGGATCCGTGCACTTCCTCGGCTCGAAGTAGGGGAAGCTCCAGTAATAACAGGTCTCTTCGCCGTTTTCAGAATGGGTGGCGCGTCCTTGCGGGAAGCAAGGATGGGAGAATACCACCACGGCCGCGCCGCAAGGCTTCAGGACGCGGTGGAACGCCTCCATGGTCGCCCTCAGGTCAGGAGTATCCATGAGTACATAGTTCGCAATCACCAAGTCGAAGTGCGCGTCATCGATGGCCGCCAGGTCGGAGCAGGAACCCACGCGGAAGTACATCTCGGGATGCCGGGCGCAGGCGATCGCGATCATTCTCTCGGAGAGGTCAAGGCCGGTAACCAGAGCGCCCCGGTCACGGAGCTGGGCCGACAGATACCCGGTGCCGCAGCCGGCGTCGAGCACCCGGAGCCCGCGGACGTCTCCTGCGAATTTCCAGAGGACCGGGTCGGAATTCAGCAGCCGGTTACTGTCTCCATGATCGCCAACCTGAGTCCGCCAGTCGTCGGCAACGCGGTTCCAGAAATCTCGAACTTCCTTCAGTTCGTCGCTCATAACTTCAATGCCCCGAGATGCGCGCGGCGGCGATCTGGGCGGTGTGGATACAGTCGGGGACACCGATGCCGAGGTAGGCATTGCCGGCCAGGTGCAGGCCGTGCAGGCGGGCGAGCCGGGTGTTGATTTCTTCCATGCGGCGGAGGTGGCCGACGGTATATTGCGCCATGGCCCGGCGCCAGCGTTGGACGCGGGCGAAAAGCGGCGTCTCGGTGACTTTCATCCACTGGCGCAGCTCCTCGCGGACGGTGCCGGCCAGGGAATCGTCCGACTGCTCGAGGAGGTCCTCCCGGTCGCCCGCGCCGACGAAGGCGCGCAGCAGGAGGCGGTCATCGGCCACGCGATGGGGGAACTTGGTGCCCACCCAGGTGCACGCGGTAAGCAGCCGGCGCTCCACGCTGGGGATCAGGAAACCGAAGCCTCGCAGCGAATGGCGGAATCCGGCGCGGTCGTAGCCGAGAGCCACGGTGATGGAAGAGTGATAGGGAACGGCGTCGAGCAGGCCGGCCAGGGCGTCATCGAGCGGACGCAGCAGTGCGGCGGCGGCGTAGGCGGGGAGGGCGAGGACCAGGTCGGTGGCTTCGACCGCGAGGCCGGGGCCGGAGACGCGGTAGCCCGATCCCAAACGCTCCAGGCGCTGGGCCTGGGTGCGGGCGATGGTGACCGAGCCGGAGACCGCGTCGACCAGCGCGTCGGTGAGTTGCTGCATGCCGCGCTTGAGGGACTGAAACAGCGGCGGCGGATCGTCCGAGCGCGCCCGGCGGCCGGCCAGAACGCCGCGGGTGACGCTGCCGTATTGCTGCTCCAGCTCGGCGAACCGCGGCAGGACGCTGCGGATGCTAAGTCGCTCCGGGTCGCCGCCGTAGATGCCCGCCAGCAGCGGCTCGGCCAGGTAGTGGACGGCTTCCTGGCCATAGTGGTCGCGAACGAAGTCGGCGACCGAGCGGTCCGCCGGAGGGAACGCGGGCGGACGGCGAAGCAGCTCCAGGCCCATCCGTACCTTGGTGGAGAGGCTCAGCAGCCGGCTGCAGGCGACGGGAGCGAGGGCGGTCGGCACCATCAGATAGAGACCGTCGGGCATGGGGACCAGGCGGCCACGTCGCGCGATGTAGGTCTTGCGCAGATGGTCCTGGGAGCCGATGAGGTCGCCCGCCAGGCCCAGCTCGCGGATGAGCTGCAGGGCCCACGGTTTTTGAGAGATGAAGCTGTCGGGACCGGCCTCTACTACGCAGCCGTCCACCGTTTCGGTGCGGATGACGCCGCCCAGCCGGGGCAGCGACTCGACCAGGGTCGAGGAGCGGCCGGCGCGGGCCAGGTAGTAGGCGGCGGCGAGGCCCGAGATGCCGCCTCCGATGACGACGACGCCGCTCATGGATGCCGGTATTCGCGGACCATGTCGACCACGGCGCGAACCTGGTCAACCGGGGTTTCGGGCAGGATGCCGTGGCCGAGGTTGAAGATGTGTCCGGGGCGTCCGGCGGCGCGGCCCAGGACGTCGTGGACGCGCGCGCGCAGCTCGGGGAGCGGGGCGAACAAGGCCACCGGGTCCAGGTTGCCCTGGATCGCGGCGCGGTAGCGGATGGAGCGCCACGCCTGATCCAGGTGCACGCGCCAGTCCACGCCCAGAACGTCGCCGCCGGCCTTGTGGAGCAGCGGATAGAAGGCTCCTACGCCGGTGGCGAAGTGGATCACCGGGACGCCGGTCCGCTGGATCTGTGAGATCAAGGCCCGGGAGTGGACCAGGACGTAGCGCTCGTAGTCGGCCGGAGACAGGGCGCCGGCCCAGGAATCGAAGACCTGCAAGGCGGCGGCGCCGGCCTCCACCTGACTCTTGGCGTAGGCGGCCAGGACCAGGACCAGCTTGGCCATAAGCTGGGTCCACAGGCCTTCGTCTCCGTACATCATCTTTTTGGTATGTATGTAATTTCTAGAGGCGCCACCTTCTATCAGGTAGCTGGCCAGGGTGAACGGGGCGCCTACGAAGCCGATCACCGGGACGCGGCCGTCCAGGCGCCGGCGGACCAGGCGGATGGCTTCGGCCACGTACCCGAGGTCCGCGGTATGGCTGGTGGAGAGGCGCGCGACGTCGTCGAGGGTGCGCACAGGATGGTGGATCTGCGGACCCTCGCCGGCGACGAATTCCAGGCGCAGGCCCATCGGCTCGGCGGGCAGGAGCAGGTCGGCGAAGATGATAGCGGCGTCCACGCCGAGCGCTTCCACCGGCTGCAGGGTGACCTCGGCGGCGACGTCGGGACGCTTGCACATCTCCAGGATGGAGTGGCGGGCGCGGAGGGCGCGGTAGGCGGGCATGTAGCGGCCGGCCTGGCGCATGAACCACACCGGAGTGCGGTCGGTGGGGGCGCGGCGGCAGGCAGCTTCGAAGGGGGAAGCCACCTTTTGACTATAGCAGGAGGGGGTGGGGGACTCGACTGAGCGAGCTCAGACAGGCCTTACTCGCCGGTTACAGGTTTTGGCTTCTCCGGCCAGAGCATTAGCACCGCGCAGGGCAGGTAGAGGATACCTACGGAAAGTACGACCAATGAGAACGCCAGCATCAGAAGACCAGCGGGGATCCTAAGCTGTCGGAACGCGAGTGGGAAAGCGGCGAGGGCCACAGGGATCATAAACGGCTTAACGACTTCGAACCCCCGTGTCGGGTCGAAGTTACGCCACGATCCAGTGAGGAATGGCAAGAGCAACGTGACCCCCACCGTCACGAGGAAAGCGATAATGCGCTGGTGCGGGAGTTTCAATTCACCAGTCTCGTCACCCCAGGAGCAGGCTGCGGCAGAAAGCCCCATAGGGAGGTCAACCGGGGCGCGGCGGCAGGCAGCTTCGAAAAGGGAAGCCACCTTCTGACTATAGCAGGACGGGGGCGGAGGACTCGGACTCCTGGCGCGGAATGGTGAAGCAGAAGACGGCGCCCGCTCCCAACTCCGATTCTACCCAGATGCGTCCGTGGTGGTGCTCCACAATGCGGCGGCAGATGGCCAGGCCGATGCCGGTGCCCCCATACTCCTGCCGGCTGTGGAGACGGTGGAAGATGTCGAAGATGCGGCTGTGGTGCTGGGGGTCGATTCCGATCCCGTTATCGCGCACGCGGAAGAGCCATTCGGCCGGCAAGGCCTCCGCCGACACGTGGACGCGTGGGGTCTCCCCACTCCGGAACTTCAGGGCGTTGTCCAGGAGATTCTCCAGGAGCTGCGCGAATTGATGCGGATCGGCCACCAGCGTGGGCAGGGGATCGTGGGTGACTTCGGCGTGGCTCTTCCGGAGAGCGTGCCCCAGGCGTTGGAGCGCCTCCTCGAAGGCCGTCCCGGCTGCGGTCCGTTCCAACCGGCCGTTCTGACCGGCCACCCGCACGTATTCCAGCAGGTCGGCAACCAGTCCCCTCATCCGGGTGGCGCCCTGGACCTGAAAGGCGAGCATCTGGTCGGCGCGGGGATCGAGGCGGGACTGGTATCGCTGGGCCAGCAACTGGCTGAAGCTGGCCACCGCCCGGAGCGGCTCCTGTAAATGGTGGGCGGCGGCGTGGGCCAGTTGCTCCAGCTCGGCGTTGTAGCGGATCATTTCCTGCTCCGCCTGCTTGCTGGTGGTGATATCCACCATAACGCCCCGGAGGGTCCCATCCTCCAGCGCGCGGAACGTGAGATGGAGCCACACCACACGGCGGTCGGCGGTGATCACGCGGCAGTCCAGCTCCTGGGTCCCGCCGTCGCCGCCGGCGGCTTCGAGGACACTGGCGCATTGGTGGTCCTGCGGGTGCAGACAGGAGAAGAAGAAATCCGGCTGGGTCAGCCACCGCTCCAGCGGGTAACCGAGCAGGGCCTCGGCCTTCTGGCTGACGAAGAGGAAGCCGAAAGGACTGGTCCGGGCTTCCCAGACAATGGCGTCCAGGTCCCGCAGCAGCAGGTAGTACCGCCGCTCGGAGGCCAGGGCGGCGGCGCGGAGCCGCTCCAGCTCGGAAAGATCCTCCAGGACGACTAGAAGATGGCGGTCCTGGCCCGGTTCGGATTCCTGCATACGAGTGATGGTGATCTTCACCAAGGAACTGGAATCCCCGTCCGGCAGCTCCCAGAGGAGGTTGGAAACGGGCACGCCCGTGGCGAGTACGGCGAGGGCGTGCCTCTGGACGCCGGACGCCGGCAGGACCTCCGGGAGAGTGCGCCCGGCCAGGTCGTACGGGTCCGGGCTGAGGCTGGGGGGAATGTGCGCGTTCCAGGAAAGGACCCGCAGGTCCGGGCCTACCACCAGCAACCCCAGGGGCATGCTGGACAGGATGGCCTCGCTGCGTCGGCGACCCGACTCGACGGTGGCGACCAGCCGGGCGACGTTGGCGGACATACTGTTGAAGGTTTCGAAAAGGGCGCCGATTTCATCTCCCGAGACCACCGGAACGCGGGACGTAAAGTCGCCCTTCTGCATGCGGCGGGCTGCCTGTTCGAGCAGCCGCAGAGGGCCTACGATATAGAGCGTGGCAATCCATAGACCGGCCAGCAGCAAGGTCAGATCCACGGCGCAGATCCAAGCGAGTGTCTGCAGCATTCCCCGGCGCAAGGATTCCAGCTTGGCCTCCAGAACTCCTACCACCCGCTCGCTGGCTCGCTGCAGGCGGGGGACATCCGGATGCAGGAGGCGGTGAGTCTGGTCGGCGACGGGGTCCCCGGCGGGCCGGCCGGCGAGGACTGCCAGCTTGGGCCGGACCTCGGCCCAGAGGCGCCTCACCTCCCGGAGGGACGGCAAGACTTCGGAAGGAGGGGCAGGCAGGCGGTGCGACGCGAACTGGCCGCCGTGCTCCAGGGTCTCCAGGGTCCCATCAAAGGTCCCCACCACGGAGCCCAGGTACTCCCGATCCGCGGTCTCGATGCCGGTGCGGTCGGCGAAGGCATGCAACAGACGAGCGTGCTGGCGCTGGTGTTCCGCCACCGCGATGTAGTCTTTGTAGGGAGCGGTTTGCCTCAGGAAGTGATAGAACGCGCCCAAAGCGAGGAGGGCCCCCATGGTGGGGAGAACCAGCAGTACGCCGATCTTCTTGGCAATCGTTAGTCGCATGGGCGAGGGCCGGTCACCATAGGGGCTTGGACTCGAGCAGTGGTGTGGCGGCAGCGCTGCCGATGGAGCGAGAGAACAGGTAGCCCTGGGCGTACTCGCAGCCCAGGGGGCGCACGATGGCGAGCTGCTCGGCGGTCTCGACGCCTTCGGCGACCACCTTGAGCCCCAGGTCGCGGGCGAGCGTTACGATGGCCTTGACAATGCCGCAGTTCGCGCCGGTGTGGTCCAGCCGCCCGATGAAGGAACGGGTGAGGGGGGCGTCGGCCTGGAGATACACGGCGCCGATCTGGCGCCGGTCGAGCGGAATGGGCGCCGCCGCCCCGCCCCAGGTCGGCACCAGCAGCACACCCAGATTCCAGCGCCATACGGCCCGGCTCATGTAGTGCTCATCGACCGAAAGTGCATCAAGCGGAGGGGATTAGTAAGTAAGTTGGAACCGCGCCGCAGAATGCTGCTCACAGTTACCCCTTTTACGCGCCCCGCGAGCGCGGCGGCCCTGCTCTTCCCGGCCGCACTCCAGGGGGTGCCTTCCCAGCATGGGCGTATCCGGTTGGAACCAACCGAGCATCCTTACCAATCGACCACTGCGGTCGCGACTACCAGCGGCGGCAACTGGCTCCTGGGCAACTCTGAACGTATGACCGTGCGGATGGCCGTGAACTCAACCGGCTTGACCGCGGGAATATGCCACCGCACAATTACGTTCAGCTCTGGGCCATGCGGCGACCACCCAGTTCCGGTTTGAACAACGGTCAGGGAGTCGACTGCTCCGCCCAGTAGCAGGATTTTCCTTCTTCGCACAGCAGCACCCGGAAGCCGTCGGGGACGTGCCGGCGGGTCCATTCCGGACCGTTGACAAAGAAGGGCTTGGTCCAGGCTTCCGAGTCCAGGGTGAGCGGGGTGAGGACCGACACCGCCAGCATGCCTTGGGCGGGCCAGCCGGTGCGGGGGTCCATGATGTGGCTGTAGGTCTTACCACCGGCCTGGAAGAACTTTTCGTAGGTACCCGAGGTGGAGAGGGACTGGTCCCGGAGATAGGCTTCGGCGGCGGTGGCGGCCTCGGACTTGGGGTCGCGGATGCGGACGTACCAGCCGCGGGGCTCCGACGGCGGCGCGCCCAGGCCGTAGATGGACGATCCGGCGGCGGACACCAGGGCAATGGTCACACCGGATTCCTTCAGGACGCCGACCATGCGGTCTACGGCGTAGCCTTTGCCGATGCCGCCGGGATCGAGCGCCATGCCTTCCACCTCGAAGCGGACGGTGCGCTCGGCGGGGTCGAGGTGAACCTTTTTGTAGCCGACGAGCTTGCGGGCCTGGTTGACTTGGACGGGTTCGGGGAGGCTGCCTTCGCCACGGAAGAAGCCCCACACCTTCATCAGCGGGCCGACGGTCCAGTCGAAGGCGCCTTCGCTGGCCTCACTGTATTGGTAGCACTTTTGCAGCAGGTCGAAGACTTCGGGGGAGACGCGGACGGGTTTCTGGAAGGCTTCGCGGTTGATTTCGCTGAGCTCGCTCGAAGAGCGATAGTTGCTGAGGAGCTGGTCGAGGCGGCGGGCTTCCTGGAAGGCCGCTTCGACGGCGGCCGTCAGAAGCTGGCGGTCCTCGCCGTAGGCGGCGATGGTGAACACACTGCCCATGGTGTGGGCGGAGGCCTCGTGGCGGACCCAGTCGGCGCGGGCGGGCAGGCAGGCGAGCAGCAGCAGGATGCCGAGCTGCTTCCGCTTGTGGAGGCGGCCCAGCAAGGTTTCCACGCGGTCGACGTGGCGCGGTCCGTGGTCGATGGCGAAGCCGAGCTGCGGGGTGTGGCGGAGCTGCAGGCGGAGGGCCAGCTCGCGGCGGAGGAAGCCCCGGGCGTGGTCGAGCGCTTCGAGGTAAGCAGGCTCGTCGGCCTTCTCGTCCAGGGGGCAGATCAGGACGCGGGCTGTTTTGCCGTCGCCCGACACCTGCACGCCGGTGACGGTGACCGCCCCCAGGCGCGGATCGGCGATCTCATTCTCGATCAGCTCAGCCAGCTCCAGGCGGAGCTGCTCGGCGACACGTTCGCTGCGCAGGGACTTCATAGCAACTCTACGTCGGTCGAGACCAGGGACGCGCCGAGCAAGTGGGCCGCTTCGCGCTCGATCGATTGCAGCATTTGCTCGACGTGGGTGCGGTTGTTGGAGAGCGTGACCACGCCGATAACGGCGTGCTGCCAGCTATCCTGGCCGTCGATCTCGGCGGTGGCCACGTTGAACTTCGAGCGGAGGCGGTCCTTGAGGCTGCGCACCACCTGGCGCTTCTCCTTGAGGGAGTGGGAATAATCAATATGTAATTCGAGCGTCAGGACGCCGATGGTGGTCATAAGACAGTGACCAGTGGCCGGTGACCAGAACTAGGCCGACAGCTCGCCGGCCGTTTTCTGGGTGAGGAAGGCCTCGATCACGTCGCTCTGCTTGACGTCGGAGTAGTTGGAGAGCGTGATGCCGCACTCGAAGCCGTTCTTCACCTCGCCGACATCATCCTTGAAGCGCCGCAGGGAGGAGATCTTGCCGGTGTAGACCACCACGTTGTCGCGCACCAGGCGCACTTGGGCGTCGCGGGTGAGTCTCCCTTCCTGGACGTAGCAGCCGGCCACCACACCCACCTTGGGAATGCGGAAGACGTCGCGGATCTCCGCCTTGCCCAGCGGACTCTCGGTGATCACCGGCTCGAGCAGGCCGGTCATGGCCTTCTTGATCTCCTCGGTGATGTCATAGATGACGGTATGGAGGCGGACGTCCACCTTCTCTTTCTGGGCCAGCTCGGCGGCGTTGCGCTCGGGGCGGACGTTGAAGCCGATGATGATGGCGTTGGCCGCCGTGGCCAGCAGTACGTCGGACTCGGAGATAGCGCCGACGCCGGAATGGATCAGCCGCATCTTCACCTGGTCGTTGGAGAGCTTGTTGAGCGTGTCCGAGAGGACCTCCACCGAGCCGGTGACGTCGGCCTTGAGGATGATGGCCAGCTCCTTGACGTCGCCCGCGCGCATCTGCTCGTGGAGATGCTCCAGGGTCATGCGGGCGCTCTTGGCCATGGACGACTCACGGGACTTACTCTCGCGGAACTCGACGATTTGCTTGGCCTTGGCGGTGTCGGTCACGACCTGCAAGGAGTCGCCGGGGGCGGGGAGGTCGTCGAGGCCGAGCACCACCACCGGGGTGGAGGGACCGGCTTCGCGGATCTGCTCGCCGTGATCGTCGAGCAGGGCCCGCACCTTGCCGAACACCTGGCCGACGATGAAGAAGTCGCCGATCCGCAGGGTGCCGTTCTGGATCAGCACGGTGGCTACGGGGCCCTGGCCGCGATCCAGCTTGGCCTCGATCACGGTGCCGACGGCGGGCCGCGTGGGGTTGGCCTTGCTCTCCTGCATGTCGGCCAGGAGCAGGATCATCTCCAGCAGCAGATCGATGTTGGTCTTGGTCTTGGCCGAGACCGGAACCATGACGGTTTCGCCGCCCCAGTCCTCGGCGAGCAGGCCGCGGTCGGAAAGCTGTTGTTTGACGCGCTCGGGCTGGGCGTCGGGCTTGTCGATCTTATTGACGGCGACCAGGATGGGAACCTTGGCCGCGCGGGCGTGGTCGATGGCCTCCAGGGTCTGGGGCATCACGCCGTCATCGGCGGCGACCACCAGGACCACGATGTCGGTGATCTTGGCGCCGCGCGAGCGCATGCGGGTGAACGCCTCGTGACCCGGGGTGTCGATAAAGACGATCCGGCGCCCGTGGTGTTCGACCTGATAGGCGCCGATGGCCTGGGTGATGCCTCCGGCCTCCCGGGCCGCCACGTTGGTTTCGCGGATGGCGTCGAGCAGCGAAGTCTTGCCGTGGTCGACGTGGCCCATGATGGTGACC
Organism: Terriglobia bacterium; assembly: GCA_041477815.1. GTDB lineage: Bacteria > Acidobacteriota > Terriglobia > Bryobacterales > JACQDG01 > JBGOUV01. The sequence goes on along the minus strand of JBGOUV010000010.1, from coordinate 10,305 downwards.
ACGGGCGCGCGCGTGAGTTGGTCCTTGGGATCTTCGGCCAGCTCGACGTTGAACTGAGCTTCCTCTTCGAAGCTCATGGAGGTGGTGGAGGCGCCAAAGGCGCGGGCCAGCTCGTTGATGGTCTTGGCGTCGAGGGTCTGGTTGATGGTGGCGAACACGCCCTTGGCTACGAGCTTCTTGATGACGTCGGAAGCCTTTACGCCGAGCCGCTCGGCCAGCTCCTTGACGGTGTTGCCCTCGGTGATGGTGATCTCTCGGGTGATCGGTGGGGGCTCCTCGGACACTGGCGTGCGCTGGTGCGCATGCCCGTGCCGGTGCATGATCTTGGATTCCAGCTCCTGCTCGCGATCCCGGACGCGCTGCGCCGGGCTGCGATGCTGCCGGCGCACGTCGGTGGGTTGCGGCATCAGCGGGGGCGGGGCGCCACCGGGTCCCAGGCGCGGAGCCCGCGAGGTGGGATGCATGGGACGAGTGCCGGGCCGCTGCGGTGCGCCGGGCATCGGACCGCCCGAGCGGGCTTGCGGCATGCCGGGCCGGGAAGGCATACCCGGACGCGGGGGCTGGCCGGGGCCGCCCGGTCGCTGGAAGATGGGCTGGCCCGGGGTGGGAGGCCGGCGAACAGGCATACCCGGTGTGGGAGAGGCCTGCTGTTGTTGGAGCTTGGCGACCAGGTCGGGCCGGGGGGGTACTACGGGCCGCACCGGCGGCTGGCCGGCTACCGGTCGCGCCGCGGCGGGCTGCGGCGGCCGTGGAGCGCCCGGGCCGGTTCTGAAGGGCGGCTGAGCGGGGCCGGCGCCGGAGGGCATCGGAGTCCGGGGTCCGGTAGCGGTCTGGCCCGGCGGAGGGGTCTGGGCGATAGGCTTGGCCGCATGCACCGTCAAGGACGACGGGGCAGCCACTACTGGCGGCGGTGGCGGTGGGGCTGCTTCGACGGGAGGGGGAGGGGGGGGCAGCGTGACGGGATGAGCGGAGGCCTGGACCGGGGCGCGAAGCGGAGCCCTCAGGGGGTGACCGCCATGGCCCGCCACTGGCGGGACCAGGCGCGGCGTTTCCGCCGTGGCCGCACTGGGAGTGGGGGTCGGACTGGGAGCTGTAGCCGCGGCGGCAGAAGCCGGAGCCGCCGAAACCGGCTCGACGAAGATTTTCGGCGGGGCCGCCGGCTCTCCGGCCGCCTCGTAGGCGTCCGGGCCCCCTCCACCATTGTGGAAGTGACTGCGGATCCTGTCGGCAACGTCGTCGTCGAGGGAGCTGGAATGGGTTTTCTTATCGGTAACGCCGAGCGTGGGCAGAAGTTCCAGGATCAGATGGGCCTTGACTTCCAGTTCCCTAGCCAGTTCATTGATTCGAATTTTTTGCATAAACAAAAGTGCACCGACCTCCCTGTGTTGCGGTTATGTACTCATCTTATTTACCCCTTCTCATTCCGGCGGAGGCTCGACGACCTCGGCCGATGGTTCATCATCATCGGCCGGAATGTCGGTCGGCGGTTGGCCGGGAATCTGTATTGTAGCAGATTCGGCGGCCTGCGCCGGAGCTTCGGCCGCCGGTGCTTCCTCGACAACCGGAGCCTCGGCGGGGGGCTCCTCGAACTGTCCGTAAAAGCTCTGTACGGCCTGCTGGATGCGCTCCACCATTTTGGGTCCGATACCCGGGATCTCTTCGAGCTGCTCGGGGGTCATGTCGGCCAGCCGTTCGACGGTGGTGGCCCCGGATTCGCTCAGCTTTTCGACCAGCTTTTCTCCCAGACCGTGATCCAGCAGGACGGACACCGGGGTGCCGGCATTGGCGGCCATGGCGGCCATGGCGACCTCCACCTCCTGCCGCTTTTCCTCTTCGCTCTTGATGTCGATGTGCCAGCCCATGAGCTTGGCGGCGAGGCGGACGTTCTGGCCCTTCTTGCCGATGGCGAGCGAGAGCTGGGTATCGTCGACCACCACTTCCAGACGCTTGTCCGCGGCGTCGACGACGGTCACGCGGCTGATCTTGGCCGGGCTGAGGGCGTTGGTGGCCATGTCGATCGGGTCTTCCGAGTACTGGATGATGTCGATCTTTTCCCCGCGCAGCTCCCGAATGATGGACTGCACGCGCATACCCTTCATGCCCACGCAGGCGCCCACGCTGTCGACGTCACGGTCGCGCGACTGCACGGCGATCTTGGTGCGCTCGCCGGCCTCGCGGGCGCAGGCCCGGATCTGAACCGTGCCGTCATAGATCTCGGGCACTTCCTGCTCGAACAAACGCATCACCAGTTCGGGAGCGCCCCGCGAGACGATGACGCCCGGGCCGCGGCCGAACTTGTCGACCGTGCGGATGACCGCGCGGATGCGATCGCCGGGGGCGAAGCTCTCGGCTTTAGATTGTTCGCGGCGGGGCAGGCGCGCCTCCGTGCGCCCCAGGTCGACAATGAGGTCGGGACCTTCCTGGCGCTTGACCACGCAGGTCACCAGCTCGCCCACGCGGCCGGAGAACTCGCCAAAGATGGTTTCGCGCTCGGCCTCCCGAATCTTCTGGAAGATCACCTGCTTGGCCGTCTGGGCGGAGATGCGCCCCAGAATGTCAGTGGGCTTGGCGATCTTGATCTCGGTTTCGATCTCGGCTTCGGGATTGTGGCGGCGGGCTTCGGCGAGAGTCATCTCGGCGGCCGGGTCGGTCACGGTCTCCACCGCCTTCTTGACGGCGTAGACGTGAATGGCCCCGGTCTTTTCGTCGAGCTCGGCGACCAGGTTCTCGGTGGATTTATAGTACTTGCGGGCGGCGACGAGGATGGCATCCTTGACGGCCTCGAGCACAATGAGGGTGTCGATGCCTTTTTCGCGGCTCAGGGTTTCGATGGAATCGTACAGGCTGGGCATGAAACCTCTTCTCAGAATTCAATGACGAGACGGGCCAGAGCGACCTCCTCAAGTGGAAATTGCAGGCGGCTGCCGCCTTCCACGTCGAGGAGGGCCTCTCCCTGGTCAAGGCCGGCGAGCCGGCCTGTGAAGTTGCTGCGACCCTCGATGGGGTGGCGCAGCTTGACGCGCGCCTTTTTCCCAGCGAAGCGCTCGTAATCTTGTGGTTTCAATAACTTACGGTCGAGTCCGGGGGAGGAAACCTCCAGCGTGTAGTGTTCCGAGATGACGTCCTCGACGTCGATGATGACGCCCACCTGGTGCGAAACGTTTTCGCAGTCGGCCAGCGTAATCCCGCCCGGTTTGTCGATAAAAATGCGCAAAATGCGGTTGTTCGGGCCGCCCCGATACTCCACTTCCACCAGCTCGAAGCCCTCCGAGACCGCCACCCGGGTGACTATCTCGTCAATGCGTTCGAGAATGTTCGTCATAGCCATAGGCCGACAATAAAAAAGTGGGCTTGCGCCCACTTGGCGGTCCGACACGTCTACGCTTCATTATACTACGGGTTGGGTCGGGAAAGGCAAGAGCGTGGATTGGGTCCGGTGGGACGGCGGCTGACCTGGCGGGCGAGAGGTTGTAGAATGGTCTGTAATCCCGGTGCGCCAGGCGACGGCGGAACAAGGGGCGACGTTGGACCGGGCGGTGTGGACGGATCTGGCCCGGATGAGCGGGGCGCCGTGCTTCCACAATACGCGGGTGCCTAGTCAAAGCCTGATCGACTTTCTCTCTAACTGTGTCCCCCGAACAAGTCATGTCGGTCCCGGAATGCGCGTCCTCATTGACGAGTGTCTAGATCCGACTGTCAAGACGCTCTTCTCAGGGCAGGAGGCCAAGACCGTTCATGACCTGGGGTGGGATCAACTGCCGGATGGTCCCCTGCTCAAGATGGCCCAGCAGAGCTTCGATGTGTTTGTCACGATTGACCGCAACTTGGAATATCAGCAGAACCTAAGGAAGCTGACGCTCGGGGTAGTCGTCGTGGAGGTTTCCAAGAACCAGATGCGCTTTTATCAGGTTTTGCAGCCGGAGCTGCTGGCCACGGTCGATATCGACTGCATTTGACACCCCGAGAGCGCGGGGGGAGGGTTGCCATCGCGGACGCGCCCGGCTATTATAAGCAGTCACTTACTTATAAACAAGGAGTGGATCGACCATGCCTCCTGTCGACTTCGGTTACACTTGGCCCTGGACCCATGGCCACCTCGTCTTGGCGGCTCTGGCCGGCGCCGTCTGGCTGCTGGCCTGGTGGCGAAAGTGGGCGGTTTGGATCCGGCTTCCGCTGGCGGCCTTTACGATTTGGGCCGCGGTGGGGTTTCTCATCGTGTGCTTTGTGCTCCGCATGAATGAGCCGCTGGCGCTTCCCACCAGCACGTTCCTCGCTTCCGGCACGGGAAAGGTCTTGGACATGGGCGCCGGCTCGGGACGGGCCACTTTGATGGTATTGCTGAGCCGGTCCGGCACGACCGTGGTCGCGCTCGACAACTTCAGCGCCGCTTACATCAAGGATAACGGGCCGGAGAAGATCCTCTCGAATATGCGCGCCGCCGGCGTGGAGCAGCGGGTTCGTGTGCAGCCGGGCGACATGCGTCAAATGCCGCTGGAGTCCGGCTCTTTCGATGCGGTGGTCAGCTCCTATGCCATCGACCACCTCGGCTCCCAAGGAGCGGCGAAGGCGCTGGCCGAAGCCGAGCGCGTGCTGCGGCCGGGGGGTGAGTTCCTCCTGCTCGTGCTGCACGGCGACCTGTGGATGACGGTGGCCTATCCACCGTTGGTCCTCCGCGGACTGCACGGAGGCGGCGCGCTCCGCGTGAATTGGCGGACCAGGCTGGAAAGAGCCGGCCTCCCCGTGGTGGAGGAAGGCGCCCTGCCCGCTACAAAGTTCTTTCTTTGCCGGAAACCGTCGAAGAGCGGAGGGTAATATGGATCTGGATGGGGAGAAAGAAAACCGTCACCGACTCCGCACTGCTGGCGGTGGCGAGGGAGGTTTTTGTGGAGCGCGGCTTCGGCGCCTCGACCCGGGAAATCGCCAAACGGGCGGGGGTCTCCGAAGGCGTGCTCTTCCAGCGCTACAGCACTAAGGCCGACCTGTTCTTCGCCGCCATGGTGTTGCCGCCGGCCGATGTCCAGCGGCTGTTCCAGAAACGCCGGCGAAATCCCGATATGCCGGCCGTGATCGAAAAGATCACGCTAGAGCTGCTCGACTACTTCCGGTCCACCGTTCCCGTGTTGTTGCCCGTGATGATGCACCCGGCGTTCCGTTTTGAGGAATTTGGGAGGCGGCATCCCGACTCTCCCATGCTGGCGCTGCGGAGGGACCTGATGGGTTTTCTGGCCGTCCAGCGCCAGGAGGGGCGAATCGCCGATATCGATCCCGGCGGCGCGGCACTCCTGCTCATCGCCACCGCGCACACCATCGCCTTCTTCGAGCGGCTGGGGGCACACGAGGGCCGGTTTCCCCCCGAAATCGTACGGCGCACGGTGCGCTGCCTGTGGCGGGGACTCGCGCCGGGGGTGGGCGCCGAGCCGCGACCGTAAGGGAGCCGCTCCGTTACGGTCGCGGCCCGGTCCTCGCGTTCCATAGCGGGAACGACAGGCCGTTGAGGTCGTAGACAATTTTGCCGTCGCGCACGGTCAGGACGCATTCCAGCTTCCGGGTGGCGAGGCGCTTGGCGCCCCAGGAGTCCATCAGGGCGAACACGCCGGTGCGCAGCTCGAACACGGCGACGTCGGCGCCGCGCCCTTCCCCCAGCGTCCCCAGTTCCGGAAAGTGTCGCAGGGCCTTGGCCGGGTTCTCCGTCGAGCGGCGAATGGCGTCGGGAAGCTCCATCCCCAGGGCCAGGAGCTTGGAGATGCAGTTGGGCATATCGACTTGGGGGCCGAGGATGCTGGGCGGGTGCATATCAGTACTGATGGTGTCGGGCGGGAAACCTTCTCGCATGGCGCGGGCCGCTACCGGCCACAGGAAGCTGCCGCCGCCGTGTCCGAGGTCGAAGAGCACGCCGCGCCGCCGGGCCTCCTGGACGTAGGGCTGGATCCGGCCCGAGAAACGGTCCAGGAGCTCGATTTGCCGGTCGTTGTAGGTGTGGGTGTGGAGGTCGCCGGGCCGCAGAATGTCGAGCAGCTTCTCGCGCGTATTGCGGCCGCTGTTGGTGAGCACGCCGCTGTCTATCATCACCGGACGGTCGGCCAGGCGGCCGGCCTCGACGGCGCGACGGACCGCGGTGAAGCCGGGTTTGCTGAAGTGGGCCGTCTTGATGGCGACAATGAGGTCGGGGTATTGCTGAACCTTGGCCGCCGTCCGGGCCGGGTCCATATCCTCGGCGTTGTCCTCGCCGCCACGTTTGTCGCTCATGCCTCCGCCGACAATGTTCAGCATGGCCAGGACGCGCGTCTTCGTTTTATCGATGACGGTGGTCTTGAAGTGGTCGAAGGTGCGCCAGCCCGAGACCCCAGCGTCGACCACGGTGGTCGAGCCGGTGACCAGCGCGGTGTCATCGGGCCAGACGGTGTTGGCGCGCCCGCTGAGGTAGACGTGGGTGTGCATATCGATCAGTCCCGGCGTCACATAGAGGCCGCTCACGTCGACGCTCGCGCGGGCCTGGCCGGCCGGCAGGGACGGCGCCACCCGCGCCACGCGCCCGCCGGTGATGGCGACGTCCGAGACCGCGTCGCGGTTGTTGGCCGGGTCGATGACGTGGCCGCCCCGCAGCAGCAGGTCGTACGTCTGGCCGCCGGCGAGCGCGGCCACGGCCATTCCGGCGAGGATTAGTCTGGTCATTTCCGTTCGCCATCGTATCACGTGTGTTAGGATGCAGGTCGATGCTCGGCGGGCGCAGTTGGGAGGATTGGATCGCGCAGTACTCGGCGGCTCACCAGCATCCGGTGAATCGCCTCCTGCATACGCTGGGAATTCCGATGATCGCGCTGGCTCTGTTGCTGGCGCCGGCGTTGCTGGTCTGGCCGTCGTGGTGGGTCCTGCCGGCCGGGCTGTTCGCGACCGGGTGGATCTTCCAGTTCCTCGGCCATGCCGTGGAAGGCAAGCCGCCGGAGTTCTTTCGGGACTACCGCTTCCTGCTCGTGGGGCTGCGGTGGTGGTGGAGCAAAGTAAATGGAACGTAAACCCTATCTCTATCAGCATTACACTTGGCCGGAGCTCGGCGAGGTGGCCAAGACGCAGCCGGTGGTGGTCCTGCCGATCGGGTCGGTGGAGGATCACGGCCGCCACCTGCCGCTCGACACCGATAATTTCATCATCTGGTCGATCTGCGAGGAAGTGGCCCGGCGGGCGCCGGGGGAGATGCTCCTGCTGCCGCAGATCCCCTTCGGGTTCGAGACACACCACATGGACTTTCCGGGTACCATCGATATCCGGATGGAGCACCTGCTGCACTTCGTCCTCGACGTGACCAAGAGCGTGGCGCATCACGGGTTCCGGCACATCCTGATCGCCGACGGGCACGGGTCGAACATGCCCATCCTCGACCTGGTCGCCCGGCGGACCATCCTGGAGACCGAAGCCATGTGCGGCTGCTTCATCTGGCCCAGCCTGGCGCCGGATATTATCAATGAGCTGCGGGAATCGCCGATACCAGGCGGCATGGCCCACGCCTGCGAGCTGGAGACTTCGGTGTATCTGTATCTCGATCAGCAGCGGGTCCAGATGGACAAGGCGGCGAAGGACATCAACTTTCCGCCGTCGAGGTTCATGTGGCTGGACCTGATGAAAGGCTCGCCGGTGCTCTACATGGACCACTGGACGAGGTTCAGCAAGAGCGGCGTCGTGGGGGATCCGACCTTGGCGACGGTGGAGAAGGGGAAGAGGATTTTTGAGGCTGTGGTGGGGGCCTTCGTAGACCTGGTGCGGGAGTTTCGGAAGAGGGAGCGGGGGGAGCGGGAGGATCTGCATTAGGATCTGCCTCTCGCGGAGGGCGCGGCCGGTTTATGTGACCGTAGAGAGTGGCGGGGGAATCAGTTCTTCAGGTAGGGATCGAGGATCCTCCTCAACTCTTTGGAAATCTGGTCGGGCTTCCTTGTGCCATCCAGCTTGTGGATCTTGATGGACGGGAAGTAAAGCGGGAGAAAATCCATCTCGCGGTGATAGTCCTTGATCCTCTGTTCGATGACTTCCGGCGTGTCGTCCTGGGCGGCACGCTGTTTCAGCCGCTTGCGGGCCTCGTCGTCCGGGATGTCCAGCAGGATCGCAATCGGGTCCGCCAGCGCCAGGTCCCCGGTCAGTTTCATCAGGTAGTCCGCGTGGTCCTTCGTGGCCGGATAACCGTCCAGGGCGAAGCCGTTCATCACCTTGATAGTCCCGAGGCGCCTCCGGAGCAGTTCGTTGAGAGCGGGGTCGCTGCGGGCTTCCATCCCCTGGACCTTCGGGTTCCGCGCTCGGGCCAGTGCGGAGGGATCGCTGGCGATCAGTTCTTCGGCGGAGATGGTGGGGATCTGGTAGCGGTTGCGCAGAAAGTTCGCCTGCGTGGACTTGCCGCTGCCCGGAGCGCCGATCAGCAAGATCACCAGACCTTGCCGGGCCTTCTGGGCGTTACAGGCGAGAGATGCTGCCAAGACCAAGCATTCGCGACGTGAGAGCTGCATCAGTCGCTATGGTAACAAAACAAGCTCGCTGCGGAGGACGCCGAGAAGAGCTGCGTCCTCCGCAGGGAAAGCGATCAGAAGTAGTACTTCAGCGCAAACTCGACGTTCCGGGACGGGCTGATCGTCCCCGTGATGAACCCGAAAGTCGCCGGCGCGGAGATGCTGCGGGCCGGCGGGCTGAAGCTCGGGTGGTTCAGGGCGTTGAACAGCTCGACGCGGAAGTCGACGTAATGGTGTTCGGTCACGTTGAACTTCTTGCCGATGCCGAAATCCAGGTTGCGGAAGTCGGGCGCGTGCTCGGTGGCCTTGCCGGCGTTGCCGAAGGTGCCCAGCACCGGCTCGCCGTAGGCGCAGGAGCCATCGTTGAGCCCGGCCTGCAGGCAGAAGGTGTTGCCGCTGCCGAACCAGCGATCGATGTTCTGGTCGGTGTAGGTGAGGGCCTTGTAGCGGTTGGGACGGGAAGTGCCGCGCGCGAGCTGGCCGCCGCTGCGGTCGGTGGAGTTAAAAGTGATGGGGAAGCCGGAGTGCATCGATACGATGTAGTTGACGTTCCAGCCGCCCAGCACCAGGTCCAGAGGCCGGCTCCAGCCGCGGCCAAAAGACTTGCTCTTGCCGACGGGCAGATCGTAGGAGCCGCCCAGGCTGAAGATGTGGCGGGCGTCGAAGAAGCTGGGGCCGTAGTCGCCGTGGCGGTCGTAGGCATTCTGCCAATAGGCGCCCTCGGCGGCGACGCCGCCCGAGCCGTAGTACCCCAGGTTGTCGGTCAGCGACCTGCTCAGCGTGTAGGCGGCCACGAACTCGAGGCCGTGGCTGAGGCGCTTCCGGCCGCTCACCTGGAGCGAGTTATAGTTCATCGTGGCGCTGGAGTCGGTGCCGCTGATGGTGGTCACCAGGGGCAGCGGGCCGTAAAGCGGACGGCGCGTCTGTAACGGAGCCCAGCCCGCCACCGCGCCGACGCCCGGCAGGGGCTGGTTGAACTCGCGCGGGTCGACCAGGTGGGTGCCCTTCTGTCCGACATAGGCGGTGTTCAGGGAGAAAGTGTTGCTCAACTGGTACTCCACCGCGAAGTTCCATTGCTGGATGAAGGCCGGCCGCAGGTGCGGGTTCCAAGCGCGGACCTGGCCGGAAAGCGTGGGCAGGCGCTGAATGTCGGTGAAGCCGAGGCGGATATCACCCGGGCTGTTGGCGTCGTAGTTGACGTTGGACTCAAAAAAGAACGGCGGGTTCAGGGGCAGCCGCAGGTTGGCGCCGGTGCCTTCCATGTAACTGGTGATGCCGTAACCGGCGCGGACCACCAGCTTGTTGTTGAACCTGCCGGGAGTCCAGGCGAGGCCGAGGCGGGGCATGAACTGCCGATGGTACGCCTCGTAGAGGGCGCGGCTATTGCCGTCCTTGCCGGCGAAAAGCTGCTTGCCGGTGTTCAGATCCACATTGGACTGCCGGTCGGCTACTTCGTACACCGGCTGCGTGTTTTCCCAGCGCAGGCCGAGGTTCAGGGTGAGGTTGGGCCGGGCTTTGAAGTCGTCCTGGAAAAAACCCGCGACGCGCCACTGGCGGTGGCCCCACTTGCCGGTCAAGTCGCCGCGGCCCTTGGTGCGGAGCAGGCTCAGCAGAAAGTCGGCATAGGCGGAGCCGGTGTAGTCGCCTGTGTAGGAGAACAGCCCGAGCACGCCGTTGTTGCCGGCATAGAACCGGTTCTGCTGGTAGCGCAGGGCTTGGAAACCCATCTTGAGGGTGTGGCGATTGCGCTGGATGGTGAGATTGTCGCCGTACTGGAAGACGTTATCGACCGTGTCGCTAATGCTGGCGGCGGAAC